>NZ_VSKN01000080.1:0-1125 GCF_008086185.1 Bizionia gelidisalsuginis
TAGCCTATGCTTAAAATAGTAGGTAGCTTCAATTGGTGTAAAGAGCAATTGTTGAGATGAACGTTGAACCGCCGTATACGAGACCCGTACGTACGGTGGTGTGAGAGGCGCACTGGCAATCATTCGATTGTCAGCCGTCTACTCGATTAGCAACAGTTTATTATTTCGTTATAGCTTTTCATTTAAATTTTGACTTCCCACAATTGCCATAATATCGACAATATCTTTATTTATTTTAAAGTAGATACTATCAGAACCACATACACAACGTCTGTATTCGTTTTTTATATATTCCACTGATTCGAACGAATAAGGTCTCTCAGCAATAATATCAAAATATTCAAAAAATGATTCGAAATACTTATCCGCTTGAGTCATTCCAAATTTTTCAATTCCGTAATGATGAATTCTTATTAAGTCGTTTTTAGCTTCGTTACCTAATCTATATTTAGCCATTCAATAGAGACTTTGATTGTGCTAAAATTTCATTTTTGTTATCATTTGTAAATCCGCTATTTTCGGCCTTTTCTAATTTGGCACGAACCCAATCAATTTGAACTTGCTGCTTTCTGGCTTGTCTTATTAAATCGTTTACTAATTCACTTTTACTAGAATATTCATTTCTATTCACTTGGGTTTTCAGCCATTCATCGTTAGGCTCCGTAAATGATATGCTTTGTCTTGACATAATTTTATGTTTTGGTGTAAATATACATCAAAAACGCATCGTTTCCAAATTGTTGCTAACGTGTTTGTATATGATTAGTGGCGTGTTTCAGCACTTAATTTAGTAAATAAATACTGAATAGAAAATCCGAGAGGATTTTCGTAAGCAAGCCAGAACCAGCCATTAATTATATACGATGTGTGTGCCCAGTATGGGCATCTTTAACTTACAGCAAAGTAAGTAATTAATCTAGAGGGTGCAAGTCCCTTATGCGCTGGGGTAACGCCTAGAAGCATTAGTAAGTCGCAAGGGTGGTAACTGCAAAGTTACCTCTGAAGAAAGCGAGACTACAAAACTCGGTACTGACGAACAGAAACCGTATACAGAGGCCTATTTATTCGGGTAAGCAACCACATCATTGCAACGCCCAAAGAGTATCAAAAGGGTAAGTAGGTAGA
>NZ_VSKN01000081.1:0-1124 GCF_008086185.1 Bizionia gelidisalsuginis
AAGTTAAGCAGCATATTTATAATTAATTTTTAAGTTATTAAATTCTTTAATTGTCAGATAATTGAGTGTTGAGTGCCTTCTCTTTTTATTATACCAAAGTTCAATATATTCAAAGATATCTCTTTCCATTTCCTTTCTAGTTATTAGCGTGTTTCCATAGATGAGTTCGGATTTCAAGGACTTAAAGAAGCTTTCAGCTACTGCATTATCCCAACAATTACCTTTTCTACTCATGCTTCGTGTAACGTTATAGGAAGCAAGCGTATTGGCAAATTTAGTATTAGCATATTGTACGCCACGATCCGAGTGAAAGATCAGTTTTTTGCTAATTCTACGATTTTTGAGAGCCATACGCCATGCAGGCAAAGTTGTTTGATTTGTAGCCATACCAGTACTTAGACTCCAACCTATTAGTTTTCTGTCATATAAATCTATAATGGTTGTTAGATACAGAAAACCCTCTTTTACAGCAATATAAGTGATATCTGAAACCCAAACTTTAGAAGGTTCGTTTTGTTTAAATTGACGATTTAATACGTTGTCCATAAGCAAGTAATTATGTTTAGAGTCTGTAGTAACTCTAAATTTCTTACTCAATTTACTGCGTAATCCCATTTCTTTCATGTATTTAGCAACTGTAATTCGCGATACTTTAAAACCTCTTTTTCGAAGCTCCATGGCAATCCTGGGACTCCCATAACGCTGTTTAAACTCAAAGTAGACCTGGGTTATTAGCCTTTTAATCTGTTCTTTCCATAAAAGATTACTATTAGCAGAAGACCGTTTCCACTTATAATAACTACTAAAATTTATCTCTAGAACTTTACACATTTTATCAATCGGAAAAATAGTTTCATTGTTTTTTATGAAAGCATATTTCATCGATCGGTCTTTGAGAAAATGCCGATTGCTTTTTTTAAGATACTATGTTCTAGCTCTATGTCCTTCAATTTCCTTTCTAGGTCTCCAATGTGTGCTTGTTCTGGTGTAAGTTTTAAATTACCATTGCCTGGGAAACTTCCCGATTCAAAAGCTTCAAATTCTTTACGCCACTTGTATAAAAGAGTAACCTTGATACCTAGTTCTCTTGCTAGTTCTGACAGGTTCTTTCTGTCCTTACTTAA
>NZ_VSKN01000082.1:0-1094 GCF_008086185.1 Bizionia gelidisalsuginis
GGTAGCTTCAATTGGTGTAAAGAGCAATTGTTGAGATGAACGTTGAACCGCCGTATACGAGACCCGTACGTACGGTGGTGTGAGAGGCGCACTGGCAATCATTCGATTGTCAGCCGTCTACTCGATTACCTAACGTTTTTCTTGCCACACTTGATTTATCTCGCTTAATATTCCGTCTATTTTTTTGTAAGTCAACAAATTATCTCGTAATATTTTTTCCGTTAGTCCAACATAATGTTCTTCAGAGCCAGGTGGTTTAACTTTTAAAATTGGTTCAAATTCTGGATATAAGAATGATAAAATTCCGTGAGTGTAACAGTCTCTGTCGACAATATAATTATCAAAAAGTATACTAAACTTATTTCGTTTTTCTGCACTATCCAATTCCGAAAATTGCTCAAATTCCGAATCAGTTTTTATTATACAACTAAATACATTTCTTAATTGTCCGAAAGTCAAGTCCTTTTTAAAGTTATATTCTTTTAAGTTTTTACATTTTTTATTTCGTTCAGTCAATTTCTCCAACTCATTGACTGCCAGATAGAGCAAAATTGTCCGTTTTAGCTTGTCGTAAATTAATTCCGCTAACCTGTTTAGTTTTCCAATACTGTAGGTTAAGCGATTGAATTTTTTATAAATATCGTCAGTAAACATTTTTTCGTCAAAGGGTAGAACTGGTTTTCTTCCGTCGTTTCCTTTTTCCAGTTTTACTATAGTTGGTGCAATGTGAATATCCACTAATTGTTCTCCAGAATACAAAGTTTTCGGAAGTGAAATTTCTGCTGTTAAATCCTTTTTATTTAAATCAATTTTAAATGGTCGTTCGATGTTCATTTAATGTTAGGTAACGTTGTTGTGTATGGTTAGTTGCGTGGTTTAAGCGTTAAAGTTAGCAAATAAAAACCGAATAGAAAATCCGCGAGGATTTTCGTAAGTAGGCGATAACCAAGCAATTAACTATACACGGCTTAAGTTAGCATTTCAATAAAAACACTAAATTAAGACATATAAATAAGAAGGAACAAAAGGGAGGAATAAGGTTATTATACACGCGGAGACTATGATCTCGTCAACATTGAAAACCCCCTCTCTTT
>NZ_VSKN01000083.1:0-1060 GCF_008086185.1 Bizionia gelidisalsuginis
GGTAGCTTCAATTGGTGTAAAGAGCAATTGTTGAGATGAACGTTGAACCGCCGTATACGAGACCCGTACGTACGGTGGTGTGAGAGGCGCACTGGCAATCATTCGATTGTCAGCCGTCTACTCGATTGGCAATAGTATTTTTTTTCCGCCTTCAATTAATTCTTCTCAACTCCAATTCTAAATTTCCAGCGTCACTTTTGGATTTCACTTTATAACTGTCAGATTTAGTCTCAACAATTTCTACCTCTATTGTTTTTCCGATTACATTCTCTAAATCAGCATTCAAGACTTTCGTTATGGTCAAAACATAATTACAATCATTTATCCATTTTATTGAACTATGCATTTCGAGTCCGTTTTTCGAATTTATTTCCGTTTGAGTGGAATCCGTTCGAATTACTTTCAAATCAGAGTATAATGGGTCGGCATATTTAAAAGTTCCAGTTTTAAAATCCGTACATTTTTTTTCTTGAGCACAGCAACTGAAAGTTAAAGTAATAAATAATAAAAGCAGTTTTTTCATATTTCCTTTTTAGAATTAGAAATCAGTTTTTTCCCTTTCGTTATCCATAAAATAGGTCCAATAATTCCAATCATAACAGTTAAAATCCAAGTTGTTTTATCTCCATTGAATTCTTTCGTCAAAATCAAGAAAATCGCTTTGAAACTTGTAATAACTGACCAAAAACAAATTATGATAAATGTTAGTATTAAAATCGGATGCATTTCGTTTCTTATATTATTGCCAACGTGATTGTATATGGCTCGTAGCGTGTAAATTAGAAAATAATTTTCGGATTAAGTACAAGCCAGATTTTTAAATTTTACTATTTATCTTTTTTTATTGGAAATCGTCAAATTTAAAAATTTTGCGACCTCGCAAATATGCCTTAACTTTGTTTAAGCAACTAATTAGCTATGAGCTATATACGGTGTGTGTGCCCAGTATGGGCATCTTTAACTTACAGCAAAGTAAGTAATTAATCTAGAGGGTGCAAGTCCCTTATGCGCTGGGGTAACGCCTAGAAGCATTAGTAAGTCGCAAGGGTGGTAACTGCAA
>NZ_VSKN01000084.1:0-1053 GCF_008086185.1 Bizionia gelidisalsuginis
TAAGTCGTTTACATCTTCATCACATTCTAAAGTGACTGCAGTAGGAACCGTAAAGGTTGGCGCCGTAGTATCTTCGATATTAATTGTCTGTTCTTGAGTTGTTGTGTTTCCACAAGCATCGGTTACTGTCCAAGTTCTAATGAAAGAAGACTCGTTAGCACAAGATCCAGCAGTTGAAGCACCATCCGTGTATGTTGCTTCTAAAGCAGCGTTTCCACAATTATCAGCTTCATCGGTAACATCACCAGTTACTGTTAAGTCGTTTACATCTTGATCACATTCTAAAGTGACTGCAGCAGGAACCGTAAAGGTTGGTGCCGTAGTATCCTCGATGTTTATGGTTTGTGTTTGCGTATTATCATTTCCACAAGCATCCGTTAGCGTCCAAGTTCTAATAAAAGAAGACGCGTTGGCACAAGATCCAGCAGTTGAAGCGCCATCCGTGTATGTTGCTTCTAGAGCAGCGTTTCCACAATTATCAGCTTCATCAGAAACATCACCAGTTACTGTTAAGTCGGTAATATCTTGATCACATTCTAAAGTCACTGCAGTAGGAACCGTAAAGGTTGGCGCCGTCGTGTCTTCGATGTTGATTGTCTGTTCTTGAGTTGTTGTGTTTCCACAAGCATCTGTTAGTGTCCAAGTTCTAATAAAAGAAGACGCGTTAGCACAAGATCCAGCAGTTGAATTTCCGTCAGTATACGTCGCTTCTAAAACAGCGTTTCCACAATTATCAGCTTCATCGGTAACATCACCAGTTACTGTTAAGTCGTTTACATCTTCATCACATTCTAAAGTGACTGCAGTAGGAACCGTAAAGGTTGGCGCCGTAGTATCTTCGATATTAATTGTCTGTTCTTGAGTTGTTGTGTTTCCACAAGCATCGGTTACTGTCCAAGTTCTAATGAAAGAAGACTCGTTAGCACAAGATCCAGCAGTTGAAGCACCATCCGTGTATGTTGCTTCTAAAGCAGCGTTTCCACAATTATCAGCTTCATCGGTAACATCACCAGTTACTGTTAAGTCGTTTACATCTTGATCACATTCTAAAGT
>NZ_VSKN01000085.1:0-1018 GCF_008086185.1 Bizionia gelidisalsuginis
GCAAACAACAAAACATATAAATCATAGCTGTTAATAGGTCATTAGAAAGTTTTTAACTATTTTTAGAGAATACAAAAATAACAAAACTTAGAACTGGATTGAAGCTACGATTCATATCCAGATCGTTAGCAAACATTTGATGAACAACCTCAAAACCATTTACATACTATTATTTTTTTGTCTAATCTCTTGCAAAAAGTCATCGGAATTAAAGACTGAAAACGTCACTCTGAATAAAACGGAAATTGACACTTCTAAACGTTATCAAAGAATTAATATTCCTTTTTATAATAATGGTGAATTAGTTGGAGAAAATGAAGCATATGTTTCAAAAAAACGGGATACTTTCTGGAATACTTGGCTATTTTATAAAAAAGGAGTGATAGATAGTTCTAAAAGTAAATTTTTTGATTTTAATATTATTGGAAATAAAAAAGACTCAATTCTGAAAGGAAAGATCAGTCTCTACTCGCCTGCTGATAGTATTCCTAAATCAAAAATTAGTTCTAGAGAAATAACATTGGTTTTTCTACAAAAAGAAAATGATTCTATCATTGTTAAAGAAATTAAATCAAATAAAAGTACTATTGAATTCGACTATAAAAATTTTGAAAATTATGGCTTTGAAGGTTTTGTAATGGACTTACGTTTTTTCAAACTAGACTCTACCTCTGATAAATTACTTCTGAATAGAAATTATTATGCGCTGGACACTAAGCTTTCAACTAACAATGTTTATGTCGAATTATTAGAATAAAAACGATTTGCTAACACAGTGTATAATTAATTGCTTGGGCAAGTGCTCATCTGGAATATTCCTTCGGAATATTCTCTAGTCCGTAATTGTTTATTAATTTAGTTGCTTAACCACGCAACTAACCATACACATCACGTTGTGTACAATTAAAAACAAAACCGAACGAATGGGAATATTTGATAAATTATTTAACAAAAAAAAGGAAGTTATTGACTTTCCACCCAAACCGAAATGGAAACCAAATCTACCGAATGATTTGAA
>NZ_VSKN01000086.1:0-1009 GCF_008086185.1 Bizionia gelidisalsuginis
CGACAGAATGTTGGGAAACAGCGACGTTTAATAATGATACGTGTATTTGGGAGGTAACAGGAGATCAAGCAACCGAGCCAAAAACAGAATGTTATGAAACCGCAACGTTTAATAATGATACGTGTAGTTGGGTTGTAACAGGAACACAAGAAGCAGCACCAGCGACAGAATGTTGGGAAACGGCAACGTTTAATAATGATACTTGTAGTTGGGTTGTAACAGGAGAACAAGAAGCAAAACCAACGACAGAATGTTATGAAACCGCAACGTTTAATAATGATACGTGTCTTTGGGATGTAACAGGAACACAAGAAGCAGCACCAGCGACAGAATGTTGGGAAACAGCGACGTTTAATAATGATACGTGTAGTTGGGAGGTAACAGGAGAACAAGCAACCAAGCCAACGACAGAATGTTATGAAACGGCAACGTTTAATAATGATACGTGTAGTTGGGAGGTAACAGGAGAACAAGCAGCAGAACCAACGACAGAATGTTATGAAACGGCAACGTTTAACACGGAAAGTTGTGCTTGGGATGTAACAGGAGAACAAGAAGCAGCACCAGCGACAGAATGTTGGGAAACAGCGACGTTTAATACAGAAAGTTGTACTTGGGATGTAACAGGAACACAAGAAGCAGCACCAACCACAGAATGTTATGAAACGGCAACGTTTAATAATGATACGTGTAGTTGGGAGGTAACAGGAGAACAAGCAGCAGAACCAACGACAGAATGTTATGAAACGGCAACGTTTAATACAGAAAGTTGTGCTTGGGAGGTAACAGGAGATCAAGCAACCGAGCCAAAAACAGAATGTTATGAAACGGCGACGTTTAATAATGATAAGTGTAGTTGGGAGGTAACAGGAACACAACAATCAGAACCAACCACAGAATGTTATGAAACGGCAACGTTTAATGACTCTACTTGTAGTTGGGAGGTAACAGGAGATCAAGTAACCGAGCCAACGACAGAATGTTATGAAACCGCAACGTTTAATAATGA
>NZ_VSKN01000087.1:0-998 GCF_008086185.1 Bizionia gelidisalsuginis
GGTAGCTTCAATTGGTGTAAAGAGCAATTGTTGAGATGAACGTTGAACCGCCGTATACGAGACCCGTACGTACGGTGGTGTGAGAGGCGCACTGGCAATCATTCGATTGTCAGCCGTCTACTCGATTGTGCGTTCGTTTTTTTATTCCGTTATATTAATTTTTATTCCGTTAAACTCCGTTTTTCCTTTCAATTCGTAGGTTGTATTAGTTTCATAATAGGGTTTCCACTTTTCCAAAATCAGCTCGTTTTTATTATTCCATTCAATAATTCTATATCCATTCGGAATGAGTCCTTTTTTCAGGTCATTTATATTTTCTTTATTTTCAATTACAGACCAAAATACTCTCGAATATCCAAATCCGCCATTGTCAAACTGATATTCGTAATATTTATATTTTTGATTGGGTGAAGTCGATTCCGAAAGAATATTCAAATTCGGTTCGTTTAAAGCGTGTTCCGATTTAAAGGCTTCCGCAACATCACTAAAATCCGAATTGATTTTAATTCCAATTCCGATTATTATAATCAGCACTATTCCGACAAATATTAAAATCCATTTTTTCATTAAAACTCAACTATTTTTGTATATAGCACGATTTTTTAAATGACGCACAACGTGATTGTGTATGGTTAGTTGCGTGGTTAAGCAACTAATTTAGTAAACAAATACGAACCCGAGAAAATTCCGAAGGAATTTTCCAAATAAGCACTTGCCAAGCAATTAATTATACACGGTGTGTGTGCCCAGTATGGGCATCTTTAACTTACAGCAAAGTAAGTAATTAATCTAGAGGGTGCAAGTCCCTTATGCGCTGGGGTAACGCCTAGAAGCATTAGTAAGTCGCAAGGGTGGTAACTGCAAAGTTACATCTGAAGAAAGCGAGACTACAAAACTCGGTACTGACGAACAGAAACCGTATACAGAGGCCTATTTATTCGGGTAAGCAACCACATCATTGCAACGCCCAAAGAGTATCAAAAGGGTAAGTAGGTAGA
>NZ_VSKN01000088.1:0-991 GCF_008086185.1 Bizionia gelidisalsuginis
TCTACCTACTTACCCTTTTGATACTCTTTGGGCGTTGCAATGATGTGGTTGCTTACCCGAATAAATAGGCCTCTGTATACGGTTTCTGTTCGTCAGTACCGAGTTTTGTAGTCTCGCTTTCTTCAGATGTAACTTTGCAGTTACCACCCTTGCGACTTACTAATGCTTCTAGGCGTTACCCCAGCGCATAAGGGACTTGCACCCTCTAGATTAATTACTTACTTTGCTGTAAGTTAAAGATGCCCATACTGGGCACACACACCGTATAAAATTAATTGCTGGTTTTAGCTTACTTACGAAAGTCCAAACGGACTTTCTTGGTTCGTGTTTTATTTACTAAATTTACTGCTTAAACACGCAACTAATCTTATACACAAACGTTGTGTGCCATTTAAAAAAAAACTGAACGCTGAATTGAAAAACATCAAATTTTTAATAGCCAAACATTACTTTTTCGGACTGATTTTTCTTTTCGTTTTTTATGCTGTTATCGGTGAAATTCCAAGTTGGTACACAATCGAAAGAGATTGGATTGAATGGATTACGACAATAGTTTCGGTACCTATAATTGGAATATTAGCGATTAAATATTTGACCAAATATGTCGGAAAAGAAAAACAAAAATATTACGGAGTATCATTTTTCGCACTATTCGCTTCGTGGATTTTAATATTGTACTTTAAAGCATTAGTAATCGGAATAATAAATTCATTTGAATTTGAGCGAATACGAATTTTGGAATCACTCGCAGGATATTCGATTTATCAACTTTGGATTTACGGAACGTTTGGAATAATTCACGGAATAGTTGGCGGATATTTTTTATCGACTGAATTGAAAAATAACGAAGAAAAAACGGCACACAATCGAGTAGACGGCTGACAATCGAATGATTGCCAGTGCGCCTCTCACACCACCGTACGTACGGGTCTCGTATACGGCGGTTCAACGTTCATCTCAACAATTGCTCTTTACACCAATTGAAGCTACC
>NZ_VSKN01000089.1:0-975 GCF_008086185.1 Bizionia gelidisalsuginis
ATCTCAACCTAAAGGTGCTGTTGGTCAAATTAGTTACTACATAGATAAGAATGAATGCTCCGAAACTGCTCAAGCTTTTGCTATTGAAGCTGTAATTACTTTGATGAATGGAGGAGAAGTGGATTTTGATGAGCAAATAATAAAAGATTCTTCCTTTATTGGAACTGATGCAGAATGCGTTTTAGATGAATTGATTTCTAATGAAAATAATCTATTTAGGATCACATCAGAAGCTTTTACGGGTAATAAAAGTAAATACAAAATTAAATTTGTTGTTGGAAATTTGTTAAGTGGAGGTGGTCAGGCTAGTGCTAGTTTACCAAACGAAAATGATGTGATTTTAATAACATTTGATGATGATGCTGTAAATGGGAATGCAATAGAGTTAGCATCAACTATTCTACACGAAACAATACACGCTGAATTACATCGTATAATTCTAACAAATAATGCCCCTCCGAATTCTTTAGATCAAGAAATATATAATTGGTATGTTGTTATGTATAACTATTATGAAAATGCAGGATATACGAGTAATGAAATAGCTACTTACTCGGAGCACAATCTAATGGCTGCGCATTATATTAATCCTGTAGCTAATGGTTTAAGACAATTTGATAACAATTCTCAACCTGTTTCAAGTTATGAGTTTTTCGCTTGGACAGGTCTCAATGCCTATGGCCTACAGAGACAATTAATTAATAGTACCCAACTACAAAATTTAGCCAACTTATCTTTAAACGTACATAATGATGAATATACAAACCCGTGTGATTTATAAATGTTTTATTCTATTATTCTTTACTTTAGTTTTTGGATGTAAAGAAAAACAAAATAGCTTAAGTGTATATAATGATACTTTCGATTCCTTTTTAACGAAATCTGTAATAGATATAAGGTATAACACGCCTCCCTCTTTCGAAGAATATAAAGATGGTCTTAGTAAAAAAGCAGTACTAATAAGGCCTGATAGTA
>NZ_VSKN01000008.1:0-147825 GCF_008086185.1 Bizionia gelidisalsuginis
GGTACTGGGTTAAACACATACGTTCCGCCTGGTGTTGCTTCTGTATCGACAATACCGCCGTCGCACGTTGGCGTCATTGTTATACTCGCATCGTCTACTGATAAAACGGTAAGATCGAAAGTTGCTGAAGAAGGACAAGTCCCTCCAAAGCTATACTCTACTGTATAGTTAGCTCCTGAAGTTCCATTTGTTACTGCACCAGTTGTAGGATCGATTGTTGCTGTATCCGTTGGTAGTGGATTAAAAGCATACGTACCACCTGCCGTAGCAAAACTATCTACAGTTCCGCCGTCGCACGTTGCTAACATTGTAAATGAGGCATCTTCAGTCGTATTAACCACAAATGATTGTGTACTAGAATCAGGACACGTTCCATTTGTTGTGTATTCTATAGTATAAGAGGTATTAGAGGTTCCTCCTGTAACTTCACCCGTCGCCACATCAATCGTAGTACCATCTGTTGGTACTGGATTTAAAGCAAATACGCCACCTGGAGTAGTAACTGTATCTACTACTGCGCCATCACAAGTTGCCAAAACGGTAAAACTAGGATCGTCTAAAGCAGGAATTACTAAATCGAATTGCGATGTCTCTGGACACGCACCATTGGTAGTATATTCTATCGTATAGGTTGTATCGAAAGTAACATTAGTAACTTCGCCTGTATTAGCATCAATTACTGCGGTATCTATTGGCGCAGGATTAAAAACAAATAGTCCTCCTGGTAAAGCTACTGTATCAACCGTTCCTCCTGTACATGTTGCTATCATAGTAAATGAAGCATCATCTATCGATAGTACCGTAAGATCGAAAGTTGTTGAAGAAGGACAAGCCCCTCCAAAGCTATACTCTACCGTGTAGGTTGCTCCAGATGTTCCATTTGTTACTTCACCAGTTGTAGGATCGATTGTTGCAGAATCTGTTGGTGCTGGATTAAAAGCATACGTTCCTCCTGCAGTAGCGAAACTATCTACCGTTCCTCCATTACAATTCGCTTGCATTGTAAATGAGGCGTCCTCTATAGGATTAACAATTAAGTTAAATACTGGTGTTGGTGAAGCGATGAAGCATCCTAAAGCACCTGCACTGTCAACACGAACATAAATGGGTTCTGGGTTAGCAACATTATCATAGTCACTTACTAAAGCATTAGTTCCTGCATTAGCATCAACGAATGTTGTATAATACGTTACCGTATAGTCTGTATTAGATTGTGGCCCTAAGACAGTTGCATTTTGAGATTCTAAATCGAATGGTTCTGTTCCATCGTTAGAAGCATCATCGCAAAGTTCCATATCTGGAGCTGGATTTATAATTGGTGGTGCAACTACATTTAGTGTAAATGTTTCTGTTTCAAAACAACCCGATGTTAAATATTCTATTCTTACGTATATTGTTTGGGGTGTACCAATAACGGCAGTAGAAGTATAAGTATCTGGGGTAGCTATCGCATTTGTGTTGTTATCCGCATCTGCCTGAGTTTCAAAATAAGTTATAATTTGATCTAAAGGATTTGGTGCAGGAGCATTGATGACCGTATCATTTTCTGTTAAATCAAAAATATAAGGAGGTGCACCTACATCACACAAATATAAATCATTTGGTTCGTCTGTTATAATTTCCGGTAATACATCTATACACACTTGTTCTGTATATTCACATCCAAAATTATCGGTTGTTCTATAGGTATAGCAAAACTGTCCTGCTGTTGGAGGCGCTACCGTAATCGTATTACCTGTTGTCGCAGTAATTGTAGGGTCTGCATCCCATCCTTCTGTTACTGTTTGTGGAGTGAAAGATAATTCTGGAGGCTGTAAATTTGGATCAAATTGAATACTCCAAGAAAATATAAACCCGTTATCAAATCCTAGGTTATCAATAATTTGAATACACCAATCCCCATTTAAGGGACTCCCTAATAAATCATTAAAACTCCCTTCTGGCAAATACATTCCTGGCGTAATAGAAGTATTTGGTGGATTACTACCCGCAATAATTGTTGGTCCATTCTCTAAGGTTACTGTTCCTGCTGTAGAAAAACAATAATCGGCACCAATACCTGGAGTGTTCGTACCGTCGTCATTAGCCCCACCTAAGTAGGTACCATTTCCACCTGGGTAACCCTTTAAAACAGCCATTTGACCTGAAGGACTAATTATATTAATATCTAAATCACCCATAAACGAATGTTCCATATTAACACATATTCCTACAATTTGATCGACATT
Source organism: Bizionia gelidisalsuginis (assembly GCF_008086185.1). Lineage (NCBI taxonomy): Bacteria > Pseudomonadati > Bacteroidota > Flavobacteriia > Flavobacteriales > Flavobacteriaceae > Bizionia > Bizionia gelidisalsuginis. The sequence goes on from NZ_VSKN01000008.1 coordinate 2,229, forward strand.
AGTTAATGTTTGCGCTGAATCATAACAATCAACTGTAACACATGTTGAATAAGAAGCCCCATTACCATCTGGTAAAAAGGTAGTACCACTAACAGGCGGTGTACAATCATTTATAAACTCTGTAGGAGTAACAACACCTTCTATAGTTGTTACTTCTCCAAAACACAAGGTATCTTGGACTGCTTCTGTTCCCGTAAAATCAGGTTCGGTACCCACTTGTATAACTTGGTTAATCAAATTAGTGTTCGTACAACCTGTTCCTGGATCAGGGTCTGTATTAGTATCTGTAATATTTAAGTTTACAATATAAACACCTGGATTAGAGTAGGAAAAAGTTGCTGTTTGGCCAGGTACCGTATTACCATCGCCTAAATCCCATTCATAAGTCGCTCCCGTTCCATCGGCAGAAAATGCGCCACTTCCAGTAAGCGTTATTTCTTCATCAGGACATACCCAAATATAACCATCTTGGTTTGGAGCTACACTCGTACTGTCTAATTGAGAGGTAATCGTTTGACAAGGTGTAAAGCAAGAAATATCTGCTGACCACCCTACAGAATTAGCTGAATCATTAGATGTAAAAACAATTGTTATACACCCTGTTACATTATTTGGGGTTGCAGAAACAAAACCTGGATTGGCACCTGCCCCTCCTCCAGAATAAGTTCCAAAAGGGTTTGCAGTGACGTCGTCTCCATCATAAAAGGTTATACTATCACTATTTTGTTGCGTGTTAAATGCTGTAAAATCTAATTGTATTTGACTCCCTGGTTCATCAGGACAAATAGTAAGAGTGAAATTTTCATCATTGCCGTAATTACCAGCACCACCACCAGAATCATAAAAAGTTCCTGAACATGTATTTACCGTTCCATTTTGCATTAACACGTCTTGAGAAAATGTAACAGTAGATATAAATAAAAATAATATTAAAAAGGTAATTTTCTTCATTGTTGTATTTTTTAATGATGTTGAGACTTTATAATGATAAAATAACTGGTATTGTCTATTCTATAGACCTTAGAACCCCTTCCAAAAAATTGGAGATTATATTTTAACACATTAAACGTTTCTTTATTATAGGTTTTATCAAAATTTAATGTCGAATTATATATATTAAATAAATCAGTTTCGCTAAGTAATGTATATTTCTCAGGATTATTAATCAAATCAGGCATATCTCTAATAAGCACTCTATTTCTTAATAAGTTTTTTAAATCCTTCAATTTTTGAGGCCTATTCATTACATACTCCTCAAATTTATCTGCATAAACTTCCTTAATAAAAGAGCGTTCTTTTATAGTTAATGGTGCTGTAACATTATCATTGTATTTTACAAGCGTAAGAGACTGCTTAGTTACCGACTGAGCCTTAACATTATAAGCGCTCAAAGTAAGCATAAACACTAAAGTGTAGAGTAATTTCATAGTTGTTTTTTATATTATAGGGTCTAAAAATAAGTAAAATATCTTTAACATTACGTTAATATAATGTTCTGTTAATTATATAACAATTCAAATTTAAAAACCCCTACCTCTTAACTATGATTTTTTTATTACTTATCTTTGCTTTTTAAACATTTTACTGGATTAATGGAAATTGATAATACAACAAAAAATCACGAGTCAATTGGTGAAAACCACATAGGTACTTCGGCAGTTACGCCTATGAAAGCAGACGCTTTTAAACTAACAAGCACAGAAAAAATTGACATCATAAAAGACGATGTACGTCATATACTAGAAACCTTAGGTCTTGATTTATCAGACGATAGTTTAAGTGGTACACCAAATCGTGTCGCTAAGATGTTTGTAAACGAAATTTTTGGTGGTTTAGACCCTCAAAATAAACCTAGCGCTTCTACTTTCGATAACAAATATAAATATGGCGAAATGCTGGTAGAAAAAAACATTACGGTGTATTCTACTTGCGAGCACCATTTATTACCAATTGTTGGCCGGGCTCACATCGCCTACATTTCTAACGGTACTGTTGTGGGCTTATCTAAAATGAATCGTATTGTAGATTATTTCGCAAAACGTCCTCAGGTTCAAGAGCGATTAACCCTTCAAGTCGTACAAGAGTTACAAAAAGTATTAAATACTGAAGATGTTGCTTGTGTAATGGATGCTAAACACCTTTGCGTTAATTCTCGTGGTATTAGAGATATCGATAGTAGCACAGTAACTGCAGAGTTTGGTGGCCAGTTTAAAAACAAAGACACCAAAAGAGAATTCTTAGATTATATTAAGTTAGACACAACGTTTTAATTTAAACAAACAGTATCATAACCTATGGCAATGCAGCTTTTTAAAAACCAAACTATTAAGATCTACAATTCGCTAAGCGGAAAAAAGGAACCTTTTAAAACAATTACCGACGGTTACGTGGGTATGTACGTTTGTGGTCCTACCGTTTATAGTCATGTACACCTTGGTAACGTTAGGACTTTTATGACTTTCGATATGGTTTTTAGATACTTAAAACATTTAGGTTTCAAGGTGCGTTATGTCCGTAATATTACAGATGCTGGGCACTTAGAAAATGATGCCGACGAAGGTGAAGACAAAATTACAAAAAAAGCACGTTTAGAAGAAATTGAACCTATGGAAGTAGTACAACGCTACACCGTAGATTTTCATAATATTTTAAACACTTTTAATTTTTTACCGCCAAGTATCGAGCCTACAGCTACTGGACATATTATAGAGCAGATAGAATTAATTAAGACTATTATTGACAATGGTTTCGGTTACGAAATTAATGGTTCTGTGTATTTTGATGTCCATAAATATAATGAGACTAATAATTACGGTATTTTAAGTAAACGCAAATTAGAAGATCTTATTCATAATACACGAGAGCTGGACGGCCAAAGCGATAAAAAGAATCCGCAAGATTTTGCGCTTTGGAAAAAAGCCGAACCACAACATATTATGCGTTGGCCATCGCCTTGGAGCGACGGTTTTCCGGGTTGGCACCTAGAATGTACAGCAATGAGTACCAAGTACTTGGGTAATCACTTCGATATTCACGGTGGTGGAATGGACTTAAAATTCCCACATCACGAATGCGAAATCGCTCAAAATCAAGCGGCCAAAGGCCAGTCGCCAGTAAATTACTGGATGCACGCCAATATGCTAGAGCTTAACGGACAGCGCATGTCTAAAAGCACCGGGAATATTATAAATCCTACCGAGCTTCTTACCGGTCATAACGATAAAATGTCTAAGGCATACAGCCCAAGCGTTATTCGCTTTTTTATGATGCAAGCTGGGTACCGTAGCGTTTTAGATTTAACCGATGCCGGATTACAGTCTAGCGAGAAAGGTTTTAATCGTTTACTCGACGCGATTAAAGAATTAGACACTTTAACACCGTCTGAATCATCGACATTAGATATTGACAGTTGGAAGCAGAAATGCTACGGCGCAATGAACGACGATTTTAATACACCTATTTTAATTGCTCATTTATTCGACGCCGCAAAGTTTATTCACCAAATTAAAGACGGCTCGCAACATGTAACAATAGCTCATTTAAACACACTTAAAACCACCATTAATGCTTTTGTTTTTGAGGTTCTAGGATTAACAAATGTTACCGAAGCCGCATCAGAAACCGATACTTTAGCCGGTGCTGTAAACGTGCTTATTAAATTACGCCAAGAAGCACGAGCCAACAAAAATTTTGCCCTTTCCGATCAAATTCGCGACGAACTCGCCAATGCGGGAATACAACTAAAAGACGGTAGAGACGGTACCAGTTTTTCGGTAAATTAAACGCACGCTTTTTTAAGCCTAAACTTTTTGTAACGTGAAAAAAATTCTAATCGCCCCTTTTTTATTTATAATTAAGGTGTACCAAGTCTTTATTTCTCCATTTACACCAGCCACGTGCCGGTACCAACCCACCTGCTCGCACTACACCAAAGAAGCACTACAAGTTCACGGCCTAATTAAGGGCGGGGTACTCGCTATAAAACGTGTTTTTAGTTGCCATCCTTGGGGCGGCAGCGGTTTCGATTCCGTTCCTAAAAAGGAGGATTAATACTATGCCGCTCTAAAATCTATCTGATTATTATTTTGGGCATTACCTTGCAAAAAAAGCAAGGTCAGGCTTTCGCTACTCGCTTCCCGAATAAAAATCGGGAGAGCTCAAACACACCGCTCAATCCTTAATGCGAGTAACAGACTTCCATAAAAAAGCCCACTCTTAAAATTTATGAGTGGGCTTTTTAATTATGTAATAACTAGTTTTTACAATTCTGAAAACACTAAAGTATCTCCCGTTTCAAGATTCCATTTTTTAGATAGGCCGCCATTTATTTCTAATACATATTGCGCAGCACTTTCCGATGGTAAAGACGATTCATCCATTGGTTTGGCCTCTCTTTGAATACTTACAATCGCTCTATTGTGGTCTAAATAGATAATATCTAAAGAAATGTGCGTGTTACGCATATAAAAACTTCGCGGCTGGCTATCTGGAAATACAAATAGCATTCCTTGGTTGTCCTTTAATTCGTTTCTATACATTAACCCTAAATCGCGTTCGGTTTGCGTTAGTGCTAATTCAATATCTAAAACTTTAATAATAGAATCTGTTCCTTTTTTAAAAAGTGTTAAATCACCTTCCTTTTTAAAGGGTACTTCTACCTGCTTAATCACCTTATTCTCTTCTTTACAAGACATTGTGGTTAGTGCAAAACAAGTACTTAATGCTATTAAGAATACACGGTATACTTTCATAATTACTGCACTTTTGTTTTTGGTTTATAGACAAACATAAAATACAGTCCGACTATTATAAATGGGATACTTAACCATTGTCCGGTATTTAAGAACCAATCGGCGCGCTCTGCATTTTGAGCTTCTTTTATAAATTCTACAAAGAATCTTACGGTCCATAACAACACTAAAAACAGTCCGAATAAAAAGCCAATTTGTTCCGATTTTTTTGTTTTCAAATAGAAAAACAATAATATAATGAATACGAAAATGTAACAAAATGCTTCGTATAATTGTGCCGGGTGTCTTAGCGGCACAGCCTCTAATAAAGATACAAATTGCGGATTATCGGTTACTGCGGCATACGCCTGCTTGTAGTTTTTAATTCCAGTAAGTTGCATAATTTCGCGTTTGCCATAAAATTCTTGCACAAATCGCACTCCAAAAGGAGAGTCGGTAATTTTACCTATAATCTCAGAATTAAGAAAGTTACCAATACGTATAAAAACAGCCCCAGACGCTACAGGAATCACGATACGATCTAAGATCCACATTAAGGACTTATACTTGTATTTGCGACGGTATAAATACATACCAATAACAATACCTATAGCTGCACCGTGACTTGCTAATCCAGAAAATCCTGAGAATTCGAATTCTGGAACGAAATGAAACGGTAAAAACACACTAAAGAAATCTTGAGAGAATAATTCTGGCTGATAAAAGATAACGTGTCCTAAACGCGCTCCCAACATTGTCGCTAGAACGGTATAAATAAATAAGGGATCTAAATATTCTATTTTTATTTTTTCTCTTATAAAAATGCGTTTCATTACTTGCCAGCCTACAATAAAGGCGGTAACCCACATTAAACTGTAGAAATGAATTTTAAAATTACCTACGATGTCTATTCCCGTAATAGGATTCCAGTCGATTGTTAATAAGTGCATAGATGTATTTTTAGGTTTGTAAATATAGCATTTACAGATAATTTATTACGGTTTCTTACCAAAGGATTAACGATAATTATTATCTGTGTTATGGATTATGCTTTCATTAATTATTAATAGTTTTATAAATAGCGGTTGTATTACGGATTACCCCTTCATTTTTAATTTTATAAACAGGTATTCGTTATTACTACGCCACAGAGCGATTGTTTAAGCGCTTCCAGTGTTTCTTTGGTCAGTGAACCGCGAAATCCCTTATTTTTACTAGTAATTGCAACGTCATACCCAAAACACAGCCATTAAAATTAAGATACAAAAAAGCCTTTCAAGAACAGATCTTGAAAGGCTTTTGTATTTTAAAACTTAGAATTCTTAAGCGTTTAACTCAGTGTTTTCTTCTGTTTCTACTTCTTTATCTTTTAATGCATTCGCTGCATCTCCTTTTTTAACTGAATCGTACATTATAGGTGTTGCAATAAATAATGATGAGTACGTACCTACAATTACACCAACAATTAAGGCGAACATAAATCCTCTAATTGATTCTCCTCCAAAAATGAAGATAGTTAATAACACGACTAATGTTGTTAACGATGTATTTAAGGTTCTACTTAAAGTACTACTTAAAGATCTATCTATAACCTCATCGAATGTCCAAGAAGTGTGCTCGTTAAAGAATTCTCTAATTCTATCGAATACTACCACGGTATCATTTAAAGAGTAACCAATTACGGTAAGGATCGCTGCGATAAACGCTTGATCTATCTCTAAAGAGAATGGCATAAACTTGTAGGTTAAAGAGAATACTCCTAATAGTATTAATACATCGTGGAAAACTGCTGCTACCGCACCAAGTGAGAATTGCCATCTTTTAAAACGAAATAATATATATAAGAACACGACCACTAACGATCCTATTACAGCCCAGAAAGACTCTTTTTTAATGTCGTCGGCAATGGTTGGACTTACCTTATATTTCTTCATTAAACCAGCCGTTTTAGATTCTTTATTTTCAATAAAGCTTGGGTAGTCCATACCATTTAGGTAAGGCTGTAAAGCATTAAATAAAGACATTCTTATTTCTTCGTCTGCTTGTTGTGAAGATTCGTTAACTCTAAATTTAGTAGTAATTTTTAATTGGTTATCGTCTCCAAAGGTTTTAGCATCGGCACTACCAAAAACAGCGTCGTCTGATAACAGATCAGTAATTTCCGTTGCGCTAACAGGCTGATCGAATCGCACTTGATACGTTCTACCTCCAACAAAATCGACACCTTGATCTAAACCATTTGTAAAGAAAGAAACTAAACTTACTAAAATCATTACCGTAGAGATACCATAAGCTATTTTACGTTTCTTAAGGAAACTTACATTAATACCTCTAAATAAGTTTTTAGTAACTCCTGTAGAGAAGCTTAATTTTCCACCTCTTGCATCGTACCAGTCAATTAATAATCTGGTGATGAAAATAGCTGTAAATAATGAGGTACAAATACCTATTAATAACGTTGTTGCAAACCCTTTAATTGGCCCTGTACCAAATAAGAATAAAATTAAAGCGGTTAAACCTGTTGTAATGTTAGCATCTAAAATTGAAGATAATGCATTACTAAAACCGTCTTTAATAGCCGTTTTTTGGTCTTTACCTTTATAGAGTTCCTCTCGAATACGTTCAAAAATAAGCACGTTCGCATCGACCGCCATACCAATAGTTAATACTATACCGGCAATACCAGGCAAGGTTAATACAGCTCCTAATCCTGATAAAATACCGAAGATTAATAGAATATTTAATAACATTGCAATATCTGCAAATACTCCTGCTTTACCGTAGTAAAAGAACATCCAGATTAATACTAATGTTAACGCAATTATAAAAGACATTGTACCACTCTCGATAGCTTCTTTACCTAATGTTGGTCCAATCTCATCCGATTGAATTATCTCCGCTTTTGCAGGTAAACGACCGGCACGTAAAACGTTTGCTAAATCGGTTGCTTCGTTCAATGTAAAGTTTCCTGAAATCTCTGAACGTCCGCCGGCAATTTTACCATTGTTAATTCCTGGTGCAGAATACACGACGTTATCTAATACAATAGCAATCTGGCTTCCCGTTTTAGAGGCTTTATCGGTCATTTCTTCCCAAATTTTAGAGCCTTGAGCATTCATTTGCATCGTTACTGTTGGCTTGTTCGACGGGCTGTAAGATTGGCGTGCGTCGTCTACCACTCCTCCGCCTAACGGTGGAATGTTGTCTCTGGTTCCTTTTAATACATATAATTCTGTTAGCTCGCTATTTGGTGCTGGTTTACCAAATACGAATTTTACATCTTTAAGTTCTGTTGGCAATAAAGCTTTTACCTCACGCTTTTTTAATATTGAATATACTTTAGCGCTATCTGCTATGTTAAATTGATAAACGATTGGTCCGCCTTGGTAGCCTGGTCCTTTTACTAAATCTAATAATGGATTTACTTCTTTAGTTGATGTATCTTCCTCTCCTGTAAGATCACCAATAATATCATCGGTAGCGTCTTCAGTGCTCTCTTGTGCTACAGTTTCTTCTCCTTCTACTTGGTTTTCTGCTTTTATCTCGTCTTTCAACAATGTATTTACATCATTAAAATACTGAAAAAACTGCTCTCCTTTTAAAGTATCCCAGAATTCTAATTCTGCCGTACTTGTAATTAATTCTTTAGCACGCTCAACATCTTTAACCCCTGGTAACTCTACAAGAATACGCCCTGAAGTTCCTAAACGTTGAATGTTTGGAGACGCCACACCAAATTGGTCAATACGTGTACGCAATACTTGTAATGCAGAAGCGATAGATTCGTTGATTTTTTGTGATAAAACAACTTTTACATCATCGTCCGACATTCCTCTTTTGATTTCACTTTCCAAAGAACGCGTTGCAAAAATATCTGGAGACGCTAATTTAGTATCGCCTTTAATAGCATCGAAAGCCGTGTAGAAATCGTCAATAAAGTCATTCTGACTGTCTTTCTGAAGTTCGGCAGCATCATCTAATGCTTTGTTGAAAATAGGATCTTTACTATTGTTAGCCAATCCTTTTAAGATGTCTTTTACAGAGACTTGTAAAATTGCTTCTAAACCCCCTTTAAGGTCTAGTCCTAATTTCATCGAGTTTTCTTTAACATCTGCGTAAGTACTTCCTAAGAATACTTTCTCATTAGAGGCTGCTAACGAGTCCAAATAAACGACTTCGTAATCGTTAACTTTTTCTTTTCTGTCTTCTACTGAAGCATCAAATTTACTTTCCGCAATTGTTAATGCATCGCTCTCGATTGCACTATTTTTAAACGTGAAAGATAATTGGTAAAGACTTACCAATCCGAATAAAACTGCAAACAGCTTTATTAATCCTTTATTTTGCATGGTGTTGTTATTTTATTGTCGGTTTTTTTTAGAACGAGCAAATATAGAATTTACATCGAGATTCGACAATTATTTTAATAATTAAATAGGGTGTTTTCGCTTTTATAAAATAATTTTAAAAGCTCAATTTTAAAGTAGAAAAGCACTTTTATGTGTTTACGCGCTTCTAGAATAAGAGGGTCCGGCACGAACTTCTGGAATAGTATATAAACCTTTGTTTAAAGTATGGACAATGGTAGTATTTATTTTGTAAGCTACGGCTTCAGTTTCCGATGTCAAGTTACTATATTCTTGCCCTAAAAACGAACTAAAAGTAGGACTGTTAAACCGTTCTAAATCGCGTTTTTCGTTAACGACAAGCGTTCCTTTTAAATCTATTTGTGAATCTAAATTGCGAGTAATTTCATAAACATCTACATGGTAATGATTAGATGTTTTCTCTAATGGAATACCACTATTGGGTTGATTAGAGTTCGCGATATCTATTGATAATGACGATGGCGTACCTAGTATTTTTTTAATACGCGCTACGTTTGAAGCACTATAATAAGTGATCGTGTATTTCCCGTTAGACTCAGCATGCACCTGAATCGCGTAAACACCTAATTCTTGTAATTGTTTTTTTACTAATATAATCGCTTTTTCAGCTTCGTTAGCCGAAACGTGTGCGCTATTAAACTCTAGAACGAGTTCTTGATTAGGGATAACAGTGTCGTCCCTAAAAACCCCAATACAGGCAAGGACAAGTAATAAGACACTAAAACACCAATTAGCTTTCATGTGCCAAATATATGATATACAGCAAGAAATGACAATACAATTACTGTTTTTTATACAAAAAAAGAGCAACCAAATAGTTGCTCTTTTAATAGTCTTTTATATAGAATAGACTGTTTTATTGCTTCATTTCTGTTACCGTATTTTCGATAGTAATATTTTTTCCCATCTGACTCATATTTAATACAAAACACATTGGAAACCCTTCAATTTTATCGCCATACATTTGTGATTGTTGCGAATAGGCCGTAATACTTTTAGTGGTGTAAAGCGTCATCTCTACAGTTTGTCCTCCTGCCGTCATAATCACATCGTAACCCTCACACTCGTAACCTAAAACTGTTTTTTTATCATCTCTATTTGTTACCTCAATATTTTCTACTTGTGCCGCTTTAGAATCTGTACTCATCTCCATATAGCTTTTACCGCTCATAGGATTATCCATTAGCATTAACATCTTTTTGGTCTCCGTATCAGTAATAGTAACGACGTCTCCCGTCATCGGGCTAGACACTTCCGATCTTGATTTCTTCTCTTTAATGTAAGTTGTTGTCACCACTTCTCCAACCATTGCTAATTGCGAGTTCATAGCTTCATCGTCACTAGACATTGTTTGCGTTGATATAACGGTACCTTCCGTTAGTTTATCTTGTGCAAAACTGGTAAAACTTAACGTAACTGCTAACAGTAATAATATTGATTTTTTCATCTTATTCTAATTTTTCCGTGTTTAAGTATTATTATTTGATTTAGTTGGCAACAATAATACCAAAAATTTTTCAATTTCTTTTTAAGACTGTTAAATTATCTTTTAAAAAGAGGTCCTCTATAACTACAAAAACACCTTAAAGATTTAAAACCTTAAGGTGTTTCTTTATATAATTAGAAAACCGACTATAGTTCTAATAAACCATTCGTCGCTTTTACACCTTTAGCACTTTCTTGCATATGCGCTTTTTCGGCATCGCTTAATTTAATTTCTACGATACTTTCAATACCATTTTTACCTAAAATAACTGGCACACCAATACATAAATCATTTAAACCGTATTCACCTTCTAATAACGTTGAACATGGGAACATTTTCTTTTGGTCGCAAGCAATTGCTTGTACTAAACCAGAGACTGCTGCACCTGGTGCGTACCAAGCTGACGTTCCTAATAATTTAGTTAATGTTGCGCCTCCAACCTTAGTGTCTTCTGTTACTTGCTCTAAACGTTCTTTAGACAAGAATTCTGTTACTTTAATACTGTTTCTAGTGGCGTGCGCTGTTAATGGCACCATACCTTTGTCGCTATGTCCACCAATTACCATTCCGTCTACATCACTAATAGGGGCATTTAAAGCTTCAGCTAATCTGTATTTAAAACGTGCAGAATCTAAAGCACCACCCATTCCGATGATTCTATTTTTAGGTAATCCTGTTGTTTTATGCACTAAATATGTCATTGTATCCATTGGGTTACTTACCACAATGATTATTGTATTTGGAGAATGCGCGATTAAGCTAGCCGATACTGTTTTAACAATCCCTGCATTGATACCAATTAATTCCTCACGAGTCATTCCTGGTTTTCTAGGAATTCCCGATGTTATAACACAAATATCACTATCTGCTGTTTTAGAATAATCGTTAGTGCTTCCGGTAATTTTAGTATCGAAACTATTTAAAGAAGCTGTCTGCATTAAATCCATTGCTTTACCTTCAGCAAAACCTTCTTTAATATCTAGTATAACAACTTCACTTGCAAAATCTTTAATGGCGATGTATTCTGCACAACTTGCACCTACTGCACCTGCTCCAACTACTGTTACTTTCATTTGTATTATATTTTAGTTTGTGTTAAATTTTATCCTCCAAATTTAAGAAATTCTTAGGACGTATGTATTTTTTTAAGAAAGTTTTAAAAGCCGAAAGTCATTCCTAACGAGGCGCTACTAAAATCGGCAATTGTATAGGCTGCATTTACACTAAAGAAACCAAGTTTTACATTTGCTCCCAAAGTTCCCATAATACCGCTAGTGTCTGATTCTACTGAAAACGGATCTACAATTTCTTTAGAAAACAAAATCCCATCAGAGACGCGATAGGTTCCTAATAAGTCCGTTTTATTTTTTCCATCTAAATACCCTACAGAACCGTACACATTAAATAGTTTTAAATTTGTCCCTACTAATAGTTGGTACAACATTGTGTGAGTTTGTGTTTCCACGCGTTGGTTTTCACCCTCTACTGTACTTGTATTCACTAAATCGTATGTTCCGTTTAATTGGGTATAAGCAATTAATCCAGAAACAGCCACCGGAAATAATTTATCGGAAGGTAGCCAAGAAGTAAACTCCTGCTGAAGACCAAAACCAAATAAGCCGGCCTCTACATCTTGTTGATTTATTTTAGGAAAATAACGTGCTTTTACTTCGGTACCTTTAAAAGGCGAAAAACTTCCTTGTAAAAACACCGTCGGAATTAAATTTATATTTGCAGATCCTATTCCTGTTGGCAAAACAATATCTGTGGTTTGTTCCCCAAACAACGGATCGTCGTAAGTAATTTCGACAATAATATCCTGATCGTTATGTCCCAATGCAGTTGCAACAGGTTTTGATGCACTCCCATCTTTAAAACGTATATTTTCGTAATCGGAAGCGGTCATTATAAACTTTTTATCTTCATCGTTTATAAAGGTTGCATTTCCAATAATGGATAATGAGAAGCCAAGTCGTTTTGGTGCTTTCGCACTGTTAGACCAATTGTTATTGATGCCGTAAGCTAAACCATCGTTTGCTGGTTTAATATAGCGTTCTGAAAATTGTTTGGTATCGTCTATACCAGCCGCCAATAATTCGTTTAAGTTTTCCTGGGCCGTTACAAAATGCACAGACGCCAATGTAATAAGAAATAGAAAAGGGGTTTTCATAAATTTTATTTTTTTTATAATATAACAAAAGTAAACGTTAGATAGTGATTATAACTCGTTTAGCTTATTTTTTATTTTTAAATATAAATAAAAAAACACCTTAAGCACATAAGACGAAAGGTGTTTTTAAAAAGTATGTATTACTAATTATACATCAATTTTTGCATAAATTGCGTTTTTCTCGATAAATTCTCGACGCGGTGGCACCTCATCTCCCATTAACATAGAGAACACACGATCGGCTTCTACACCGTTATCAATTTGTACTTGACGAAGCGTTCTAAAATCTGGATTCATTGTGGTATCCCAAAGTTGTATGGCATTCATTTCTCCAAGACCTTTATAACGTTGTATTTTTGTACCATCACCAAATTCTTGCATTAAAACTTTACGCTCATCATCACTCCAAGCGTATTGCTTTTTAGCTCCTTTTTTCACTAAGAATAGTGGCGGAGTTGCAATGTAAATATGTCCATTTTCAATCAATTCCTTCATATAACGGAAAAAGAACGTTAAAATTAAAGTTTCAATATGCGCACCATCGATATCGGCATCACACATAATCACCACTTTATGATATCTTAACTTTGAAAGATTTAAAGCCTTACTATCTTCTTCTGTTCCTATAGTAACTCCTAAAGCGGTAAAGATATTTTTTATCTCTTCGTTTTCAAACACTTTATGTGTCATCGCTTTTTCAACATTCAAAATTTTACCACGTAGGGGCAAAATAGCTTGAAATGCTCTATCCCTACCTTGTTTTGCAGTTCCACCCGCCGAATCTCCCTCGACAAGGAATACTTCACATTTTGTAGGATCTTGCTCAGAACAGTCAGATAATTTTCCTGGCAAACCACCAATACTCATTACTGTTTTACGCTGTACCATTTCACGCGCTTTTTGCGCAGCGTGGCGTGCTTGAGCAGCTAATATTACTTTTTGAACTATTATTTTAGCATCGTCTGGATGCTCTTCAAGATAGTTAGAAAGCATTTCTGAAACCGCCTGACTCACAGAAGCAGAAACTTCTCTGTTTCCTAATTTTGTTTTTGTTTGTCCCTCGAATTGTGGCTCTTGAACTTTTACCGAAATAATTGCTGTTAAACCTTCACGGAAATCATCTCCCGCAATATCGAATTTTAATTTATCTAGCATCCCAGATTCGTCGGCGTACTTTTTTAAAGTATGCGTTAACCCTCTTCTAAACCCCGATAAATGCGTCCCACCTTCGTGGGTATTAATATTGTTTACATACGAGTGTAAGTTCTCAGCATACGACGTGTTATACATCATCGCAACCTCAACTGGCACTCCGTTTTTCTCTCCTTCAAAAGAAATAACCTCTTTTATTAAAGGCTCTCTACTTCCGTCTAGAAATCTTATAAATTCTTTTAAACCTTCTTCAGAATGGAATGTTTCACCTTCGAAAGAACCATCATCTTTAACCGCTCTTTTGTCGATTAAATGAATAGTAATCCCTTTATTTAAATACGACAATTCGCGCATTCTACTGGCTAATGTATCGTAGCTATACTCTAACGTTTGCGTAAATATGGTATGATCTGGTCTAAAGGTAATTACCGTACCTCTTTTATCTGTTTCTCCAATACATTTTACAGGGTACAAAGCTTTACCGTGCTTGTATTCTTGTTCCCAAACTTCGCCATTTCTGTAAACCGTAGCTCTTAAATGATCGGATAATGCGTTAACACAACTTACACCAACCCCGTGCAGTCCTCCAGAAACTTTATAAGAATCTTTATCGAACTTACCTCCGGCGCCAATCTTTGTCATAACTACTTCAAGAGCAGAAACACCTTCTTTTTTGTGAAGATCTACCGGAATACCACGACCATCATCTTCGGTCGAAATGGAATTGTCTTCATTAATAGTTACCGTAATATTATTACAGTGTCCGGCCATCGCCTCATCAATAGAGTTATCTACAACTTCGTACACTAAATGGTGAAGCCCTCGAGTTCCTACGTCTCCAATATACATGGAAGGACGCATACGAACGTGTTCCATACCCTCTAGAGCCTGAATACTATCCGCTGAATAATTCTCTTTGTTAAACTCTTCTTTTTTTTCGCTCATAGTTATAGTCTTTATAATCTAATAGTCCTTTTTTTGAAAACCCCATTTTCTGCAACGGGAGTCCTTTTATGCGCTATTACAATGTCTTAAAACAGTGTGTCCTTAACATAAAAAAAGGAGGCTTAAGGCATCCTTTTGAACACCACCAAATATACGCAATTTCGAGATGGTTTTAAAGCTTTTTATGGAAAGCCCCCTGTTTTTATTAACAATTATTAATTTAAAGAAAGTCGCTTAAATCGACTAAAACACATCTTAAATTGAATAGTGACTTGTTTTTAATTATTCTGAAAACTGAAAATTTAAAAACGAGCTAAAAAGACAAGTTTTGGAGCTCCCAACCTTAATAAAAAGATCTACAGACGGGAGTATTACGACTGAAAAACGCTAAAAAAGAGAAGGAATAAAACCTTTTACAAGGGTCTCTTCTCAAAGCATTCCTCTTCAATTTATTTCTCGGGAACGACGGAGTGAATCACTATTCTAAATAGCCAAATTTACCGCTATTAAAATCGTGTATCGCTTGTGCTAATTCTTCTTTAGTATTCATTACAAACGGGCCTTGTGCGGCAATCGGTTCGTTAATTGGGGCTCCGCTTAAAACTAAAACCACTGCCGCTTCAGTGGCCTCTAGCGTAAATGTTTCGCCTTTATTCTCAAACAATACAAAGTGGTCGGTAGAAACATTCTCTTTGCCATTCACTTTTATCTCACCTTCTATTACGACTAAAGCCGTGTTGTAATGCGCCGGAAAAGAAAAATCGGTGTGTGCCTCTTTTTTTAGTTTTACATTTAATAGATGCAGCGGCGTAAACGTTGAAGCGGCACCTTTAACCTCTTTATAAGCACCAGCGATAACCTCAACCACACCTTGCTGATCTGGTAATTGGTATTTTTTAATACAGGAAGGATCTAGTCCTTGATATTTAGGCGTAGACATTTTATCTTTTTGAGGCAAATTCACCCATAATTGCACCATCTGAAAATCACCTCCCGCAGCACTAAACTCCTTTTCGTGATATTCTTTGTGTAAACCCCCGAAGCGGCCGTCATCCATTGCACTCCGCCTTCTCCAATAACGCCGCTATTTCCAGCACTGTCATGATGAGCGATTTTTCCTTTATAAGCAATGGTTACCGTTTCGAAACCACGATGTGGATGCACACCGACTCCACGCGGCTCGTTTGTTGGCGGAAAATAAAATTTAGAATTATAATCCATAAAAATAAAAGGATCCATTCGTTTCATATCTAACCGAAATCCGCTCGGTATAAAATTATGCACCCGAAATCCGTCACCAACAAAATGCGGTGCCCTTGGGCGCGCCACCAACTCTATAGACTTTGTACTCATTTTACGTCTCTCGTTTTTTATTTTTTATTGTGAACAACTGAAATATCCTGATATTCTGGATGCTTATCGATATACGACAAAATAAACGAACATTCTGGTTTCACTTGTAAATTATTCTCTTTCGCGTAGTCTAAAATCCCTTTTGCTATAAAGCTCCCCACGCCTTGACCAGACATTTCTGTCGGCACTTCGGTATGTGTATAAGTAATACCATTTTCAAAACGCTCGTAAGCTGCAAAGGCGATACTATCGTTTAAATGGACTTCAAATTGATGTTTGCTTTCGTTATGTATAAGCGTGTGTGACATAGTATGATTTATTTACTTCAAAAATAAAGCATACTGAGGACTTTTAAAACGGAATGTGATAGGAATAATTTATTGCATAATATTAAGCACTCTTAATAAAAAACCCTCTTATAGCTAAAAGGGTTTTCACTTCATTCTATCATATATCTTTTATTATATTATGAATACGCCGCGTCGTGCACATTTGCAATTGCTCTACCTGAAGGTTCGTTCATATTTTTAAACGCTTCGTCCCATTCTAGGGCTATTTTTGTACTACATGCTACGCTTGGCTCTTGCGGCACACTTAGGGCCGCCGCATCACTTGGAAAATGCGCTTCGAAAATGGAGCGGTAATAAAACTCTTCTTTGTTTTGCGGTGTTTGTAATGGGAAACGGTATTTGGCATTCGCCATTTGCTCATCGCTAACTGCTATATTAACAACTTCTTTAAGTGTATCAATCCAACTATAACCAACGCCATCGCTAAATTGCTCTTTTTGTCTCCACGCGACACTTGCTGGCAACATATCTTCAAAGGCCTTACGAATTACCCATTTCTCCATACGTTCACCATTAATCATTTTATCTTGTGGGTTAATACGCATCGCTACATCTATAAATTCTTTATCTAAAAAAGGTACGCGCCCCTCTACTCCCCAAGCCGCTAAACTTTTGTTTGCTCGCAGGCAATCGTACATATGTAATTTATCTAATTTACGCACTGTTTCTTCGTGAAATTCTCTAGGGTTCGGTGCCTTATGAAAATATAAATAACCTCCAAAAATTTCATCTGCTCCCTCGCCAGACAGCACCATTTTTATTCCCATCGATTTAATAACTCGTGCCATTAAATACATAGGTGTACTAGAACGAATTGTAGTAATATCGTAGGTTTCGATGTTATAAATCACATCTTTTATCGCATCTAATCCTTCTTGGATTGTAAATTTTATTTCGTGGTGTACTGTCCCAATATGATCGGCTACTTTTCGTGCGGCGGCTAAATCTGGTGAGCCTTCTAATCCCACTGAAAAACTGTGTAATTGTGGATACCAAGCATCGCTAGTATCGTCACTTTCCACCCGCTTTTGCGCATATTTTTTAGCAATTGCCGAAATCACAGATGAATCTAATCCGCCCGATAATAGAACACCGTAAGGCACATCACTCATTAATTGTCTTTTTACGGCGGCTTCTAAGGCTTCTTTTATTTCAGCAATACTGGTTTCGTTTTCTTTTACTGCATCATAGTCACTCCAATCTCTGTTGTACCATTTTACAAACTTCCCATCGGTACTCGACATATAATGTCCTGGTGGGAATAATTCAATTTTTGTACACACACCTTCTAAAGCTTTCAGTTCGGAAGCGACATAAAAAGTTCCGTTTTGATCCCAGCCAATATATAGCGGAATAATTCCCATATGGTCGCGAGCAATAAAATACGTGTCGTTGGTTACATCGTAAATAGCGAAACCAAAAATACCATTCATTTCATCAATAAAATCAACGCCTTTTTCTTGGTACAATGCTAAAATGACTTCGCAATCACTTTGAGTTTTAAACTGGTATTTACCCTCAAATTGCTTACGTAATTCTCTATGGTTATATATTTCGCCATTTGCCGCTAAAACAAGAGTACTATCAAGACTTAACAACGGTTGTTTCCCTGAGGCTGGATCGACGATAGCCAAACGCTCGTGCGCTAAAATGGCTTTATCGTTACTATAAATACCACTCCAATCTGGTCCGCGATGTCTAATTGTTTTTGACATCTCTAACACCCGAGGTCTCAACTCTTCACTGTTCTGTTTTAAATCGAAAGCACATACAATTCCACACATAATATATCGTATTAAATTTCTTGTTCTGTTTTATTAATTAAGCAAATATGGTATATCTGTTTCATATTAAAAACACAAAATACTAAAACAGTTATAAATTGTAATATAATTATTAATAATAATATGAAAATGAAACAAAACACATTACTTTTATAGTATTTTACTTAATAAGTGTAAAGTTTAACAATTTAACTCGACCTTTATAGCATAACACTTATAAATTAACACCGTAGAATTATGAAAAAAACAACTTTTATCGCCACTTGCGCTTTAGCGTTTACCACTTTACTTAGCGTTAATGTTACCGCTCAAGATTTTCCAGAATTAGACAAAAGTCCAATGGACGTAGCCGCGTTTCCAACAAGTTATAAGGACGCCAACAAATTAGTAAAAATCACTTACAGTCGTCCGCAATTAAAAGACCGTGAAGTCTCTAAATTAGCACCAATGGACAAAGTATGGCGAGTTGGCGCTAACGAAGCCGCAGAAATTTCATTTTACAAAGAGATAAAATTAGGAAAAACAACTATTAAACCAGGAACCTACACGTTTTACTTAATTCCAGGAGAAAAAGAATGGACAGCCATTATAAATGCAGATGTTAATGTTTGGGGAAGCTACTTTTATAACGAAGCTAACGATGTTGCGCGTTTAACTGTTCCTGTAAAAAAAGGTGACGCTGTTGTAGAAGCATTTTCTATTGTTTTCGACGAGAACAAAGAAAACGTGAATATGCATATTGGATGGGGAAACACAAGACTTGTTGTTCCTTTTACCAAATAGATTACAAAGTAGTTGCGCTTATTAAGCGCATAAAAAAACCTTCAGAAATGAAGGTTTTTTTTGTTCTATTAGGGTATATTTAAATACTTGTGTGTTTGTAGTGAGACTTTCCACTTTGGATGTTTCATCACATAGTTCACTATTTCTGGAATCATTTTATCACTTTTACTCCATTCTGGTTGCATATATAAAATACAATCCTTTCCTACTTTTGCTGCCTGCTCTTCGGCAAACTTAAAATCGTCTTTATTATAAATAATGGTTTTCAACTCGTTAGCAACATCGTAAACACCTTGCGTTGGTAACTTCATTTTTTTAGGTGATAAACACACCCAATCCCATTCTCCTGTTAATTGGTAAGCACCAGACGTCTCAATATGCACTTGCATTCCTTGCGCTTTTAACTGTGTTGTAAGCGCTGTCATATCCCACATTAAGGGTTCACCACCCGTAACTACAATGGTGTCGCTATACTTTTTAGCGTTTGCAACAATATCTTTTGTTGCTGTTGGTGGATGCAATTCTGCATTCCAACTTTCTTTAACGTCACACCAATGGCAACCCACATCACAACCGCCTAATCGTATAAAGTACGCTGCTGTTCCTTTGTGAAATCCTTCACCTTGAATCGTGTAAAACTCCTCCATTAATGGGAGCATTTCACCTTTGTTTACTAAATCTTTTACCGCTTCCGTCATAGCGGCCAAAGATAGTATATTTAGATCTTTTTGCTGTTAATATTTTCTTGTTTTCCAAATCGTTTCATCTAAGATTACTATTTTTACACAAACAAATTAAATAGTATGAGTAAACGCGACGAATTCTTTAATCATATTACCGAAGGAAACAAAACTCAAGGCGATTTTATAACTTTAGGATCGGCTATGCTAGACGGTGAAACGGTAACTAACGCTTATGTTAAGATTCCTTTAAAAACAATGAATCGTCATGGCTTAATTGCTGGAGCTACCGGAACCGGAAAAACAAAAACGCTACAGGTTTTAGCTGAAAATTTAAGCGACAAAGGAATTCCTGTCCTTTTAATGGATATTAAAGGTGACCTAAGCGGATTAGCAAAACCAAGTCCCGGACACGAAAAAATTGATGAACGCCACGAAAAAATTGGTATTCCGTTTGATGCTAAAGGATTTCCTATTGAATTGATGACGCTTTCGGAACAAAACGGGGTAAGACTTCGCGCTACTATTAGTGAATTTGGTCCTGTTTTACTCTCTCGTATTTTGGAATTAACAGACACCCAATCGGGCATTGTATCGGTAATTTTTAAATATTGCGACG
Source organism: Bizionia gelidisalsuginis (assembly GCF_008086185.1). Lineage (NCBI taxonomy): Bacteria > Pseudomonadati > Bacteroidota > Flavobacteriia > Flavobacteriales > Flavobacteriaceae > Bizionia > Bizionia gelidisalsuginis. The sequence goes on from NZ_VSKN01000008.1 coordinate 22,669, forward strand.
ATAACAAACTCCCTTTATTAGATTTAAAAGATTTTAAAAAAATTCTTCACTACTGTACTCAAGATGGTAAAGCTGAATTTCAAGAAGAATACGGTCGTATTTCTACTGCTTCAACCGGTGCTATTTTAAGAAAACTAATCGAAATAGAACAGCAAGGTGGCGATCTCTTCTTCGGAGAGAAAAGTTTTGAAGTTGAAGATTTAATGCGAACCACTCGCGATGGTAAAGGCTACATTAACATTATAAGATTAACAGACATTCAAGATAAACCGAAGCTTTTTTCGACATTTATGTTGAGTTTATTAGCTGAAATCTATGAAACGCTACCCGAACAAGGCGACTCTGAAAAACCAGAATTAGTATTGTTTATAGACGAGGCGCATTTAATTTTTAATGAAGCCTCTAAAGCACTTCTTAATCAAATAGAAAGTATTGTAAAATTAATTCGCAGTAAAGGCGTGGGTATTTATTTTGTTACGCAAAACCCAACCGACGTTCCTGAAGGTGTTTTAAGTCAGTTAGGCTTAAAAGTCCAACACGCTTTAAGAGCTTTTACTGCCAAAGATCGAAAAGCTATAAAATTAACGGCCCAGAATTATCCTGATACCGATTATTACGACACCGCGGCGATTTTAACGGCCTTAGGAACTGGTGAAGCTCTAGTTTCTGCATTGGATGAAAAAGGCCGACCAACGCCATTGGCGGCAACGATGATGCGTGCTCCAATGAGTAGAATGGATATTTTAACGGATAAAGAACTACAAGTCGTTATCGACGATTCTAAATTGGCTTTAAAATATAACGATACAATAGACCGCGAAAGTGCTTACGAAATATTAAATAAAAAAATTGAAGCTGCAGAAGCGGTAAAAGCGAAACTCGATAAAGAAGCCGATAGCCAGAAAAAGACGCGCACCTCATCTCATCGTAGCACCCCACAAAACCCCTTAATAAAAGTATTAACCAGCGCGACTTTTATACGAAGCGTGTTTGGTATTATAAAGAAAGTATTGTAGTTAACCCCTAAATAATTAAGAATAATATAATGAAGAAACTATTTTTTACCCTTACTATCGCTAGCCTACTTTTTACTTCTTGCGAGAAAGAAGTAAATCCGTTTTTAATTTCTAGTCAGAATATTGGTTTGTTAACCGATTCTACTCAAATTAACGATTTAAAAACCATTTTCGCTGCCGACTCCATAGCTAATTTCACATCTACAGATGCCTATTTAAAAAACGGAAACGATATAGAAGTTTTCGAGAAAGGCGGAAAAAAATTGCTAGAGCTATCACCTAATCATTTGATAGATTCAACGGCTACTATTGAAACTATAAAAATTATCGATCCGCGTTACAAAACGGAAAAAGGCATTAGTACCGAAAGTACTTTTGGAGATATTAAAGCAAACTATAAAATTTCTAGTATTCAAAACACCATTAGTAATGTAGTAATTTTTGTAAACGAAAATAACACGTTCTTTACAATCGACAAAAAGGAATTGCCTTCAGATCTTCAATTTAAAGTATCACAAAAAATTGTAGCTAATAATATTCCTGATACCGCAAAAATTAAATACTTTATGGTAGGTTGGAACGATTAATTTCTGCCACTACGGATTAAAACATTTCATCACTATTCAACCTTATAAGAAGCGACATAATATATGATTCCATTTATAAAAAAAGTACTCACAAAAATTGCTAATAAACGCATAAAAAGTAGCGGTGTTCTTATTGACGACCAGAAAAATGAAGTCGGTTCTATTGTTAGAAATTTAGAAATTGAATTGTCTCACGGTCTTAAGGAAACACTATATATGGTTATTGGTGTTATTTCTGCAGGGTTTGGTTTAAAAGGCTTTTTATTACCTAATAATTTTATAGATGGTGGTGTTACCGGGATGTCGCTATTAATACAAAATATGACGGGTATTTCATTGAGTATTTTACTTATTGTCGTAAACATTCCTTTTCTAGCTTTAGCAATGCAAACTATTAGTGTGAAATTTGCTCTAAAAAGTGTCGTGGCTATTACTTTACTAGCTTTAGTGGTACATTTTGTGGACTATCCAATAGTAACCGAAGACAAACTACTTATTTCTATTTTTGGAGGCTTTTTTCTAGGTTTCGGTATTGGTATGGCTATGAGAGGCGGCAGTGTTATTGACGGTACCGAGGTTTTAGCTATTTATTTAAGTCGAAAATTATCGTTAACTATTGGGGATGTTTTACTGCTTATAAATATCTTAATTTTCTCGGTAGGTGCTTATATCTTATCGGTAGAAACTGCGCTATATGCAATCCTAACGTATTTATCTGCCGCAAAAACTATAGATTATGTTATAGATGGTGTTGAAGAATACATTGGTGTTACCATTATTTCAAAACAGCACGAAGACATTCGTTTAATGCTCACCGAAAAAATGCGCCGGGCGTGTACTATATATGCTGGTAAAGGCGGTTATAAAACGGGTAAAGATGAGTATAATAAACCCATTATATTTATCATTATTACACGTTTAGAACTTGCCCGATTTGAAACTGAAATAGACAAAATAGATCAAGATGCCTTTATAATAATGAATGTTGTTAAAGATTTAAAAGGCGGAATGATTAAAAGAAAACCTTTAAAATAATGAGCACTAAAAAATATAAAATACAGAATTCTCCTTTTGTTGTACCCACCACAGATGGCAAATTAATTGAAGAGCATTTCGGGCAAGCGACCGATGGAAACCAAGACATAAGTATTGCGCATATGGTGGCACCTGCCAATTGGGAAGAGCCTTTTCAAACGCCAGAATTCGATGAGTATACTTATATTATAAAAGGTAAAAAACAATTTATTATAGACGACGAGATTATTGTTCTCGAAGCTGGGCAATCTATTAAAATAGAGAAAAACACGCGTGTGCAATATTCGAACCCGTTTACTATTGCTTGCGACTATCTGTCGGTTTGCACCCCTGCGTTTTCTATAGACAAAGTACATAGAGAAGACTAAATATATGTCTAAAACACTTATTAAAATAATAGGTAACGCGCTAAATGCTGCTAGCTACGCGTCGCAAAACTATGCCACTAGCAAAGCTTGGAGCCTATTTATAACGCCCAGAAAAGGGCGTGTTAAAGATACACAACAGCCCTTTTTAAATACTGCGGTACAGCAAACCATAACGCACGATGCTTTAAAGATTGCCACGTACCATTGGCAAGGAAGTAAAAAGACTATTTTGCTCGTTCACGGTTGGGAAAGTAATACGCACCGTTGGGAAAAACTAATTACAGAACTTCAGGCGTTAGATTACAACATTGTGGCTTTAGACGCTCCAGCACACGGTAAAACGTCTGGCAAACATTTTAATGCTATTTTATATGCAGAGTGTATTCATAAAGTGACCACTATTTACCATCCCGAAATTATAATCGGCCATTCGGTAGGTGGTATGGCTTCAGTATTTTATCAATATCAGCATCAAAATAAAGCCGTTGAAAAACTAATTCTTTTAGGCGCTCCTTCAGAATTTACTGGCGTTTTCGAGCGCTATGTTGCTATGTTAGGTTATAACAAACGTATTGAAAAAGGTTTAAATGATCGCGTATTTTCAACATTCAATAAAACACCAGATTACTTTTCGTTAGCGCAGTTTGTTAAAGAAATATCTACGGATACACTTTTAATTCACGATAAAAACGATCAAATAATTCCGTATAGTGATGCTAAACTCATTATTAAAAATCTAGAAAAAGGCCGTTTAATTACCACTGAAGGATTTGGCCATAGCCTCCGAAAAAAAGAAATTAATAGTCATATTATAAAATTTATAACCCATTAAACTTTATTGTAGCTTTGCACTATGGAAGAAAAATTAACAAGACTGAATAAATACCTAAGTGAAGTTGGCTATTGCTCGCGCCGAGAAGGAGATAAACTTATCGCTGCAGGCCGCGTTACCATAAATGGAGAAGTGCCAGAAATGGGTACAAAAGTAAAAGAAAGTGATGTTGTAGAAGTGGATGGCAAAGCCGTTACAGAACGCAAAGACGACTACGTTTATCTTGCCTTTAATAAGCCCGTAGGCATTGTTTGCACAACAGACACCACTGTTGAAAAAGATAATATTATTGAGTACATAAATTACCCAAAACGTATATTTCCTATTGGCCGTTTAGATAAACCGAGTGAAGGTTTAATTTTTATGACGGACGATGGCGATATCGTAAATAAAATTTTAAGAGGAAGCAACAACCACGATAAGGAATATATAGTGAGTGTAGACAAGACTATTTCGCAAACGTTTATAAAGCGTATGGCTGGTGGTATCCCTCTAGAAGATTTAGGCAAAACGACAAAACCTTGTGTAGTACGACAAATAGATTCGACGACGTTTAGCATTATTCTTACTCAAGGTTTGAACCGACAGATTCGTAGAATGTGCGAATATTTAACTTATGAAGTAGTCGCATTAAAGCGGGTTAGAATTATGAATATTAAGTTGGACATCCCCGTCGGAGAATATCGCGAGTTCACTAAAGACGAATTTAAAACACTTAATATGTTATTAGAGAATTCTGATAAAGAATACAATGCTAAAGTTAAAAACGGCATTCCTACGAAGAGTAGACGTTAATTGGAAGTTGGCAACTTAGAGCGGACTTTTTAATTTAATAGATGCAGTGGTATTTTATTAAATTATAGTTGTTCCGCTCTTCACCTAATACCTTTTAAACCTTCAAGCTCAAGACTTTTTTCTATCGATAAGATAAAACGGAAGATAGATCAGTAAAAAATACGGAGTTAGAAAGACCTCAACAACAATAATATATTGCGGCCTATCGACTAAATAATCTAAAGCTGATGCGTAGTTAGTTTTCGGTTTAAGTAGGAATAATTCGATCCTAAAAGAGAGTTTACAATCAGCATTACAGCCATTTAAACTTGCAACACCAAAAAAGATTTGAAGACACTTTTAATGCTCGATCGCATATTAAAAACGACGGTGCCATATAGCCATAATAGTAAAAAGCACTAAATACGCAGTCCAAGATCTAAAAAAGTTAAAAACTGGAAACTCTGCGGGGATATCCGGCGTTATAATCGCTTGAGAGGTTCCTGCAATCACCCAAAACAGCAATATCTCGTACATCCAGTAGGTTCTATAATACGTGAATTCTACGCTTATTAAGTCTAGAAAACGACATAGTAATAGCGGTAAATCGGTAGTAATTTAATCGGTGGTTAGCGCTAAGTAAGAGTGGTAGCAATAATGGCTAACTAAAGTAACAAGCACTCCTAAAAGTTTAAAGACACGTGTTTGTATTTCCTGGGACATCGTTATAACCCGTTTTATGAGTACAATGGTAAAAACAGCCGCAATGCGTATAGGCAAAAATGCTTATAACTCCCAATTTTTACCGATGATAAAATATTGAAAAGAGTTATAAGCATTTTATAATACTACGGTTGTCTTAGTTATCTCGCTAAGTGACGTTCTCTTGCCAATAGCGTATTTTTAAGCAACATTGCAATCGTCATAGGTCCTACTCCACCGGGAACTGGCGTAATAAAACTCGCTTTTTTACTCACGTTTTCGAAATCGACATCTCCTGTAATTACATATCCTTTTGGAGACGACTCATCGGCAACTCTTGTTATTCCAACATCGATAATAACGGCATCTTCTTTCACCATTTCGGCTTTTAAGAAGTTTGGTACACCTAAAGCTGAGATTATAATATCTGCTTGGGAGGTAATTTGCGTTATATTTTTTGTGTGGCTATGTGTTAATGTTACTGTTGAGTTTCCAGGAAATCCTTTACGCCCCATTAAAATACTCATTGGTCGTCCTACAATATGCGAACGGCCAATAACGACAGTATGTTTTCCTTTTGTAGACACGTTGTAACGGTCTAACAATTCTAAAATACCAAATGGTGTTGCAGGAATAAATGTAGACATGTCTAGTGCCATTTTACCAAAGTTCATTGGGTGAAAACCATCGACATCTTTATCTGGGTTTACAGCCATTAATACTTTTTGAGTATCAATTTGTGGAGGTAAGGGCAATTGAATGATAAAGCCATCGATATTGTCATCATTATTTAACTCTTCAATTCTATCTAATAATTCAATTTCGCTAGTTGTGTTAGATAAACGCACCATTGTAGATTCGAAACCTACACGCTCGCAAGCGCGCACTTTACTTCCTACGTAAGTTAAACTGGCTCCATCGTTACCAACAATAATGGCGGCTAGATGGGGAACTTTCTCTCCATTAGCTTTCATTTTTTTTACTTCCTCGGCAATTTCATCTTTAATGTCGTTGCTTACTTTTTTACCATCTAATATTGTCATTGCTTTGTCTTGTTGCGGTATTGTTATAAAGCGCGATTGCTGTAGCTTTACTTTTAAATATCAGTTTTCATTTTCACCGTTCTTATGTTTAAGATCGGTTGGGTTTCAATTAATAATAAAATAAAAAACAAGAAGGGTTATTTCATGTTTTTCATTGCTTGCATCATACGTTTACCGCCTCCGCCTTGCATCATTTTCATCATTTTACTCATCTGCTCGAATTGCTTCAGGAGTTGGTTTACTTGTGTCACCGACGTTCCTGAACCTTTACCGATTCGCTTTTTACGACTGGCATTTATTACCGAAGGGCTTGTTCTTTCTTCTATTGTCATCGAGTGGATAATCGCTTCAATATGTTTAAAGGCATCATCATCGATATCGATATCTTTCATCATTTTTCCAGCACCAGGAATCATTCCAACAAGGTCTTTCATATTCCCCATTTTCTTGATTTGCTGAATTTGCTTTAGGAAATCGTCGAAACCAAACTGATTCTTTGCAATTTTCTTTTGCAAATTTCTCGCTTCATCTTCATCAAATTGGTCTTGTGCTCTTTCTACTAAAGACACAACATCTCCCATTCCAAGAATACGATCGGCCATACGCGCTGGATAGAATACATCTATCGCTTCCATTTTCTCTCCAGTACCAATAAACTTAATAGGCTTATTAACTACAGATTTAATGGAAATCGCTGCTCCACCACGTGTGTCACCATCTAATTTGGTTAGGATAACCCCGTCGAAATTTAAAACATCGTTAAATGCTTTTGCTGTATTTACAGCATCTTGACCTGTCATTGAATCGACAACAAACAACGTTTCTTGTGGCTCAATAGCTTTGTGAATGTTCGAAATTTCGGTCATCATCGCTTCATCTACAGCCAAGCGACCTGCGGTATCGATAATAACAACGTTATGCCCGTTTGCCTTTGCGTGTGCAATACCAGCTTGCGCAATGGCCACAGGATCGTTATTTCCTTTATCACTAAACACCTCTATATTTAATTGCTCTCCTACAATATGTAATTGATCGATCGCCGCCGGACGATACACATCACAGGCTACCAATAAAGGGTTCTTTGTTTTTTTATTTTTTAAGTAATTGGCTAACTTACCAGAAAAGGTTGTTTTACCAGACCCTTGTAAACCAGACATTAAAATAACTGTTGGTGTTCCAGTCAAGTTTAGTTCTGCGGCATCACCACCCATTAATTCTGTTAATTCGTCTTTAACGATTTTAACCATTAATTGCCCTGGCTGTAACGTGGTTAACACATTTTGCCCCAATGCTTTTGTCTTTACTCTAGTCGTAAATTCTTTAGCAATTTTAAAGTTAACATCGGCGTCTAATAAGGCACGACGTACTTCTTTTAAAGTCTCGGCAACATTAACTTCTGTTATGCTTCCGTGGCCTTTTAATACGTGTAACGCTTTATCTAACTTATCACTTAAATTATTGAACATAGTTTATTGTCTTTTTAAGAGTTGCAAAAATAAGAATTTGATGTGTCTTTTTAAAGTTTAACTACTATTTAATTAACGCAAAAAAAAAGAGCTGTTATGGCAACAACTCTTTTTCCTACTAAAAAAACTAAATCTACTCTTGTATTTCTTTTTAAATCTAAAGGTTTACCACACTAACACACTCTATAGACTGTGTTAAAGTAATCATTTTGAATGCTTTTATTACCCTAAAAGCATATACAATTCGCTCTCTTTTAAGAATTATTGTATCTGTTTTGCATCCTTTTCAATAGACAAAACACACAAAACGAGTGTTTATTTTAATTACAATCACGTTCCATCACCATTGTATTATCTCCCATTGTCATTTCTAAACGTTCTGTATCGCAATCTATAATATGCCATATACCTGTAATGGCTTGAATATTTGGACCACTTACATTATCGAATTCTAAATACACTCCATTTGCATCTTGCGTCACGGTGTAAGTTGTCGTTAATGTTTCACCATTTCCGGTAATTACTAGGGTATTATTTATTTGAAATTCTAAGTCATAAATTATTAAATCGTCACTACCATTAAAATTTACAACATTCCAATCGCATTCTTGTAAGTAATTAGTAAGATCGGTTTCGGAACACGTGGTAGGATTGCAGTTTTCTAGAATTAGTTCAAGTTCAAAAATTTCAAATTGATATGGATTATTAACTAATTCTACTCGTACGTATAATGTTGTTGGGTTTGTCATATTTGTATACGGAGATGTTATCGCGTATGCACCTATTTCTGCATCTACTAATGTTTCGTGATAGGTAATATAAAATTCACCGTTTGGATTGCAATTGGCATAAGCCGCGTCTAAATCGAATTGCGCAAAACCATCATTGTCATCGTCGCAACCTATTAATTCTTCATTAAAGCTCTCAAAACAACCAAACGTTTCAGGGCTACAATCGCGCTCTAAAATTAAAGTGTCTTGATTTTGTGCTAGCTCTAAATCATCATCATCGCACTCTACAATTTGCCACTCCCCTAACATAAGCTCTATAACGCTCGCACTAATATTACTAAATGTAATCACTAAACCTTCGTTCGTTTCTGAGACTTCCCAGTTACCATCAACATAATTGCCATTATCTGATATTAAAACTGAACCATCACTGTTAAATTCGAAAGTAAACACACTTAAATCGTCGTTACCGGTATAACTAGCAACACTCCAAATACATTCTACAATATTTCCATTAATGGTTTCTATAGCGCAATCGTCGTCTTCATTCATTTCATCATCGTCGCAAGTATCGCCGGCAGCTTCAATAACGGCTTCTAATTCCACGTTATTATTTACTTCAATTGTAGAACCATCGCTTAAAATTAAAGTGACAGGAAAATTAAGACTCGCTAAAATACCACCATCTAAATCTTCAATAAAATTATATAACGCTTCATCATCTTGAATGGTTACCGTCTCGGTGACTTGAAAATTAGAATTGTAGACAGAGAACACAATGGGATACTGAAAATCGACACATTCAATAGCGTCATCAAGTTCTTCATCATTTAAACATTCATCCACCAACACCTCTAACTCTGATTGATTTGTGATTTCGAATGTGGTATAATCATTTAAAATAATCGTTATAGGAAACTGGATTTCTAGAGAATCATCGTCATCGCTAAATTCTTCAAAAATATTTATGATAATTTCATAATCATCTTCAGAATTCACAACAAACACAGACCCATTAATTTCAATAGTGACTGGCAATGCTATTGCAAAGCAACTTGCGTTATCGATAATATCGTCTAATGAACCATTTAAAGAGGATACACTAGACAGTAAGTTAGACAAATTAGAATTTGCACCGATGGTGTCTTGATTATTTGGGAGTGTTACCTCTACTATTTCATCTTGGCAAGACGTGACTATAAACAAGGCCAAGATTGGCAGTATAAAAAGTTTTTTAAAGAATTGTAAATGACTTTGTGGTTTCATACTTAATTATTTTTTTAGGTTAAATTCCAGAAGCCCTTTTAACTTCCTTACTTTTATTAAACAATTTAGTTCTTAAAAGTCCTACCTTGACTTTTTAAAAATAATGTTGCTACTTTGTATGCGATAGCATAACAACTATATGAGTAAAAACCTTCAAAAAGATATTTGCAACGAAACGCTTTTTAATTCTATTTTTAAAAAGCACGCAAAAAGTTTACACGATTTTCTGTACTATAAATTTGGCGCACACCTAAACCCTAAAGATAAAACGCAAGACGCTTTTATTAAACTATGGGAGAATTGCGCTAAAGTAACTCCCGACAAGGCTAAAAGTTATGTTTTTACTATTGGTAATAATTTAATGCTAAATGAAACCAAGCATCAGAAAGTGGTTTTAAAATACCAGCAAACCAAACCACAATCTTATACCAACGAAACCCCGGAATATATTATGGAAGGCAACGAGTATATGGAGAAATTACAGCGTGCTATCTCTAATTTAACCGAAGCCCAACGTACCGCTTTTTTACTAAATAGAGTTGAAGGTAAACGCCACAAGGAGATTGCAGCACTTCTCGAGATTAGCACAAAAGCGGTAGAAAAACGAATTTATGGCGCCTTAAAAAAACTTCGAGAAGATCTCGATACTATTTAGAGTGTACAAAAGGTAGGAATTATTAACTGTTAATTGTTATATAGTTGAATACACATTATGAAAAAAGAAGACTTAATATTAAAATGGTTAGATAATAACCTTAGCCCGACAGAGCTTGAAGCGTTTAAAAACCTTGAAGATTATGAGGATCTAGTGACGTTATCTCAAGCGATAATGCGCTTTAAAACCGAAGATTATAATAGCGATGACGCATTAGCCGATTTGCAAGAAAAATTAAAGGCAAAACAACAGACGAAGCAAAAAAGGAACTGGATGAAACCAATATTACGTATCGCTGCCGTTTTAGCGATTGGTTTTGGAACTTTTTATTATACCGCTACTCAAGACACTAATTTTGAAACTTTAGCAGCTCAAAAAAACACTATAACATTACCCGACGCCTCTACAGTTACTTTAAATTCATTATCTTCAATACGTTTTAATACAAAGAATTGGAACGGTAATCGTGAAATAAAACTAAACGGTGAGGGGTATTTTAAAGTAGCCAAAGGCGCAACTTTTAGTGTACAAACGAAACACGGTATTGTGACTGTTTTAGGCACGCAGTTTAGTGTAAAAGAGCGCGACTCTAATTTTGAAGTGGTGTGCTACGAAGGTTCTGTAAGTGTAAATTATAACTCAGATTCGATAATTTTAAAACCCACTGAAAGCTTTGTTGTTATAGATGGAGAACGTAAAGCAACTGAAATTGTTTCGATTGGAAGTCCGTTATGGCTTGCAAACGAAAGCACTTTTAAAAGTATGCCGCTTCGTTATGTTATTGCAGAGTTTGAAAGACAATACAACGTAACAGTAAATACTAAAGACATAAATACTACACAATTATTCACAGGAAGTTTTACGCACGAGAATATAAATGTAGCTTTACAAGCAATAACGCTACCTTTACATTTAACATTTAAAAAAGACAGCGACGTTATACTGCTTAGTAGTGAGTAATAAGAGAACACTTACTTTTTTATTTTTCTTATTTGTTTTTAATGTTTGTAATATATTTTCGCAAACCATTACAGACGATAGGCACCCGCTTGTTTCCGTTTTAGAAATTATACAAGAGCGTTATACTATTCGTTTTTCTTATGCTGATATCACCATAGCGAACAAAACAAGTGTTCTTCCAGCTAAAAATTTAGAATTAAACGACGTTTTAAATCGGTTAGAAAGAGATTGTCACTTAGAGTTTAGCGTTCTTAATTCGCGCTTTATTGTGATACAACCTGCAAAAAAGAATGTTACGGATATTCAAAAATTAGATGAAGTCTACCTCTCCGATTACTTAACCTCTGGAATCTCAAAAACGAAAGCTGGAGGCATTGCCATTCGAACCAAAAAATTCGGAATTCTTCCCGGATTAATAGAACCCGACATCTTACAAACCGTACAAGCGCTACCAGGTGTTTTAAGCACCGACGAATCGGTGTCTAATTTAAACGTTCGCGGTGGTACTCACGACCAAAACCTTATTTTATGGGACGGGATTAAAATGTACCAATCGGGACATTTTTTTGGTTTAATATCGAGTTTTACTCCCAACTTAACACGAAAAGTAGAGGTCTCTAAAAACGGAACTAGCGCGCAATTTGGTGATGCGGTTTCTAGTACGATTGCTATGGAATTGGATTCTCAATTAAATAATGAAGCGTCGGGAGGTTTAGGATTAAATCTAATTAATTTTAGCGGTTTTGGTAAAGTACCTATTACTGATAAATTAGAAATGCAAGTCTCGGCCCGCCGCTCGATAACCGATGTCTTTGAAACCGCTACTTATTCTAATTATTTTGAGCGTGTATTTCAGGATACCGATATTACGAATAGTGAAAACACCATTAAAAACGATGCCTTTTATTTTTATGATGTTAATTCCAAACTTATTTATAAGCCTTCAAAAAAAGATCAAATAAGTCTTAGTGCAACCACAACTTTCAATGCGTTACGTTATATTGAAAGCCCTACAGGAACGAGCACTAATATTTCAAGTGGTATTGAGCAGCGTAATCAAGCAGTTGGCATTACCTATCGCCGAGATTGGAATTCTAAATTTTCGACAGAAGCACAAGCGTATGTTACCCATTATAAATTGGATGCGCGAAATTTTAAAATTGAAAACAACCAGCAACTACAACAACAAAATGAGGTGTTAGAAACGAATCTTAAATTGAATACTGAGTTTTATGTGAACCCAAATTTAATTTGGCTTAATGGAATTCAAGTGTTCGAAATTGGTGTTTCAAATGGAGAAGCAACGAACAACCCTCCTTTTAAAAGTCGTCTAAAGAAGATAGCGATAAGTACATCAGGGTATAGCGAAGCCATTTGGAGCTCAACTTCCAATAAAACATTTATAAAAGCTGGCTTGCGCGCTAATAAATATTCTATTTCCAACCAGATACACATTGAACCACGATTAAGTTTTAGTCAGAAGTTTTTAAAATATTTTAAACTCGAAGTATTAGGCGAATATAAAAGTCAAATTACGTCGCAAGTTATCGATAGGCAAAACGATTTTTTAGGAATCGAAAAAAGGCGATGGGTATTAGCTAATAACACTACAATCCCTACCTTAAAGAGTAAACAAGCGTCTTTGGGATTACAATACAAAGCCAATAAATTATTGGTCAGTGCGGAGTTTTACGCCAAAAACGTAAACGGTATAACAACGAGAAGTCAGGGCATGCAAAACCAATATCAATTTGTAAATGCTATTGGAAGTTACCGCGTAAACGGCATAGATTTCTTAATAAATAAACAATTTACAAACTTTAGTATGTGGTTAAGCTACTCGTTAAGCGCTAACGATTATACCTTTGAAACCTTAAACGATGGTGCAACTTTCCCAAACACTACAGATATTACTAATGCTTTAACATTTGCCAACACGTATACCATAAACAACCTAAAATTAGCACTTGGTTTTAATTGGCATACAGGAAATATTACGACAGCTCCTGTGGTTGGAAATGAAGTGTTTGACGGCAACATAAATTATGAATCACCAAACAGCAGACATCTAAAAGATTATTTTAGAACAGATTTTTCGGCGACTTTCAATTTTAAATTTACCGAAACCACAAAAGCCGATATCGGTGTTTCTATTTGGAACCTTTTCAATACCAAAAATAATCTGAACACCTATTATTCTATAGAACCAGATGATTCGATATTAAAAATTGAAAAAAGATCGTTGGGAATAACGCCAAACGTTAGTTTTAAATTAACTTTTTAATAGGTTTAGAGTCCGTAATAAATTAATATCTTCACCGTAATAAATCCTATTAGTTATAATGAATCGCGCTTTACTCCTATTTTATTTCTGTATTTTACTGTATACCACTAAGGCAATATCACAAACCTACAATCCGTTTTATGGCGATATTGTGAACACGGTTTCTGCCTCTAACATCGTAACAGACTTAACCACATTCGAAAATTTCGGCATTAAAACAAATGGATCTACCGCTATAAATAATGCCAAAAATTGGATTGTTTCGCGTTATCAATCTTTGGGTTATACGGACATTGTTGAGCAACCTTTCACTTATTCAGGTAATACAACAAATAATATTATCGTGACAAAAACGGGGAGTGTTTACCCTAACACCTTTATAATAATCGATGCGCATTACGACACCTTAAATGGTCCAGGAACTAACGATAATGGAAGTGGTACGGTTTTACTTTTAGAAATGGCCCGTCTTTTACACAATATAAATACCGAATATTCAATAAAATTTATTCATTTTAGTGGTGAAGAAGCAGGATTAATTGGCAGCAATTATTATGTAAACAATACCGCTATTCCGGAGAATTTAGATATTTCTTTAGTTTTTAATATCGATCAAGTGGGTGGCGTTAATGGCGCACTAAATGACACACTAATTTGCGAGTATGATGCTAGCAATCCTACAGAAAACAATGCAGAGTCCCTTACAAAAACAAATAGTCTTGCCAATTGTATAAGTTTATATTCTAATTTAAGCACCGAATTATCGTACGCTTACGGCTCTGATTATGTGCCTTTTGAAAATGCCGGGAAAGTAATTACTGGATTGTACGAAAAGAATGAAACGCCGTACTCGCATACTGCAAATGATGTATTAGCAAACATGGACCCTAATTATGTGTTTGAAGTTACCAAAGGAAGTCTAGGTGCTGCACTAGAGTTTGCTGTTGGAATAAGCACATTAAGTACTCAAGAAGTTCTCCCTAGCCAAAAAAAAAACATTAAAATCTACCCCAACCCTTCAAAAGGACTAGTAACCGTATCATCTAATTTTAAAAGCATGACTTATTATACGGTATTTATTTCTGATATTTTAGGTAAAAAGGTATACGAAAAAGCCCTTAATAAACAGACTCAAACCTTAGATTTAAGCCGCTTAAAAAAGGGCGTTTATATACTTACTTTTAAAAATAAAACCGAAGTAGTTTCAAAAAAGTTAATTCTAAATTAATCTCTAATTAAAGGCATTGTACTACAACGTAACAAGCCTTCTTGTTTCGCTATTTCGGCGTAAGGTACTTCTTCAACAGTAAATCCTTTCTCTCTTAACCAAGTGTTTAAACGCGTAAAGTTTTGTTCTGAAATGATAACATCTTCAGAAATGGAGAAAATATTACTATTCATGTTATACATTTCATCTTTAGAAATAACAAAACAATTATCCTTTCCGAAGAAATCTAACAACCAATTAAACTCAGTTTCATCTCTAAATCCTTCTTTATGAAGTATCGCTTTATCTTTTCCAATAGGTTGGAAACAACAGTCTAAATGTAATGCATTATCGCGAGCTTGAGTTTGGGATTTCACTAAATCAAAACTTTTTACTTTTTTATTCGGAAAAGATTCGGCTATAAAATCGACTCCTGCTTTATTAGTTCTAGCTACGATATAATTGGAGTAATCTTCACCACGATAGGTTCCAATAAAGATATAATCATTCCATAACATAACATCACCACCTTCAATATGCGCTTCCTCTGGAGGTCGAATAACCTTTTTAGGATCTATTTTATCTATTATGTGCTGTATAGCATCAAGTTCTTTTTCTCTTTCGGGTAAAATGTTTGCTTTTACCAAAACATCGTCGATTACAAAGGCAATATCTCTTGTAAAAATCTGGTTATAATCCTCAATTAATTCTGGTCTGTAGACTTTTACATCATACGTATTTAAAACAGCGGCCACGGCCTCCATTTCCGTGACCATATCTTTCTCTATAGGATATGTTCCCGCTTTAATATGCTCTAACGATTTTGGGTCGTAAGCATCCTCTATTTTGGGCGTTTCACCGCAACTTTTAGCCGTTCCTAAAATAACTGCTCTTAACCGAGAGGTTTCGTTTTTAACGTTTAGTTTCAACATAATTTAAGATATAAAAAAGCTCCATAAGAATTAATTATGAAGCTTTGTGTATTGTGTTTCTATATAATTAGCGATTATCGATAGCTTTAAAATCTCTGTGATTTTCACCGATATATACTTGTCTTGGTCTTCCAATTGGTTCTTTACGTAAACGCATTTCTCTCCAT
The DNA here is from genome assembly GCF_008086185.1 of Bizionia gelidisalsuginis. Taxonomy (NCBI): domain Bacteria; kingdom Pseudomonadati; phylum Bacteroidota; class Flavobacteriia; order Flavobacteriales; family Flavobacteriaceae; genus Bizionia; species Bizionia gelidisalsuginis. The sequence goes on from NZ_VSKN01000008.1 coordinate 38,694, forward strand.
TGTGCAATCCATCCTGGTAAACGTCCTAATGCGAACATTACTGTAAACATTTCGGTTGGGATATCCATTGCTCTGTAAATAATTCCAGAGTAGAAATCGACGTTTGGATATAATTTACGTTTTACAAAGTAATCGTCTTGTAGCGCTTCTTTTTCTAAACCTTTAGCAACATCCAAAATAGGATCTTCCATTCCTAAATCTTCCAACAATTCATCAGCCGCTACTTTAATGATTTTTGCTCTTGGATCGAAGTTTTTATAAACTCTATGTCCGAAGCCCATTAAACGGAAAGGATCTTCTTTATCCTTCGCTTTCGCCATATATTTTTTAGTATCTCCACCATCTTCTTTAATCGCTTCTAGCATTTCTAAAACAGCTTGGTTTGCACCACCGTGAAGTGGGCCCCAAAGTGCAGAAATACCAGCAGATAATGAAGTGAACAACCCGGCGTGAGAAGATCCTACAATTCTAACCGTAGATGTAGAACAGTTTTGTTCGTGATCTGCATGTAAAATTAATAGTTTATCTAAAGCGTTTATTAAAACAGGGTTTTGCTTGTACTCTTCGTTAGGTTTCTTGAACATCATTTTAAGAACGTTTTCAACATAACCTAAAGAACGATCACCGTAATCTAATGGCAATCCTTTTTTCTTACGCATTGTCCAAGCTACTAACACAGGAAATTTTCCTAATATTTTTACAATAGCTCTATACATATCGTCTTCCGACTCTATATTTACAGACGATGGATTAAATGCGGTTAAAGCACTGGTTAGAGAAGCTAAAACGCCCATTGGATGCGCCGTTTTTGGAAACGCATCTATTATTTTTTTAATGTCGTCGTCTACAACAGACTCATCTTTAATGTCATTATGAAATTTCTCTAATTGCTCTTGCGTAGGTAATTCGCCAAAAATTAAAAGATAAGCGACTTCTAAGAAATCTGCTTTTTCTGCTAATTCCTCTATTGAGTATCCTCTGTATCGTAAAATACCCTCTTCTCCATTTAGAAAAGTAATCGCACTCTCACAAGCTCCTGTGTTTTTATAACCTGGATCTATTGTAGTAACACCTCCTGTTACTGCTCTTAGAGTTTTTATATCTATTGCGATTTCTTTTTCAGTTCCTTCTATTAAAGGAAATTCGTGCTTTTGGCCATTAATTTCTAACGTAGCAGTTTTTGACATATTTACTTTTTGTTTTACTTGTTTTTGCGGAATGCTAAATTACAAAAAACCACTCGGTTTAGGAAATGCATTAACAAAGGTTTTAACAATTATGATATCACTAAAATTTATAATAATATAATACGAATGCTATTTTAATTACATTCATTCAATAACACCGTTTATATATAAAATAAAAGTTTACTTTGTAATAATTATTTTCTTATCTATTACCGTGGAATGCGCCGTTATTCGTACAATATAAACACCACCTTCTAAAATCGAAGTACTAACCTTTAATTTTTGTTCTGAAATATTATAAGTCTGTTCAAAAACCATTCGCCCTCGAATATCGAATAATTGCACTTTTGGATTTTTTAAAATTTTAGTAAAAGATATATCGAATTGGCCGTTATTCGGGTTAGGATATACAGAAAATATAGACTTATCGAAAGTATTGATAGCTAAAGTATTTAATAATATTTCTATTTCTAGGCGCTCACTTTCACATTCGCCATCTGGCATTTTACTCACATAAAAAGTACCATCTGTTAGTGAGGTTGAGATAGAAATAAAGTTTCCTCCCGTTAAGGTATCATACCATTGCAAATTGTCTCCATTAATAATAACGTCTGCAAATGTTGGATTTGTAGCACTTGAGAAAGACTGTGGAGAAGCTCCTGTTGGCAACGTTGAAATAGTATTTACCGTGAATACAACAGTCGAACTATTCGCACAATTACCGTTGGTGGTGTAAGTAATGCTATACGAATTGGTACCACTTGCTGAGACATCAACACTACCTGTAGTTGCATCAATCACTAATCCGGAAGGGGAACTTGTAAACGTTCCGCCAGCTAAACCTGTTACCGTTGGCACTGCATCTGAATCTGAGGTACAGAATGTTGATGCCGAATAACTAAAACTCGCATCATCTAAACTGTTTACCGTGAATGCAACAGTCGAATTATTCGCACAATTGCCGTTGGTATTGTAAGTAATGGTATACGAATTGGTGCCACTTGCTGAGACATCAACACTACCTGTAGTTGCATCAATCACTAATCCGGAAGGGGAACTTGTAAACGTTCCGCCAGCTAAACCTGTTACCGTTGGCACTGCATCTGAATCTGAGGTACAGAATGTAGATGCCGAATAACTGAAACTCGCATCATCTAAACTGTTTACCGTTAGTGACACCGTCGAACTATTTATACAATTACCGTTTGTTATATACGTAATGGAATACGTATTAGTAGTGCTTGATGACAAATCAACGCTACCTGTAGTCGCATCAATAACTAATCCTGAAGGGGAACTTGTAAACGTTCCGCCAGCTAAGCCTGTTACCGTTGGCACTGGATCTGAGTCTGTTTCGCAGAATGCCGACGCGGAGTAACTAAAACTTGCATCGTCTGCACTATTTACCGCTAAAGAAACAGTTGCGCTGTTTACACAATCACCGGTGGTGGTGTAAGTAATGGCATACGTGTTGGGGGCACTTGCTGACACATCAACACTACCTGTATTAGCTTCAATTATTAGTCCTACAGGAGAACTTGTAAACGTTCCGCCAGCTAACCCGTTAATCGTTGGTGAAGGATCGTAAGCTGTATTACAGAATGTGGACCCTGAATAACTGAAACTCGCATCATCATCTGCTAATAATGTGACTAGAACCTCGAGTCTAGTATCACTTTCATCTCCACCCACTGTTTGGGTTGCAAAATAACTTGTATTATCCAATAAACTTGTTCCAAGAGGTAGTGTGTTTCCTAAAGAATTAGCATCGTACCATTGAATATTATTACCGTCTACAATAACATCACTAAGTGTGGGTAAGGCGGAAGAGCAAAAGGACTGATTAGCATCTCCCGTTGGCGCCAAAGCACTTATAATAATCACCGTTAGGGCAGAGGGCTGCACGTCCGAAATAGCACGTTTTTTGGATTCATTATTCTTTGCCAATTCTGATTTTTGCTGAACTTTCAAAATGTCATTATTTTGTGCGAAGAGCGGCATAACTATAACAGATAGTATTGCAAGAAGTAATTTTATTTTCATAGTAGATTTTTTAGGTTTAGGGGCGTTAATTAATTCTAAACTGAATAGGGGCTAGCTTAACAAAAATACTATTCTTTTCAAATAAGAGATGTGTTTTTCGTTATTTCTTCAGATTAAACGTATTGTTTTGACGATTAAAAGCGTTATCACGCAATAGAACTACGTTTAACGACTATTTATTCAATCCAACGATTACACTTCTCACTACAAAAAACGGACTAAACCACCTTGATAAAGGTCATTTAGTCCGTTTGTAGTTATATAAAAAGGTAAACTTACATCTAGAAAGCCACTTTAAACGCTTTTTCTCTTGGGTAATACGCAATGCTACCTAATTCCTCTTCAATACGTAATAGCTGATTGTATTTAGCCATACGATCACTTCGCGACGCAGAACCTGTTTTTATTTGTCCGCAATTTAAGGCTACTGCTAAGTCAGCAATAGTATTATCTTCCGTTTCACCAGAGCGGTGAGACATAACAGAGGTATACCCTGCATTATGTGCCAAATTTACAGCCGCTATCGTTTCTGTTAGTGTTCCTATTTGGTTCACTTTAATTAAAATAGAATTGGCAATATTTTCAGTAATTCCTTTGGATAGTCTTTCAACATTAGTAACAAATAAATCGTCACCAACCAATTGCACTTTATCTCCAATTTTTTCTGTTAAGTATTTCCATCCTTCCCAATCGTTTTCATCCATTCCATCTTCAATAGAAAGGATCGGATATTTTGCTGCTAATTCAGCTAGATAATCCGCCTGCTCTGTACTCGTTCTAATTTTCCCAGACTCCCCTTCAAATTTAGTGTAATCGTATTTTCCGTTTACATAAAATTCTGCAGCAGCACAATCTAAAGCAATCATTACATCTTCACCTAAAGTATATCCTGCATTATTAACAGCGACCGCAATGGTGTCTAAAGCATCTTCAGTACCTTCTAATGTTGGTGCAAACCCACCTTCGTCGCCTACAGCAGTACTTAGATTACGGCCGTGTAACACCGCTTTTAAATGATGAAAAATTTCAGTTCCCATTTGTAAGCTATGTGAAAAGTTTTTCGCTTTTACCGGCATTACCATAAACTCCTGAAATGCAATTGGAGCATCACTATGTGAACCCCCATTTATAATATTCATCATAGGAACCGGTAATGTGTTAGCGCTAACTCCACCAACATATCTATACAATGGCATACCAAGTTCGGCAGCGGCAGCTTTAGCCACGGCTAAAGACACTCCTAATATGGCATTGGCACCTAATTTTGATTTATTAGGTGTACCATCGATTTCACACATTAAGGTATCTATATAGTTTTGTTCGAAAACATTTACGCCCAGAAGTTCTTCGGCTAAAATAGTATTAACGTTTTCTACAGCATTTAAAACACCTTTTCCCATAAAGTCTTTCCCGCCATCTCTAAGCTCCACTGCTTCGTGTTCTCCAGTAGATGCTCCAGAAGGCACTGCTGCTCTACCGAAGTATCCGTTTTCTGTTTCTACATCGACTTCTACTGTTGGGTTCCCTCTTGAATCAAAAATTTGTCTTGCGTGGACGTTAATTATAATACTCATAATATATGTTTAAGTTGGTCTTGTGTTCAAATTTACTGTTTAATTTCAAGCTAAAAATAGTTATTAGTAAAGAAATACAAAAAACTATCTCGCTTTTATTAAAGTAAAAAGGACAATGAAATTATATTCATTGTCCTTTACATTTATTTAGATTTTATGTTTTCTATAAATTGATCGAATAGATAATTAGCATCATTTGGCCCTGGACTAGCTTCCGGGTGGTATTGCACCGAGAATACATTTTTAGATTTCATTTTAATACCTGCAACAGTATTATCATTTAAATGAATGTGTGTAATCTCGATATCCGAATGTGCCTCAGCTTCTTCTCTGCTAATAGCGAAACCATGATTTTGAGAGGTGATTTCTCCCTTCCCTGTCACTAAATTTTTTACTGGGTGATTAATCCCGCGATGGCCATTATGCATTTTATAAGTAGTAATTCCATTGGCTAAAGCAATAATTTGATGCCCTAAACAAATTCCGAAAAGCGGTAAATTTCTACTGATTATTTCTTTTGCTAATTCTTGTGCTTCCACCAAAGGCTCTGGATCTCCAGGGCCGTTAGATAAGAAATAGCCATCAGGATTCCAGCTACTCATTTCTTCGAAAGAAGCATTGTAAGGATACACTTTTATATAGGCATCTCTTTTAGCAAAATTAATTAGAATGGATTTCTTTATACCGATATCTAAAGCGGCTATTTTAATTGAAGCGTTTTCATCTCCTATAAAATAGGGTTCTTTAGTCGATACTTTTGATGCTAATTCAAGACCATTCATATCTGGAGTATCGGCTAAAAGCGTCTTTAATCCTTCGATATTATCGACGTCTGTAGAAATAACAGCATTCATTGCACCGTTATCTCTAATGTAGCTTACCAACGCTCTTGTATCGACATCTGAAATGGCTAACAAATTGTTTTCATTTAGGAAGTCTTCTAATGAGCCTGTTGCGATATCTCTTGAATAATCGTAACTAAAGTTTTTACAAATTAAACCAGCGATTTTTATAGAATCTGATTCTACATCGTTTTTAGTAACACCATAGTTACCAATATGTGCATTGGTAGTTACACATAGCTGACCGAAGTAAGACGGATCCGTAAAAATTTCTTGATATCCTGTCATGCCGGTATTAAAACATACTTCACCAACAGCGCTACCCTCTCTACCTACAGCTTTACCATGAAAAATAGTGCCATCTGCGAGTAAGACAATTGCTTTTTTAAGTTTTTGATATTTCATTGATTCCAAAAGTTTGACAAAATTGCATAAAAAAAAGGATAAACTAAAATAGTTTATCCTTTTATTTTAAATGCTTATTAACATTTTTATTCTTCTTCTTCGTTAGAAGCTTTAGAAGCCGTATCTGCAGCTGGTTGAGTTTTACCTCCTCTTCTACTTCTACGCGTCGTTTTCTTTTCAGCTTTACCAGCATTATAGATTTCGTTGTAATCAACTAATTCTACCATTGCCATATCAGCGTTATCTCCTAAACGATTTCCTAACTTAATAATACGTGTGTATCCACCTGGACGATCACCTACCTTAGCTGCTACATCTCTAAATAATTCTGTAACGGCCTCTTTTTGTCTTAATCTAGAAAAAACAATACGTCTGTTGTGTGTTGTATCTTCTTTAGATTTTGTGATCATAGGTTCAACAAATTGCTTTAAAGCTTTAGCTTTAGCTACAGTAGTATTAATACGTTTGTGTTGTATTAAAGAACAAGCCATATTTGCTAACATTGCTTTTCTATGCGCTGTTTGTCTCCCTAAGTGGTTTACTTTTTTTCCGTGTCTCATGACATTTAGTTTTAATCACCATCTTGCTACTACTCGTTATAGAGGAGCAAAATATGATGTTTTAATCTTTATCTAGTTTATATTTTGATAAGTCCATTCCGAAGTTTAAACCTTTAACATTTACTAGTTCTTCTAGTTCTGTTAATGATTTTTTACCAAAGTTACGGAACTTCATTAAATCATTTTTATTGAATGATACTAAGTCTCCTAAAGTATCTACTTCCGCAGCTTTTAAACAGTTTAGTGCACGTACAGATAAATCCATATCAACTAATTTTGTTTTAAGCAACTGTCTCATATGAAGCGATTCTTCATCGTAAGTTTCAGTTTGCGCTATTTCATCAGCTTCTAATGTTATTCTCTCATCTGAGAATAACATAAAGTGGTGAATTAACGTTTTCGCTGCTTCAGTTAAAGCATCTTGAGGCGATATAGAACCGTCTGATTGGATCTCGAAAACTAGTTTTTCGTAATCTGTCTTTTGTTCTACTCGGTAGTTCTCGATACTGTATTTTACGTTTTTTATAGGCGTATAAATCGAATCTGTAAAGATCGTTCCAATTGGCGCTGAAGCTTTCTTATTTTCTTCTGCAGGAACATAACCTCTACCTTTTTCGATAGTAAGTTCCATATTAAAATTAACTTTAGATTCTAAGTTACAAATAACTAAATCTGTATTTAATACTTGGAATCCTGAGATAAATTTCTGAAAGTCACCAGCTGTTATTTGATCTTGTCCTGAAATAGAAATTGAAACAGATTCGTTATCAACATCTTCAATTTGTCTTTTAAAACGTACTTGTTTTAAGTTCAAAATCATTTCAGTCACATCTTCTACTACACCAGCAAGTGTTGAGAATTCGTGGTCTGCACCTTCGATTCTAACTGATGTAATTGCAAATCCTTCAAGAGAAGATAGTAAAACTCTTCTAAGAGCATTCCCTATTGTTAATCCGTAACCTGGTTCTAAAGGTCTAAATTCAAATTTACCTTCGAAGTCGGTAGAATCAATCATGATTACTTTATCGGGCTTCTGAAAATTAAATACTGCCATATTTGCGATTTCTATCAGTTATTATTTAGAGTATAATTCGACTATGAATTGCTCATTGATGTTTTCTGGGATTTGGATTCTAGCAGGAATAGAAACGTAAGTTCCTTGTTTCGTGTCGTTATTCCAAGTAATCCACTCGTATACGTTACTTGAGCTAGATAAAGATCTATCTATAGTGTCAAGTGATTTTGATTTTTCTCTAACCGCAACAACATCTCCACTTTTCAAGTTGTAAGATGGTACGTTTACTAACTCACCATTTACAGTAATGTGTCTGTGAGAAACTAACTGTCTTGCTGCGCTACGTGTAGGTGCAACACCCATTCTAAATACAACGTTGTCTAATCTAGACTCACATAATTGTAATAAAACTTCACCTGTAATTCCAGGAGATGCTGTAGCTTTTTTAAACATATTTCTGAATTGTTTTTCTAAAATACCGTAAGTATATTTAGCTTTTTGCTTTTCCATTAATTGGATTGCATATTCAGATTTCTTTCCACGTCTTCTTGCGTTTCCGTGTTGACCTGGAGGGTAATTTCTTTTCTCGAAAGCTTTATCGTCTCCAAAAATAGCTTCGCCAAATTTACGTGCTATTTTAGTTTTAGGACCAGTATATCTTGCCATTTCTAATTGTTTTTTAAAGAGTGATTATGAATTAAGGTCTTAATCTTATCCTTCGATAATCGTTGTTCTCTTATTAATACTTGATTATTTTTATAATTTGCAAATTTAAACATAAAAAATTAATACCAACTATAAATTAATTATAATTGATATTAATTCATTTTTTTGAATAAATTATACTCTTCTACGTTTAGGAGGGCGACATCCATTGTGAGGTAAAGGCGTAACATCAATAATTTCTGTTACTTCAATTCCTGCATTATGGATAGAACGGATAGCAGATTCTCTACCGTTACCTGGTCCTTTTACATAAACTTTAACTTTTTTAAGTCCGGCTTCTTTAGCAACTCCAGATGCATCTTCTGCAGCTAATTGAGCTGCGTAAGGTGTGTTCTTTTTAGAACCTCTGAATCCCATTTTACCAGCAGATGACCATGAAATAACGTCACCTTTCTTATTTGTTAAAGACACAATAATGTTGTTAAAAGAAGCAGTAATGTGAGCTTCCCCAACCGCGTCAATTATAACTTTACGTTTTTTTATGCTTTTAGTATTTGTCTTTGCCATACTACTTATTATTTAGTTGCTTTTTTCTTATTGGCAACTGTTTTTCTTCTACCTTTTCTAGTTCTAGAGTTGTTTTTAGTACGTTGCCCTCTCAATGGAAGACTCGCTCTATGACGTATACCTCTGTAACATCCAATATCCATTAATCGCTTAATGTTCATTTGAGTTTCAGAACGTAATTCACCTTCAATAGTAAAAGTTCCAACAGCTTCACGGATCGCTCCAATTTGCTCATCTGTCCAATCTTGTACTTTGATGTTCTCATCAACATTAGCCGTTGATAAAATCTCTTGAGCTCTACTTCCCCCTACACCATAGATGTAAGTTAATGAAATCACTCCTCTTTTCTGTTTTGGTATGTCTACACCTGCAATTCTTGCCATAATTACCCTTGTCTTTGTTTGAATCTAGGATTCTTTTTGTTAATGACGTAAAGTCTACCTTTTCTACGCACGATTTTACAATCTGCACTTCTTTTTTTAACTGATGCTCTTACTTTCATCGTAATTAGTATCTATAAGTTATGCGAGCCTTACTTAAATCGTAAGGGCTCATTTCTAATTTTACTTTATCACCTGGTAATAATTTAATATAATGCATACGCATTTTACCGGATATATGTGCAGTCACAATGTGACCATTTTCTAATTCAACACGAAACATAGCATTAGATAATGCTTCTATAATTGTTCCGTCTTGTTCTATTGCTGCTTGTTTTGCCATAGTATAATATTTAAGCTACTGCTTTTCTATTTTTACCAGTTTTCATCAAGCCATCATAGTGTCTATTTAACAAGTAAGAATTTACTTGTTGCATAGTGTCAATTGCAACTCCAACCAAAATTAATAATGATGTACCACCAAAAAATAGAGCCCATCCAGATTGTACGTTTAACAACTTAACTATAAACGCCGGGAATACAGCTATTAGTGCTAAGAATATAGAACCTGGTAAGGTGATTTGTGACATAATTTTATCAAGATACTCAGATGTTTCAGATCCCGGACGAATGCCTGGAATAAAACCTCCACTTCTTTTTAAATCGTCTGCCATTTTATTTGTTGGTACCGTAATTGCCGTATAAAAATAAGTAAACACTATAATTAAGAAAGCAAATAACATGTTGTACCAAAGTCCAAATATGTCTGAGAAATTAGCTTGCATCCATTGTCCAGTTTCAGTCCCTTCTAAGAAAGACGAACTCCCAATTAAACCTGGAACAAACATAATCGCTTGAGCAAAAATAATGGGCATAACTCCTGAAGCATTCAGCTTTAAAGGTATAAATTGTCTTGCTCCACCAAACACGTTTTTCTCATAGCCTCCAGTTGCAGATCTTCTTGCATATTGTACAGCTATTTTTCTAACAGCCATTACTAACATTACACATCCTAAAATGATAGCCATCCAAATTACCAATTCAAAAAGAATCATCATTACGTTATTACCAGTCTCTATTCTAGACACTGCATTTTGTAAAAATGACTTAGGCATATTTGCTATAATACCTACCATAATTAATAATGAAATACCATTACCAATTCCTTTATCCGTAATTTTTTCTCCTAACCACATTGCAAATACAGTCCCTGTTACTAAGATAACTATAGAAGAGAAGTAGAATACCCCTCCTTGACCTAATAAGAAGGCCGATTCAGGGATACCAAACATAGTACTTAAACTCGCTAAATAACCTGGCGCTTGCACTAAACAAATTGCTATGGTTAACCATCGTGTAATTTGAGTAATTTTTTTCTGACCACTAGCCCCTTCTTTTTGTAGTTTTTGCAGATAAGGAATTGCTATTCCCATTAACTGTACTACAATTGAAGCGGATATATAAGGCATAATACCTAATGCAAATACAGAAGCATTAGCAAAAGCTCCACCTGTAAATGCATTTAGTAACCCCATAATACCATTTTCGGTACCGCTCTGTAAGTTTTCTAACTGTGCGGCATCGATTCCTGGTAAAACGATTTGGGCTCCAAAACGGTAAACTAATAATAGACCTAGTGTAACTATGATTCTATTTCTTAGTTCTTCAATTTTCCAAACATTTTTTAAAGTCTCTATAAATTTCATACTCTAAATTGGTCTTATAAAGTTACAGCTTCTCCACCAGCAGCTTCGATTGCAGCTTTTGCTGAAGCAGTAAATTTATGAGCTGTTACATTAAGTTTTGATTTTAATTCTCCTCGTCCTAAAATTTTAACTAGTTCGTTTTTACCAACTAATCCTAAATCTACTAGAGTTCCAAAATCTAATGTACTTTCGATTTTTTTCTCATCAACTAATTTCTGTAAAGTATCTAAGTTAACACCTTGATAGTCTACTCTGTTGATATTTGTAAAGCCAAACTTAGGTACACGTCTTTGAAGTGGCATTTGCCCTCCTTCAAATCCAACTTTCTTAGAATAACCAGAACGAGATTTAGCTCCTTTGTGACCACGTGTTGCAGTACCACCTTTACCAGAACCTTGTCCTCTACCTATTCTTTTACCTTGAGTTTTAACTGAACCTTCTGCAGGTTTTAAATTACTTAAATCCATTTTTCAGTATTGTTTTTTAAGCTTCCTCAACAGAAACTAAGTGATTTACTTTTCTTACCATTCCTAGTATACTAGAAGTGTTTTCGTGCTCTACAGTTTGCCCAATCTTTTTAAGACCTAAAGCTACTAAAGTTTGCTTCTGAGTTTTAGTACGATTGATTGCGCTTTTAACTTTTGTTACTTTTATTTTTGCCATTGCTTTAAATATTAACTGTTAAAAACTTTTTCTAAAGAAATCCCTCTTTCACGAGCAATTGTTTTCGCGTCTCTTAACTGTAGTAAAGCATCAAAAGTTGCTTTTACTACGTTATGTGGGTTTGATGAACCTTGTGATTTAGATAAAACATCATGTACTCCTACTGCCTCGAGAACTGTTCTTACAGCTCCACCAGCGATAACCCCTGTACCAGGCGCTGCAGGAATAATGTTTACTCTCGCTCCACCAAACTTACCTTTTTGTTCGTGTGGTAATGTTCCTTTCACTAAAGGAATACGTACTAAGTTTTTCTTAGCGTCTTCGATGCCTTTAGCAATTGCACTAGCTACATCTTTAGATTTACCTAAACCGTGACCTACTACTCCCGCTTCGTCTCCTACAACAACAATTGCCGAGAAACCGAAAGCTCTACCCCCTTTAGTTACTTTTGTTACCCTTTGTACACCAATTAAACGATCTTTAAGATCTAATCCACTTGGTTTTACTAACTCTGCACTTTTGTATTTATGATACATAATTTCTTAGAATTTAAGTCCTGCTTCTCTAGCTCCTTCAGCTAATGATTTTACTCTACCGTGATATAAATAACCGCCTCTATCAAAAGCGATTGTTTCTACACCTGCCTTCAAAGCTTTTTCAGCAACCGATTTACCTACTAAAGTAGCGATATCGGCTTTGCCTCCTGTTGCAGCACTAATGTCTTTATCTCTTGAAGATGCCGCGCTGATAGTTTTACCAGTTACGTCATCGACTAATTGAGCATAAATTTCTTTATTACTTCTAAAAACAGATAATCTTGGCTTTGATTCAGTACCAGAGACAATTTTACGAATTCTGTTTTTAATTCTTATTCTTCTTTCGTTTTTTGTTAACGCCATAACTTAATTATTAAGCTGATTTACCTGCTTTTCTTCTTAACTCTTCACCTACAAATTTAATTCCTTTTCCTTTGTAAGGCTCTGGTGGTCTAAAGCCGCGAATCTTCGCTGCGATTTGTCCTACCAATTGCTTATCATGAGAAGTTAATTTGATAATTGGATTCTTACCTTTATTTGAAACTGTTTCAACTGATACTTCTGGTGCTATACTCAAAACAATGTTGTGAGAAAACCCTAAAGCCATTTCTAGTTTTTGTCCTTGGTTACTTGCTCTGTAACCAACACCTACTAGTTCTAGTTCTTTAGTCCAACCTTTAGAAACTCCTTCTATCATATTATTTACTAAAGCTCTGAATAAACCATGTTTGGCTTTGTGATCTTTAATATCAGATGTACGTGTAACTATAACTTTTCCTTCTTCAACCTTTAAATCTACAGCATTGAAATTTTGAGTTAATTCTCCCAATTTTCCTTTTACTGTGATTACGTTATCTTTTACTTCTACAGTAACCCCTTCTGGAATTACTACTGGATTATTTCCTATTCTTGACATTTCTTCTCCTTTTTTAGATTAGTAAACGTAACATAAAACTTCACCACCAACATTTTCTCTTTCTGCTTGTTTACCTGTCATAACACCGTGAGATGTTGAAACTATGGCAATACCAAGACCGTTAAGAATACGTGGTAAGTCGCTTGAACTAGAATATTTACGTAAACCAGGTTTACTTATTCTTTGGATCTTTCTAATTACAGGTTCTTTAGTATCCTTATTATACTTAAGAGCTATTTTAATAGTTCCTTGTACTTTTGAATCATCGAACTTATAACTTAAAATATATCCTTGATCGAATAATATCTTAGTAATGTCCTTTTTTAAATTTGATGCAGGTATTTCAACTACTCTATGGTTAGCACGCACGGCGTTTCTAACTCTAGTAAGGTAATCTGCAATTGGATCTGTATACATGTGTATTTATTTGCGGACTTGGTTTTTAAGTTTGCTTCTTAAACCTTAGTCCAATTTATAATTCTACCAGCTTGCTTTTCTAACTCCTGGTATTAATCCTTGGTTCGCCATTTCTCTAAACATTACACGCGAAAGACCAAATGTACGCATATAACCTCTTGGTCTACCCGTTAATTTGCATCTATTGTGTAGACGTACCGGTGAGGCATTTTTTGGCAACTTTTGTAATGCTTCGTAATCTCCAGCTTCTTTCAAAGCTTTACGTTTCTCCGCATATTTAGCTACTGTTTTAGCTCTTTTCACCTCGCGGGCTTTCATTGATTCTTTAGCCATAACTTAGTTTTTTTGAAAAGGTAACCCTAATTCAGTTAATAATGATTTTGCTTCTTTATCCGTATCGGCTGTTGTTACAAATGTAATATCCATTCCTGAGATTTTATTAACTTTGTCAATATTTATCTCTGGAAAAATAATTTGCTCAGTAACTCCTAAATTGTAGTTACCTCTACCGTCGAATCCAGTTGCTTTAATTCCATTAAAATCTCTTACACGAGGCAAGGCTGAAGTAATTAAACGGTCTAAAAAGTCGTACATTTTTTCACCACGTAAAGTTACTTTAGCGCCAATTGGCATTCCTTTACGTAATTTAAATGTTGCAACATCCTTTTTAGACAACGTTGAAATAGCTCTTTGTCCTGTTATAGACGTTAGTTCCTCAACTGCGTGATCCACTAACTTTTTGTCTGCTACTGCAGCACCAACACCTTTAGATAGAACTATCTTAGTTAGTTTTGGTACTTGCATTACATTACTATAACCAAATTCTTCTGTAAGAGTTGCAATTATTTTGCTTTTATACTCTTCTTTGAGTCTAGGTGTATATGCCATAACTATATTACTTCATTAGATTTTTTAGAAAATCTTACTTTCTTATCTCCTTCTACTCTGTAACCTACACGTGTCGCTTCTCCTTTCGAAGTTAACAGTGATAGGTTAGAGATTTGAATTGGAGCTTCTTTTTCCACGATTCCTCCTTGAGGATTTTGCGCGCTAGGTTTAGTATGTTTTTTAACCATATTAATACCCTCTACGATCGCTTTGTTGTTATCTGTCAATACTTTTTGTACAACACCTTCAGATCCTTTGTGATCTCCAGCTATTACTTTTACAGTATCCCCTGATTTTATTTTAAGCTTTGTCATCTGATTTATCAATTAAAGCACTTCTGGTGCTAATGATACAATTTTCATGAATTGTTTATCACGAAGTTCTCTAGCAACCGGTCCAAAAACACGCGTTCCTCTCATTTCCCCTGTAGGGTTTAAAAGGACACAAGCGTTATCGTCAAATCTTATATAAGATCCGTCTGGACGTCTCACTTCTTTTCTAGTACGAACAACTACTGCTGTTGAAACGGCTCCTTTTTTAATGTTTCCATTAGGAGTCGATTCTTTAACTGTAACAACAATTTTGTCTCCTACAGAAGCATATCTTCTTTTAGTACCACCTAGAACACGTATTGTTAATACTTCTTTTGCCCCAGTGTTATCTGCTACTTTTAGTCTTGATTCTTGTTGTACCATAATTACTTCGCTCTTTCAATTATTTCAACTAATCTCCAACATTTAGATTTACTTAAAGGTCGTGTTTCCATGATCTTTACTGTATCTCCAATGTTACAGTCGTTTGTTTCATCGTGCGCAACATATTTCTTTGTCTTTAACACGAATTTACCGTACATAGGATGTTTTACTTTTTTCACTTCAGCAACTACAATTGATTTTTGCATTTTGTTACTAGTAACTACTCCTATACGTTCTTTTCTTAAGTTTCTTTTTTCCATCATTAAGCAGAATTATTGTAATTCTCTTTTAGTTATTTCTGTTGCCAATTTCGCTACATCACGTCTTACAGAGCGTAATTGAATTGGGTTCTCTAAAGGAGATATTGCATGTGCCATTTTAAGGTCTGAATAACTCTTTTTTGTTTCGCTAAGTTTCTCTTGTAACTCAGCTACAGATAATTCTTTAATTTCTGATTGTTTCATAACATCAAATAAATTATGCTTCGTAATCTCTAGCGGTTAAAAACTTAGTTTTTACAGGTAATTTTTGGGCTGCCAATCGAAGCGCTTCTTTAGCAACGTCTAACGACACTCCTCCTACTTCGAAAAGTATTCTACCTGGTTTAACTACTGCTGCCCAATATTCTACGGCTCCTTTACCTTTACCCATACGTACTTCTAGAGGTTTCTTTGTAATAGGCTTGTCTGGAAATATCTTAATCCAAAGTTGCCCCTCTCTTTTCATGTGACGAGTAGCTGCAATACGAGCTGCTTCTATTTGACGCGAAGTTAAAAAGTTCGAATCTAGTGATTTTATTCCAAAGGTACCGTTTGAAAGTTGGGTTCCTCTTCCCGAGTTCCCCTTCATACGGCCTTTTTGCATTTTACGAAATTTTGTTCTTTTAGGCTGTAACATTTTTTCTTTTCTTTAAAAAATTACTTTCTACGACGAGATTGGTTTTTATTATTTCCACTTGCACGCCCACCTTTTCCTTGCTTCTTAGATAATCCAACAAGAGGAGAAAGTTCTCTTTTACCATATACTTCACCTTTCATGATCCACACTTTAACACCTAATCTACCATAAGTAGTATGTGCCTCAACAAGTGCATAGTCAATATCGGCTCTAAAAGTTGATAAAGGAATACGTCCTTCTTTGTAGTGTTCAGAACGCGCCATTTCAGCGCCATTTAAACGACCACTAATTTGGATCTTAATTCCTTCAGCGTTCATACGCATTGTTGCCGCGATAGCCATTTTAATTGCACGTCTGTAAGAGATTCTGTTCTCAATTTGACGGGCAACACTTGAGGCTACTAAGAATGCGTCAAGCTCAGGTCTTTTTATTTCAAAAATATTAATCTGAACTTCTTTACCAGTAATTTTCTTAAGTTCTTCTTTTAACTTGTCTACCTCTTGACCGCCTTTACCAATAATGATACCTGGACGAGCCGTTGTGATAGTAACGGTTACAAGTTTTAAAGTTCTTTCGATAATTACTCTACTTACACTAGCTTTAGATAAACGCGCGTGAACGTATTTTCTGATCTTATCGTCTTCGGCAAGTTTATCACCATAATCGTTTCCCCCATACCAGTTAGATTCCCATCCTCTGATAATTCCTAAGCGATTCCCGATTGGATTTGTCTTTTGTCCCATATCTATCTTAGCTTTGTGTATTGTTTTTAGCTCCTACCACAATTGTTACGTGGTTAGAACGTTTTCTAATTCTGTGTGCACGACCTTGTGGCGCTGGACGCAATCTTTTTAACATTGATCCGCCATCCACTGTAATCTCCTTAACAAAAAGTTCTGCTTCTTCGATGCTTTCGTCTTCGTTTTTTGTTTGCCAGTTAGCGATAGCTGATACTAACAACGTTTCTAAACGATTTGATGCTTCTTTAGAACTAAACTTTAAAATGTTAAGTGCTTTTTCTACGCGTTCACCTCTTACTAAATCGGCTACTAAACGCATTTTTCTCGGTGATGTAGGACAGTTATTAAGTTTTGCAAAAGCGATTTGCTTTTTACCTTCCTTGATAGCGTCTGCCATTTGTTTTTTACGACTTCCCATAGCTTACTACTTTTTACCTTTATTTTTAGCACCAGAGTGACCTCTAAAAGATCTTGTTGGTGAAAATTCTCCTAACTTGTGACCTACCATATTCTCTGTTACGTAAACAGGTACGAATTGGCGACCGTTATGCACTGCTATTGTTTGTCCAACAAAATCTGGAGTAATCATACTGGCTCTAGACCATGTTTTAATTACTGTCTTTTTGTTAACTTCTACGTTAGCAGCAACTTTTCTCTCTAGCTTATAATGAACGTAAGGTCCTTTTTTTAGTGATCTTGACATATCTTATTTCTTTCTACGTTCTACAATATATTTATTACTCGCTTTTGTTTTAGAACGGGTTCTATAACCTTTAGCAGGTATTCCATTTCTAGAACGTGGATGTCCACCAGAAGATTTACCTTCACCACCACCCATTGGATGATCGACTGGGTTCATTACTACTGGTCTTGTACGCGGTCTTCTACCTAACCATCTACTTCTACCAGCTTTTCCTGAAACTAATAATTGATGATCTGAGTTAGATACTGCTCCTATTGTCGCCATACACGTAACCAAGATTAATCTTGTTTCACCTGATGGTAATTTAATAGATGCAAATTTACCGTCTCTTGCCATTAATTGTGCAAATGATCCAGCGCTACGAGCCATAACAGCTCCTTGACCTGGACGTAATTCAACACAAGATATAATAGTTCCTAAGGGAATAGTCGCTAGAGGCATAGCGTTTCCAATTTCTGGAGCACTACCTTCGCCTGCAACCACGGTTTGTCCAACTTGTAAGCCATTTTGAGCAATGACATAAGTTTTCTCACCATCTTGGTAATTTAACAACGCAATAAACGCTGTTCGGTTAGGATCGTATTGAATTGATTTCACTTCAGCAGGAACTCCTACTTTGTTTCTTTTGAAATCAATGATACGGTACCTTTTCTTATGACCACCACCTATGTAGCGCATAGTCATACGACCTTGACTGTTTCTTCCACCTGAACGTTTTTTCGGAGCTAATAAACTCTTCTCCGGCTTATCAGTAGTGATGGCGTCAAATCCATTTACTACTCTAAATCGCTGTCCTGGTGTGATTGGTTTTAATTTTCTTACTGACATTTGTTTTTAATTACATGTTAGTGTATAAATCAATTATCTCACCTTCCGCCAGTTGTACAATTGCTTTTTTAAGAGCATTTGTTTTACCATGTTGAATACCAGTTTTTGTAAACTTAGTTTTTCTATCTGGACGGACATTTATAGTACGAACTTTTTCAACAGAAACGCCATAAGCAGCTTCCACCGCTTTTTTAATTTCTACCTTGTTCGCCTTGGTATTCACGAAAAAACTGAAGCAGTTGTTTAACTCACTGTTTGCAGTTGCTTTTTCTGTGATTATAGGTTTAATTAAGATACTCATTGTTTCTCTATTTACTTAAATTCGTTTCAATTCCTTCTAAAGCACCTTCTAAAAGGATTACTCTACTTGCATTTAAAATCTTGTAAGTGCTTAATTCTGAACTAGTTATAACTTCAGAACCTTTTAAATTACGTGAAGACAAATATACATTATTATTTGAATCACCCAACACAAACAGAGATTTTTTATTCTGTAAGTCTAAAGCCTTTAATACGTTAGTGAAGTTTTTTGTTTTTGGTGCGTCGAAATTAAAATCTTCTAATACCATAATTGACTTCTCACCCGCTTTGATACTCAATGCCGATCTACGTGCTAAACGCTTCAACGTTTTATTAAGTTTCATTGTGTAGCTTCTAGGTCTTGGGCCGAACATACGTCCACCACCTCTAAACACACCAGACTTAATACTACCTGCTCTTGCAGTACCTGTTCCTTTTTGCTTCTTAATCTTACGTGTACTTCCAGAAATCTCAGCTCTTTCTTTCGATTTGTGAGTTCCTTGTCTTTGGTTTGCTAAATATTGTTTAACATCCAAATATACAGCGTGATTATTAGGCTCTATAGCAAAAACACTGTTAGAAAGGTTTGCCTTTCTACCTGTTTCTTTTCCGTTTATATCTAAAACTGCTATTTCCATTACTTTCTAATAATTACATAAGCGTTTTTGTGTCCAGGTACACACCCTTTAACAACAAGTAGGTTCTTTTCAGCAACTACTTTTAAAACTCTTAAATTTTGAATTTTTACTGAGTCTCCACCCATTCTTCCTGCCATACGCATTCCTTTGAATACACGTGCTGGATAAGATGCAGCTCCAATTGATCCAGGTGCTCTTAAGCGGTTATGTTGACCGTGAGTAGCTTGACCTACACCACCGAAACCATGACGTTTTACAACCCCTTGAAATCCTTTACCTTTTGATGTTCCTGAAACATCTACAAATTCACCTTCTGTGAAATGCTCTACAGTGATTGCATCACCTAAATTGTACTCCTTATCAAAACCTTGAAATTCTACGATTTTGCGTTTTACAGAAGTTCCTGCCTTTTTAGCGTGACCTAGGTCTGCTTTAGTAGCACTTTTTTCTGTCGCGTCATCGAAACCAAGTTGAACAGCTCCATAGCCATCAACTTCTTCAGTTCTGACTTGGGTAACGATACATGGTCCAGCTTCGATTACTGTACATGGAATATTCTTTCCATTCTCGTCGAAGATGCTGGTCATACCGATTTTTTTTCCAATTAACCCAGACATAATTATTGTTTATTATATTATAGACAACTCGCGATTTGTCCATTTTATTTTTTCTGTGATTAAGTCGCGACTTAACCCTTATTAAAATACAAGGCCGAAAATACATTTTCAGCCTTGAATTGTATTTTTACCGTTTTTCCTTAACCAGTCGTTAAGGACATGTAGATTTCTGCAAAAATAGAAATCTCTTCTTAGATACCCTAAATAAATTTAGGTTATTTTAAATAAGCGTCTTAAGTGTTACCTCCGGACTATTTTACTTAAACTTTAATCTCAACTTCTACGCCACTTGGTAATTCAAGTTTCATTAAAGCGTCAATTGTTTTAGAAGATGAAGAGTAAATATCTAATAATCTCTTGTAAGAGCTTAATTGAAATTGTTCTCTCGATTTCTTATTTACGTGTGGTGAACGTAATACAGTAAAAATTTTCTTATGAGTTGGTAACGGGATTGGCCCTGTCACTACAGCTCCTGTACTTTTTACTGTCTTTACAATCTTCTCAGCAGACTTGTCTACTAAATTATAATCGTAAGATTTTAATTTTATTCTTATTTTTTGACTCATTTCCTTAAGATTTACGATTCAGTGCCTTTAGCAGCTTTGATTACTTCTTCTGATATATTTGAAGGGGTTTCAGCGTAATGTGAAAACTCCATTGTTGATGTTGCACGTCCTGAAGACAATGTTCTTAATGTTGTTACATAACCAAACATTTCTGATAAAGGTACAGTCGCTTTTACAGTTTTTGCTCCGGCTCTGTCTCCCATATCACTTAATTGTCCACGACGACGGTTTAAATCTCCTACTATGTCACCCATATTTTCTTCAGGAGTAATTACCTCAAGTTTCATAATAGGTTCCAGTATAACAGCTTTTGCTGCTTTTGCAGAATTTTTAAATCCTAATTTAGCTGCTAATTCGAATGATAATTGATCCGAATCGACATCATGGTAAGATCCATCCTTTAAAGTTACTTTCATAGAATCTACTTCGTAACCTGCAAGTGGTCCATTAACCATAGCCATTTTAAATCCTTTTTCAATAGAAGGGATAAATTCCTTAGGAACGTTACCACCTTTAATTGTAGACAAGAACTGTAATCCAACAACACCTTCATCTGCTGGTCCAATAGTAAATACAATATCGGCAAACTTACCACGACCACCAGATTGTTTTTTGTAAACTTCTCTGTGTTCCGCAACTTGTGTAATAGCTTCTTTGTATTCAACCTGTGGCTGACCTTGGTTTACTTCCACTTTAAACTCACGACGTAAACGGTCTACAATGATATCTAAGTGAAGCTCACCCATTCCTGATATAATTGTCTGACCTGAATTTTCATCAGTTCGTGCTGTAAACGTAGGATCTTCTTCAGCTAATTTAGATAACGCCATACCTAATTTATCAACATCTGCTTTAGTTTTTGGCTCTACCGCGATACCAATTACTGGATCTGGAAAGTCCATAGACTCTAAAACAATAGGATGTTTCTCATCAGACATCGTATCACCCGTTTTAATATCTTTAAACCCTACTGCCGCTCCAATATCTCCTGCTTCGATATAATCAATAGCAATTTGTTTGTTGGCGTGCATTTGGTAGATACGAGAAATACGCTCTTTTTTACCTGAACGGTTATTCAAGATGTACGAACCAGCATCTAAACGACCTGAATACGCACGAAAGAATGCTAAACGTCCTACGAAAGGATCGGTAGCAATTTTAAACGCTAAAGCAGCAAAAGGCTCTTTAACATCTGGTCTACGTCTTTCTTCTTTATCTGTGTTTGGGTTAACTCCTATTACACTTTCTCTATCCATAGGAGAAGGTAAGTAACGACAAACAGCATCTAATAAAAATTGTACACCTTTATTTTTAAATGACGACCCACAGATCATAGGAATGATTGCCATATCCATTACAGCAGCTCTAAGTGCAGCGTGCACTTCTTCTTCTGTAATAGAATCTTCATCTTCCATGAATTTTTCTAGTAAGTTTTCATCATAACTAGCTACTTCTTCGATTAAGAAGGCACGATGTTTACGTACTTCCTCTTTCATTTCTTCTGGAATAGCAACAACATCAAATGTAGATCCGAAGTTGTCATCATGCCATACAATAGCTCTGTTTTTTACTAAATCAACGATACCTCTAAAATCTTCTTCTTCACCAATGTTTAAAACTATTGGCACAGCGTTAGATTTTAACATATCCTTTACTTGCTGACACACTTCTAAAAAGTCTGATCCTTGACGGTCCATTTTGTTAACGAAACCAATTCTAGGAACTTTATAATTATCGGCTAATCTCCAGTTTGTTTCAGATTGTGGTTCTACACCATCAACAGCACTAAATAAGAATACTAAACCATCTAGCACACGTAATGAACGATTTACCTCTACAGTAAAATCTACGTGGCCAGGAGTATCAATAATATTAAAGTGATAGTCTACTGCCTCAGCTGTTGGCTCTCCATTTTCTTTAGGAAATGTCCAATCACAAGTTGTTGCGGCAGACGTAATTGTAATACCACGTTCTGCTTCTTGCTCCATCCAGTCCATTGTAGAAGCTCCATCATGAACTTCTCCAATTTTATGAGATACACCTGTGTAAAAAAGAATACGCTCTGTTGTTGTTGTTTTACCAGCATCAATATGAGCAGCAATACCTATGTTTCTTGTATATTTTAAGTCTCTTGCCATTTCTTATTAAAATCTAAAGTGAGAGAATGCTTTATTTGCTTCAGCCATCTTATGAGTATCTACTCTTTTCTTAACCGCCGCTCCTTCTTCTTTAGCTGCTGCTAAAATCTCTGAAGCTAAACGTTGCGCCATCGATTTTTCATTTCTTTTACGTGAATAGGTAATTAACCATTTCATCGCTGTTGAAACCTTACGATCTGCTCTAATAGGATTAGGGATCTGGAATGTTGCACCACCAACTCTACGACTACGTACTTCTACGTGAGGCATAACGTTAGATAAAGCATCTTTCCAAGTTTCTAAACCTGTTTTTTCTTCGTCTGTTTTCTTTGACTCTACGATATCAATTGCATCGTAAAATACTTTAAAAGCTACTGACTTTTTACCGTCCCACATCATCATATTGACGAAACGTGTTACCAACTGATCGTTAAACCGTGGATCTGGTAAAAGCGGTCTCTTTTTTGCTGCTTTTTTTCTCATGTCTTCTTCTTAAAGTTTTAATTACTTTTTAGGGCGTTTTGCACCATACTTAGATCTACGTTGCGTTCTTCCTTCTACACCTGCGGTGTCTAAAGCGCCACGAACAATGTGATATCTAACTCCTGGTAAATCTTTTACCCTTCCACCTCTAACCAATACTATCGAGTGCTCTTGTAAATTGTGTCCTTCTCCAGGGATGTAAGCATTTACTTCTTTACCATTTGTTAACCTTACACGCGCTACTTTACGCATCGCTGAATTTGGTTTTTTTGGTGTTGTTGTGTAAACACGCGTACATACCCCTCGTC
Source organism: Bizionia gelidisalsuginis (assembly GCF_008086185.1). NCBI lineage: Bacteria > Pseudomonadati > Bacteroidota > Flavobacteriia > Flavobacteriales > Flavobacteriaceae > Bizionia > Bizionia gelidisalsuginis. The sequence continues at coordinate 61,972 of NZ_VSKN01000008.1, forward strand.
TTTGAGGACACGAATCTAAGGCAACCGATTTACTCTTCTTGGTTATTTTGGTTCTTCCTTTTCGTACTAATTGTGAAATTGTTGGCATATATTTTTATATATAATTTTACGTTACCTCTGTTTAAGAGGGGTGCAAATGTATGCATTTTAATTAATAATTCAAATCATAACTAATTAATTTTCAATAGAATTTCAAAAAAACAGCTTCTTTATAACATTCCATTAGTTTTTTCCATTAATTTTATACCCGTTTAAAATGACTGTGTTAGTGAAAAAAAAACCTCTTGTATTCCTTATTATTTTTATAATCCTTTCGTCAACGTCGGTAGCCCAAAACCTATACTTAGAAGTGACAGGAGAAACAGATTCTATTACTGAGATTTTAAAAAACTACAGTACCTTAAAAAAATTTCCAGAGGCCTCTGCGGTTTTAGATGCTCTAGGCAGCTTAAAAGAATCTCTTTATAACGACGGTTATATTAATCACACACTTATTAATAACTCCAAAAAAAACGATAGTACGTTTTCATATCAAGTTCGGTTGCATTCAAAATACGAATACATCACGATTACATTTAATAAGAATACGATTAATCCTAAGGAGGTGAAACACATTTCAAAGTTAGTAACCGAAAACGAATTTACTATTCCCTTTCAAGACATCGAAGCGACTTTAGATTTCCTCACTATTAAAGTTTCAAAAAACGGATTCCCCTTTGCGCAATTAAACCTTGAAAACATTTCAGCTAAAAACAAAAACACGCTACAAGCCGAATTAAAAATTAGTAATACTACAGAAAAAAGAAAACTAGATGCGATCGTTGTTAAAGGCTATGAAAAATTCCCTAAATCCTATTTGAGACGTTTTTTAAAAATAACCCCTCAAAAAAGTTTTAATATAGAAACCATTAAAAAAAAGCTAAATGGTTTAAACAATCTTCGTTTTGCAAAACAAATTAAAGACCCAGAGGTATTATTTAGTAAAGACTCTACAACTTTATACCTCTATCTTGAAAAAACCCAAAGCAATGCTTTTGATGGGTATTTAGGATTTAGTACCAATGAGGAAACTAACACTCTAGAATTTAACGGTTTTATAAATTTAGACCTTAATAATAATTTTAATTTTGGCGAATCTTTTGCGCTTCATTATAAGAGTACCGAAAATGAACAGAAAACTTTCGATGTTGCTTTAAACCTTCCCTATTTATTTAACACTCCTATTGGCACCGAATTCGAATTAAACATCTTAAAGAAAGACTCGTCGTTTACTACCGTGAAACAAAGTGCTAAAGTATTTTATCAGATAGATACAAAATCGCGCTTTTTTTTAGGAATTGATACTTACACCTCCAATAGTTTATTAAAAAATCCAGTTTTTACGACTACCGACGATTATACCACCAACTTTTACACGTCGAAATATACTTTTGAAAACAGAAACGCATCCGATCTACTCTTCCCTATAAACACTTATTTCGCATTAGAAGCTGGGTTAGGCAAAAGAACACGAGACAACACCGGCGAAAAACAGACCAAACTAGCTGTAACGACCTTTCATAATATTAAATTTAACGCTCAAAACAGTTTTTTTGTTAAAGTGAGCGGTGCTTTATTAAATACTAAAAACCATTTGGAGAACGAATTATTCCGTTTTGGAGGTATAAACTCCATTCGAGGCTTTGCGGAAGAAAGTTTGTTAGCTACAAAATTTGCAGTGATTAATACCGAGTACCGTTACCGATTAAGCAAGACCATCTATGCGCATAGCATTATAGATTATGCGACATTAAATAATACACTTACCCAACAAAAAAACAACTTATATGGCTTTGGTATTGGTTTTGGTATTATAACAAGAGCTGGGGTATTAAAATTAAATTATGCTAATGGGAAGACAGAATCTCAGGAATTCGAATTCTCAAACTCCAATATTCATCTCAGTTTATCTTCCTTTTTCTAAGTATCTGCAGAAATAATACACGTTTTTTTAAAGTTTTTTGAAATTTTAACCAATAAATATTGTTTTATTAACTTTTTATTATGATTTTTGGCCTAGACTAATTCAAATAAAATATAAAATGAAAACAAAGTTTAGTGGAATTTTAACGCTGTTTCTAGCGTTTGTTGTGCAACTCACGTTCGCACAAGAAAAATCAATTTCAGGAACGATTTCCGATGAAAACGGACTACCGTTACCTGGAGTAAATATTGTTATTAAAGGCACTACCAGTGGTACGCAATCGGATTTCGACGGAAACTACGCGATATCTGCAAGCACAGGCGATGTTATTTCTTACTCATTTGTAGGATATAAGAGCGTTGACAAAACTGTAGGTGCAGCTAACACAATTAGTTTTACAATGGAAGTAGACGTAGCAGCTATCGACGAGGTAGTTATTACGGCGCTAGGTATTAAACGTAAGAAAGACGAGGTAACAACCGTTTATCAAACTGTTAGTACTGAAGAACTGGCTAAAGCTAACAACCCTAGTGTTGTAAACAGTTTATCAGGTAAAGTATCTGGTTTAACTATTTCTCAAACTAGTAATGGTGTTTCTGGAGATAGCAGAATTGTTCTTCGTGGTAACCGTTCGATCTCAGGTAACAATGAGGCTTTAGTGGTTATTGATGGTGCAATTTCTAGCACAACCTTTTTAAATGCTTTAGATCCAAACCAAGTGGAATCTTTAAACGTAATTAAAGGTGCTGCAGGTTCTGCATTATACGGATCGCAAGGTTCTAATGGTGTAATTGTAGTTACTACTAAGAAATCAACAAAAGGTGGAAAAATGACTATTCAAGTGAATAGTTCTATCGATTTTGAAAGTGTCGCTTATGTTCCAGAAAAACAGACCCGTTATGGTCAAGGATGGGATTTAGGAAATGGTTTCGAAAACGTTATCTACGAAAACGGTGCATGGGGTCCAGAATTTGACGGAGAAATGGTTCCTGTTGGATTACCTCAAGCTGATGGTTCGTTCGTAATGGCTCCTTACTCAAGTAGAGGAAGTGACAGTATGAAAGAATTTTTTCAAACAGGTATAACAAGACAAAACTCTATCTTATTCTCTTCTGGTGATGAAGACGGATACCTTACTTTAGGTGCTAGAAATATCTTGAATGAATTTATTATTCCTGGTGATCAAAGAAAAAGAAATACACTTACTTTAAATACAGGTAAAACTGTAGGTAACTGGAGTGTTGGAGGTAATCTTATTTACACAAATACTTCTGTTGAAAGACATAATGGTGATTTAAATACACAATTATTACAATCTGCATCAAACATTCCTGTTACTGCATTTGAAAACTCTGGAAACGAAGGAAACTGGAATGCTTATTTTACAAATCCTTACTGGAATCTTGCTAATCAACGTTCTGAAGGAGAGTCTAATAACTTAAGTTTAACTGGAGATTTAGGATACAAAGTAAACGATAACATCTCTTTTAAATTATTAAGTAATGCTAGAATTAATACTAGCCAAAGTTTATCGTACCAAAATGGTTATACAGAGCCAAAGGAGATCATTGACAATACAGGAGGAAATAGATCATTAATTTCTCAGGTAGACATCCGTAATGATAGAAGTAGTCAGTACTATACCGATTTCTTTATGAATTTAGATTATATGTTAACCGAAAAAATATCTTTTGGAGCTAACATAGGTTTAAACAACCAATACTTTAAAAATGCTTTTGTAAGAGCTGGTGGTAATGGTTTAACGGTAGATGGTATTTATACTATTCCTAACCTTTCTAGTGGACCAAGTTCTGAACTTCTCGCAGATAATTTACCAAGAACAACAGATTATAGAAGTTCTAATTCTAGAATTGGTGCTTTTGCTAACTTAGATTTTGGTTACGAAGATTTCTTATTTGTAACATTAACAGGGCGTAATGACTGGTCATCTACTTTAAATAAAGCTAACCAATCATTCTTCTACCCTTCTATAAGTGGTTCTTTTATCCCTACTAAAGCATTCGATAATTTTGGTGGTGATGTATTAAACTACATGAAAGTAACTGCAGCCTATGTGAAAATTGGTAACGATGGTGGTGTTGGTCCTTATGCTATTCAGCAAACGTACAACACAGCAGGTGGTTTCCCTTTTAACGGTCAAAACTCTTTTGTTGTAGATCAAACTATTACAGATCCTTTTCTTCAGCCTGAGTTTACAACCACTGCAGAAGTTGGTTTATCTCTTGGTTTCTTAAAAAACCGTGTTACTTTAGATGCGAGTTATTCTAGCTTTAACACGACAGATCAAATTGTAAGAATTAATACTTCAGATGCTTCAGGTTTAGCTAATACAAGAATTAATATTGGAGAAACTAAAGGATACGCTTTAGAATTTGATTTAGGTCTTAAAGTATTAAAGAGTGAAGATTTTAAATGGGATGTTAACGTAGGCTATTCTACGACAGACAACGAAGTTGTTAAAGTATCAGACCAAGCAAAACAAGTATCTCTTGGTGGTTACACAGGGCGTGCTGAAGTATTTGCTATAGAAGGTGAAGCTTTCCCAGTAATTCAAACAAATTCTTACGAGAGAGATCCTCAAGGAAGAGTTATTATTAATTCTGCAGGAAATCCTACGGAAGCAGCTGGTTTAAAAATTGCTGGTAGAACGACTGCTAAACACATCGTTAACTTAAATACGAATTTTACGTATAAAGCTTTTACTTTATCTGCTACTATGGATTACAGAACAGGACATGTGTTCTATTCTCATCACAAGGAAAACATAACATGGTCTGGTCACGCAGTTGAAACTGCTCAAGGTGGTCGTGGTGCGTTTATTTGGCCAAACTCTGTAGTAGAAACATCTCCTGGTGTTTATGCAACGAATACATCTGTGCCTTCTGGAGGAACCACAGCTGGTTCTTACATTAACTTCTTTGGTAACTATAGAAGTATTGGAGAAAACAACATAGTGGATGCCACTGCATTTAAAGTGAGAGAATTATCATTATCTTATGAATTGGACAAAAAATTCTTAAAGAATACAATGATTACAGGTTTAAGAATTAGTGCTAATGCTAGAAACCCATTTACAGTTTTACCATCTGAAAACAGAGGGTATAGTGATCCAGAATCTGGATTTTCAACTGGAAATGCACAAGGTATTACAGAACAGTCGGCTTTACCACCAACAAGAACTTTTGGTTTAGGTCTTAACTTAACATTTTAAAAAAAATAAACAATGAAAAAATATTTTAATAAAGGATTCATACTTCTTGCTTTAGGTGTATCTACATTAGCGTGCGAAAGTACCCTAGATATCAACGAAACAGAAGTAGGGTTTACAACAGAAAACGTAACTCCAGACTTATTGTTAGCTGGAGCGATACAAGCACCTCGCTATAGATTTGAGGTTACTGGTAGCGAAACTGGAAGTATCTTTATGAACCAATGGGCAGGCGATATTAATAACGTAACTGGTGGTTTTCAAGATGAATTCAGATTGAACTTTACACAAACTTATGGACCAGGATCTGTGATATGGAGAGATATCTACGCAGGGATGGGTACTTACCAAGCCATTATAAATTATGAAGGGGCGGAATACAATAACCATAAAGCGATCTCTAGAATATTGAAATCTTATTACTTCCAGTTCTTAACTGACGTATATGGAGATATTCCTTACAGTGAAGCATTACAATTTGGTGAAAACTTTACTCCTGCTTACGATGATTCAAAATCTATTTATAGAGATTTAATCACAGAATTAAACACAGCAATTGGTACTTTAAACAACTATAGTGCTGCAAACCCAGTAGGTGTTGAAGACACTGTTTTTGCTGGTGATGCAAATGGATGGATTCAAGTAGCTAATACTTTAAAGCTTAGAATTCTATTAAGACAATCTGAATTAGCAGCGACTGATTCTGAAACAGCGTCTTACTTAGCAGATCAATATGCAGCATTAGATACTAACTTTTTAACGACTGATGCTACTATAAACCCAGGTTACGCTAACGCTGATGGGCAATTAAATCCATTTTGGGAAAACTACGGTCAAGATACAGCAGGTAACGATACGTTCGATAATGATTTTATCGTACCTTCTGAATACCAAGCTGAATTCTTAAAAGGATCACAAACTGAAGATGGTTTATCTACTAACGTACCTGACCCAAGACTTACACGTATGTACGAGCCAGTAACTCAAGGTCCTGATGATGGAAATGTAACGGGTGTTCAACAAGGAGCAACTAATACTACTGCTCCACCAGAATTATCTGAATTAGGTCCTGGTTTCTTAAAAGGCCCAGACCAAGATAGTTTCTTATTTACTGCTGCAGAAAGTTTCTTCTTACAAGCAGAAGCTGCTGAAAGACTTTATATTTCAGGTAACGCTCAGCAATTATTTAATTCAGGTATTCAAGCATCGTTTGATATATTAGGTGCAGGATCTGCAGCGACATACATTACAGCATCTGGTAATACTAATAGAATTGGATATGCAGGTTCGACTAATAAAATTGAAGCTATTATGACTCAAAAATGGATCGCCCTTACAGGAATTAACGCTATGGAATCTTTTATAGATTACAATAGAACAGGTTTCCCTTCGGTTCCATTACCAATCATTGCAGAACAATCTAAATTACCATATAGATTATTATATCCTGCATCAGAATCTTCTTCTAACTCTGCTAACGTGCCTAACCAACCAGGATCAGCAGCGTTTAACGACAGATTATTCTGGGACGTAAACTAATTAAAAATTGCTAAAACTTAGAAAAATGAAAAACATAAAAATATTATTGCTTGTTCTTACATTATCTGCGCTAAACTTCTCTTGTTTAGTAGATGATGAAGATGAAGGAGGATTACAAGGCATCGAAAATAGTGCGTACCTTATTGGTTTCGCTAAGAAAACAGAAAATGAAAGTTATTTCGTAGATGAAGGGGCAGTAGAGAAAAACTACCCTGTAAGTATACTTGGTGGAAACTCTGGATACCCTACTCAATCAGACGTAGCCGTTACTTTTACAGTAGACCCATCATCGACTGCAGTAGCAGGAAATGAATATAATTTAACGACTAGCTCTTTTGTTATTCCAGCTGGAGAAAACTTCGGAACAATTCCTGTGACTATTAACACTGGAGGATTAGATCTTGATACCCCAACTTTTTTAAAGTTAAATTTAACGTCATCAACTGGTTCAGTTATATCAGATTTAAATGACACTTTAACAATAAACTTTGTTGGTTGTCAATCACAAGTAGACGCCTTTACTTATGACGTTTCTACGATACGTGTAAGTGATGGAGGTTTAGTGAACGAACAACCTGAAAGTATTACTATGGAATCTGTAAACGTTTTTAGAACTGCAACCGTTGGTTCTTACGGTCCTGGGGCTGTTAATGGATCAATTGGTGGGACAGAAGGATTTACATTTTCAGATGTATGTGGAACAATTAATGTTGAAAGTCAAAATTTAGTAAGTCTATATTCAAATCAAGTATCTGGTTCTGGTTCTGTTGATCCAGTTACTGGAGACATTGTAATCACTTATACTATTACATTTGAATCTGGTGACCGTTTATATGAATCGACTTATGTAAAACAATAATTAAATATTAAAAATATTAAAATGAAAAACATATTAAAAACAAGTTTAAAATCATCTTTGCTAGCACTTACGTTAGTGTGCTTTTTTAGCTGTATGGACGATGACTTAGATGGAATGGACACTCAGCCTAAGACATCTGCATCTACAACTGTTAGTTCTTTAACGATTGCTGAAGGTGGTTCTGATGTTATTCCATTTACAATGGAAAAAGCGATAAACATGCCCTCTCAGTTTAAAATAGAAGTTGTTTCTGGAACAGCGACCCAAGGTGTAGATTTTACAGCTGGCGATGCTGCTACAGATTCTGACACTGGTATTCCAGGTGACGGTTTCGAAATCACAGTTCCTGCTTATGCAACCTCTTTCGACATCCCTGTTAACACAATGATGGATATTTTTGCTGAAGATACAGAAACTGTTGTTTTAAAAATATCTGCAGCAGGTGTACGTACGGTATTAGCAGATGCTACGGTAACAGTTAACATTACAAATATTGCTACCGAGAGTTTAGCTATACTATTAGAATGGGACAAGGACGTTACTTACGAATGGTTAGAAACTGTAACTGAAGAAGATGGTGACGACGAGGATATCATCGTTTCTGAATTTACTGAAAACTTATGTGATGTCGTTGATTTTGATGTCGTTGGTTTATTAGAAACCGCTGATTGTCCAGAAGTAGATTATGCTCTTGGTGTTTTAGCTGATGGTACTTACAATATTGAAGTAGATTTATGGACGGTAACTCCGACTGAAACTCCTATTGACGCTTTTGCTATTCCTTTAACATTAACATTAGGAAAAACAGGAACATTTACTACTACTTTAGAATATAACGATGTTTACACATCTGACTATCCTGCAAGTGAACCAGGTGGTAATGGAACTATTGTAGCTGCAACAATTGTTGTATCAGGTGGTTTATATACTATTTATGACAAAGACGGAAATTTAGTAGCTGCTGAATAAGTTATTTAAATTACGACTTAATTAATACTAAAAGAGACTGATGAAAATCAGTCTCTTTTTTTATGTTTTAATTTTTATGAAAAAACTAACTTAAACTAGTTTAAAGGAAAACCATTAATAAACATAAAATAAGATTTTTAAAACCACCTCTTTTCGAGGTGGTTTTTTTATATCTTTGTGCCGATGGAAAAAGACACACAAATTTTCGGTTTAAGAGCAATTATTGAAGCTATAAATGCGAATAGTACAATAGATAAAGTATTCTTACAAAAAGGATTAAAAGGCGAGTTATTTCAAGAACTAGAGTTTGCTATTAAAAAAAATGGCGTAAACGCATCTTACGTGCCTATTGAAAAACTAAACAAATTAACTACAAATAATCATCAAGGTGCTGTTGCACAAATATCACCAATTACATTTCACGACTTAGAAACTTTAGTAGAAAAGACTATAGCAAGTGGTGCAACTCCCCTATTCTTAATGCTCGATCAAATAAGCGATGTTAGAAATTTCGGAGCGATTATTCGTACAGCAGAATGTACTGGCGTAAACGGTATTATAGTACAGAAAAAAGGGGGCGCTCCAGTAAATGGCGATGCCATTAAAACGAGTGCTGGTGCAGTATTTAAAATTCCTATTTGTAAAGTAGACCACATTAAAGACGCCATGTTCTATATGCAAGCGTCGGGTATAAAAGTAATAGCAGCCACAGAAAAAACCGATAATACTATCTACGATATTTCTCTAAAAGAGCCTTGCGCAATTATTATGGGGTCTGAAGGTCGCGGCATTAACCCTTCGGTATTAAAATTAGTGGATGCAAAAGCAAAATTACCCCTATTAGGTGATATTGAATCTTTAAATGTATCTGTTGCCTGTGGCGTATTTTTATATGAAGTGTTAAGACAACGTTTATAAATCGTTGTCTTTATCTTCCGCATTCTCTTTATTTTCCTTAAAAATGTAGCGTATATTTTGATTTGATAGCGTTGCAGATGTCTCTGTGAGCGCAACGTTTTCTTTTTCTGCTTCTATTTCTGTTGGTACAAAATTACCACTGGCATCAAAGTGTTGCATAAACTCATCGTCTTGTGCGTTGTACTGCTCCTGTTGCCAATCGTATTTTGCAACTTTCGCTATTTTCTTTCTAAAAAACAACGCAAAAATAAATCCGGTAATTAATCCTGCCGTGTGGCCTTCCCAAGATACTTTTTCGTCTATCGGAAACGCATAAACAAACATACTTCCATATAAGAAAATCACTAATAGCGATAAAGCAATTAGCCGGTAATGTCTCGTAAAAATACCCTTAAAAAAGTTAAAGCTAAATAACACATAGATTAAACCGCTAATACCTATATGGTACGATGGCCTTCCTATAGCCCACGTTATTAATCCTGAAATAATAATACCGTAAATAATAACCTTAAACGCCACCTCTTTATAAAAATAAAACAAGGCTGAAGACAATACAAACAACGGAATGGTGTTAGAATATAAATGTTTTATGCCCGAATGAATAAACGGACTAAAGATAACGCCACGCAATCCTTTTAAGGTTTTAGGATAAATACCAAAATTATTGAATCGGTAACCAAAACGGATTTCAATAGAAAAAACAAGCCATATTAGTAGCACTAACAATAACGGATAGAGAATAACATCTATGGAAAATTTAAACGGATCGGTTGGTTTATTCATAGTTACAGTATAGCAAAAGAGCTACCATTTTATAAACAGAGGTTAAAATGTCAGTTGCGTGAGGGATAGAATGGCCTGTTTAAAATCCTTTTTACCTTCTTAAAAAGATTGAGTAATGATAGGCCGGTTATTTTTGAGAGGAACGACAAAAAAAACACGCCCTAAAAATTAATTGACCTCTCCCCTTTTTATTACAATATAATCCTTTAATTTTGCATTATGAATGCACCTTTAGCAGAAAGATTACGTCCAAAAACCTTATCAGACTATATAAGTCAGCAACATTTGGTGGGCGAAAACGGGGCGTTAACTAGCCAAATAAAACAAGGTTTAATCCCGTCGTTAATATTATGGGGTCCTCCTGGTATTGGAAAAACGACTTTGGCAAATATTATTGCTACCGAGTCGAAACGTCCGTTCTATACCTTAAGCGCCATTAGCTCCGGCGTAAAAGATGTGCGTGAGGTTATCGATAAAGCGAAACAAAGTGGCGGCCTATTTACAACGAAAAACCCGATTCTATTTATAGATGAAATTCATCGCTTTAGCAAATCGCAACAAGATTCGTTATTGCAGGCCGTTGAAAAAGGGTGGGTTACTTTAATTGGCGCGACTACCGAAAACCCTAGTTTTGAGGTAATCCCCGCATTATTGTCACGCTGTCAGGTTTACATCTTAAATCCCTTTGAGAAAACCGATTTAGAACAACTTTTAAAGCGTGCCATTACCGAAGATGAGCTTTTATCTCAAAAAACGATTCACCTAAAGGAAACCGAAGCTTTACTAAGGCTTTCTGGTGGTGATGCACGAAAATTATTAAATATTTTTGAGCTTATTGTTACTGCAGAAAATAACGATACCGTTACCATTACAAATGCTTCGGTATTAGATAAAGTACAAAACAACACGGTGCGTTACGATAAAACTGGCGAGCAGCATTACGATATTGTTTCGGCGTTTATAAAATCGATTCGTGGTAGCGACCCCAATGCAGCGGTTTACTATTTAGCACGTATGGTTGAGGGTGGCGAAGATGTTAAATTTATTGCCCGCCGATTACTTATTTTAGCGAGTGAAGATATTGGTAATGCAAACCCAACGGCACTTGTAATTGCAAATACAACCTTTCAAGCCGTGTCGAGCATTGGGTATCCAGAATCGCGCCTTATTCTAAGCCAATGCGCTACTTATTTAGCGTGTTCTCCAAAAAGTAATGCCGCCTATACGGCCATAAACGACGCCCAGCAATTGGTTAAAAACACAGGAGATTTATCGGTTCCATTGGGTATTAGAAATGCGCCAACCAAATTAATGAAGGATATTGGTTACGGCGAAGATTACAAATATTCGCATAATTACGAGAATAATTTCGCACCACAAGAATTTTTACCTAAAGAAATACAAAACACCACGTTGTACACGCCAGGCAATAATGCCAGAGAAAATGGACAACGCGAATTTTTAAGAAACCGCTGGAAAGATAAATACGGGTATTAGAAGTGTAGTGACATTATTTTTGATACTGTTTTTCCTTTAACTACGGAAGAATAGATCCAAAGGCCCGCTTCTTTATAAACGATAGCGTTGTTATCTTTTACAATAAAGACGTCTTTTAAGTTTGATTGCCACAAGGTAAAAACCACCATTGAAGTCTCGTCTACAACTCGATAACCATTTGGAATTTCTTGAGCATATAGCGACGCACTGTCTGTAGCTTTAATTACTGTTTGAAGTGGAACAGATTTCTTTAGTACGTTTCTATTCGTTTGTGGCGTTTCGGTCGTTTCTACTCCTGTAATTTTCTCTTCTCTTAAGGTTTCTATCTCCTTTTTAAGACTATTAATTTGCTCTTGCGCTCTAGTCGTTTCCGATGGTATTATAATTTGATTAGCATCTGGTGCATAGCTGTAATTTAAACCATCCAAAGACTTTGAAGCCCCACGTAAAGCTAAATTATAAGCTACAGCACGGTCTTTCTCTCTAGAAATGCCCTCTAGTGTTGTATACACGATATCTCCTTTACAATTTTTAAGTTCTATCTTTAAAATGGTTTTGAAAAAACCAGAATCGTCCAAAACATTAGCGCGTAACGCTAAACAACCATTTGAGATTACTTCGTCTGGAAACGCATCGTTTTCCATAAAAGTTACGAAATTGTATTTTTCGAATAGGAACTTGGTCAATTCGTTTAATCTGTATTCGTTAGCGCTATTTAAAAATTTATAACTATTCGGGACGATGACATATTTATAATTATTAATATTATTTTGAGCATATCCTGAATACATTGCTAAAAAAAGCACGGCAAAAATTACTATTTTCTTCATTCTTATATATAAATTATTCACACTTTTAAAGTAGCGATTTTATTTCTAATAGCGTATTAACTTGTTTAACGTTACCGGTGATTACTGTTTTATGATAGTTGAAACAAATGGCATCCAACCCTATATTTAAAGCACCTAAAACGTCGGCTTCATAATTATCGCCAATCATAATACTCGATTCTTTTTTAGCCTTTGCCAACTCTAATGCGAAATGAAACATTTTAGGATTGGGTTTTTTAACCCCCACCATTTCAGAATTTGTTACGGTTTTAAAGTAGTGACTAATATTCGATTTTTCTAATTTACGCTGTTGCGCTTCTCCAAAACCATTGGTTATAATATGCAAATTATATTTTGGTTTTAAATACTCTAAAAGCTCTATAGTGCCTTCAAAAATGTGATTATAACTGGTTAAATAAGTGATATAATCAACGGCTAATTTATTAATAACCACATCTTCAATCGTAATGTTTAAAGCCTTAAAAGCGTCACTCAATCTACCGTAACGCAAAGACACTTTATCAACCTTTTCTTCGCGGTATAATTTCCAGTACTTTAAATTTATAGGCTCATAAATGCTTATAAAATCGTTTAAATTGAGACTGATATCATTCATTTTAAAAATCATCTCAAAAGTTAAAGAGGAATTTTTATCGAAATCCCAAAGTGTATGATCTAAATCGAAAAACACATCTGTTATGTTATGACTCATTTGTAGATTCTATTATAATATTAAAAAGTTCTTTATATCCTCTCCAGCGCTCACTATTGCCGAAAGTATAATTATGAAACACGGGTACGAACTCACCATCTACCTTTTTTACTTCGTTAATAATACGATTAAGTATCATTTTTTTGTCTAATAAAGAATAATGTTTTAATAGCGCAAAATCTAAAACATGATAGGTATTAATACGTAATGGCGTTTGTATTTCGTAGTCCAAATCGTAGAAAAGAAAAGGGGTGCAGGTTCCTGCTCTAAACCCAACATGATTAATGTAACCCATTGTAAAATCTTCTAAAATTTCTAATTCGGTTAAATTGCGATACGATTCTGGTAAATTTAATTTAGAATACGATTGTCTTGCGGCAGGAATATCCTGATTAATAATGCGTTCTAACCGTTCTTTTTCCATTTTTAACGTGGGCTTATCGTCTAAGGCAAAAAATGAAGATTTTAGCCCTACTCTACAATAATCTCCCACTTGTTTTATTAAGGATACAAAGCCCGTTTTTTGAATACTGTTGTTTTTATTGTAAGTCGAAAAGTCGCCCACCGAAAAGAAAAACATAAACTTATGCGTGGTATGTTTTTGACGATTTACAATATATTTAAAGGTGTCGTAAGGATCATTCTGAAACCCTAAAATTACCATATACCGGGTGTAAATCTCTTTAAACTTAAAACCAAAAAGATCTCTACATGTTCCACCAACAGTGCGCATTATACCTTTAAACCTATAATCGTAGGCCATTGGCACATCGATTACTGGCGTTATTTTATAACTCCGCTTTTGATAGTCGTAATTTGGGAATTGTAGTTTTAACAATTTCAGAAATTTAAAAGCCCAAATATCTACAACCGGCTGCTCCAAAAACTGATGCTTATAAGCTAAACTTTCCTTGGCTGTAAAACGACCGAATTCGTCCTTTACATGAGGTAAATACTCTTCGTAGCGACTTATAAGATAAAAGGAAGCCGCAAAAATATCGAAAGGCAAAGCACTTTGGTCGTTATTGGGAAAAAAACATTTAGTTTCCTCCCAGTCGTTCACCTTTATCTCCCAATCGTTTAACCCTTGTTCGAATAATAATTCATGAGAGCGCACAAATATTTCGTTACCTAACGACTGCCGCGCATACGACATTTTTAAACTATCGTGTGCAATAAAATCTTCAATTGTTGTTGTAAAACTTACAGGAATACCCAATATGCGCGTACATATTTGTTTAAATATGTATTTTATTCGTGGTGTTATTTTGTGTGTGTAAACTAAGAGCATTTAGTGGTGCATTCCGATAGTTATAATTTTTAGACTCAAAAATACATAACTTAATCTTTAATCACTCATTGCGACTTGTTTTTTGTGTCTATTTAAAGCGTATTACTACAAAACACCTTCGTCGGCAAAACTAAAATAGGTGGTTTCGGTAACAATTAAATGGTCTAAGACTTTAAGGTCTAAACTTTGGGCTGCCATTTTTAATTTCTCGGTTATTTGCTTATCGGCAGTACTGGGTTTCAAGGTTCCCGACGGATGATTATGAGCCAGTAATAATCCTGTGGCGCCAACTTCGAGCGCTGTTTTTAAAACCAACCTTACATCTACTAATGTGCCTGTAATTCCGCCTTTACTCAATTGTGATTTCTGAATTACTTTATTAGAATTGTTGAGATAGATAATCCAAAATTCTTCGTGCGGTAAATCGCCAATAATAGGTTGCAACAGTTCAAAAGCTGAAGCACTCGATGTTATCTTTGTGAGTTTTAAAGCATCTTCTCCTCTACGACGTCGCCCTAACTCCAAAGCGGCAATAATGGAAATGGCTTTCGCTTCCCCAATGCCTTTAAATGTCATAAGTTGGTTAATAGATAACTTTCCTAACTGACTTAAGTTGTTGTTTGAACTTGCTAAAATACGTTTGCATAAGGCCACAGCACTTTCCTCCCGACTTCCAGACCCAATTAAAATGGCAACCAATTCGGCATCACTTAGCGTGCTTTTACCCTTGTGCAATAGTTTTTCTCGTGGCCTATCGTCTTGAGACCAATTTTTAATTGAAAATGATGATGACTGTTCCGACATACAGTAAATCTACATTTTTTTTATTAATAACTAACACTCTGTTCGATAGTAGTTTAAAAACGGATGCGTTATTTCGCCTTAACAAGAAGGGTTCACGATTTCGAAATGAAAAGTGAACCCTTATTTATGTTGTATGCCTATTTTTTACTTAATTAATTCCTTAATCGCGTTGAAATCTAAGCCACCATAATTTCCAGAACTCATTAATAGTAACGCTGTATTCTCTAGATTTTGAGACAACAAATAGTTTTTAAAATCTTCGGGATTAGTGTAAATTATTAAGTCTTCGCGTTTAAAAGCATCGGCAATTTGCTGGTGAGAAATGGCCTCTAATTGTTTCATTTCTAAAGCGTCTGGTGAATAAAACACCACCGCAACATCGGCGGCATCTAGCGCGCCTTTATACTCCTTTAAAAAATCGGCATTTAAACTACTGTAGGTATGCAATTCTAAACATGCCACTAACTTTCGGTTGTTGTATTGCTCTTTTACCGCTTGCGTTGTCGCTATTACTTTACTAGGTGAATGTGCAAAATCCTTATAGGCGACGCTTGTTTTACTCTCGGCAATTTTCTCAAGGCGTTTACTTGCGCCTTTAAAAGTGGTTATGGCTTCGTAAAAATCGTCTTCATCTATTCCCATATGTTGGCAAATCCATTTGGCGCCTGCAAGATTATTCAAATTATGTTTACCAAAAATCTCTATCGGTAAAGCACCTTCAGGGGTTTCTAAGAATGTTTCGCCATCTTCTACGGTGTATTCTGGTGTGTGATACCCAATTTTACGAATCGTGTTTTCGCTCGCTTCCACCACTCGGGTTACCTCAGCATCTTCAGTGTTGTAACTAATACTTCCACCGACAACAATACTATCTACAAAAAGACTAAACTGCTCCACATAATTCTCGTAGGTAGGAAATACATTTATATGATCCCAAGCGATGCCACTTAACAACGCGATATTAGGTTTGTACAAATGAAATTTTGGTCGGCGGTCTATAGGCGAACTTAAATACTCGTCTCCCTCCAATACAATAAAATCGTTGTGTTCGGTAAGTTTTACCATCACATCAAACCCTTCCAATTGCGCGCCCACCATATAATCGACATCGCGATCGTGGTAATGCATAACGTGCAAAATCATAGAAGTAATGGTCGTTTTACCGTGACTTCCACCAATTACAACTCTGGTTTTATGCTTTGACTGTTCGAAAAGAAACTCTGGGTAACTGTAAATTTTAAGTCCTAATTCCTGGGCTTTTAAAAGCTCAGGGTTATCGGCTTTTGCATGCATACCCAACACGATAGCGTCCAAATTAGACGCGATTTTCTCCGGAAACCAACCAAAGGTTTCAGGTAATAATCCTTTGGCAGCTAATCGCGATTTTGAAGGTTCAAAAATAGCGTCGTCACTTCCTGTTACTTGGTATCCTTTGTTATGTAATGCTAATGCTAAGTTGTGCATTGCGCTTCCGCCTATGGCTATAAAATGTACGTTCATATCCTGATTTTGTAGGCGTAAAGATACTTTTTTTAGGCTGAAATTCCGAATGGTTTACAGCTTCAATTTCAAACGTTTTGAAAGACTTTTGAAAGGGGGTTCATACTCTTAAAAATGGAAAGTTACAAACACTACATTTGAAGAATATCTATTAAAAAAAGGTTCACAATGTATTTATTAGCTCCTTTTCCGATTTAAAAACAGCAATATCGGGTAATTCGGCAATTGCTTTATTTATAAAGAATAGTGCCTTTTGCGAGTTGTTTTTGTGTTTGTAAATTTGTGCCAAACGGTAATACGCCCAGCCTTTAGGCACACCATCGTTAGCACTATAATTCTCTAAATAAACGTTTAAACAATATACCCCTTTTTCTAATTGCACATTATAATCGGCACAGACTTTACCAATTTGATAATGCAAAGCATTGCGTTTATGCTTCATATTTGCGGCTTCTAAAACGCTAATCGCTTGGTTAGTCTTCCCTTCTTTCTCGTAAAGTTTAGTCAGTTTATCGTAACACGTTACCGAGCCACCAACAGTAATTGCCAGCTTATAATATTTCTCGGCTAACTCGGGTTCGGCATCATATTCGTAAATATAACCTTTAGCCAAATAGCCATCCACTTGGGATAAGTTCTCTAATTGGTTGGCATACTCCAAAGACTTGCTCTTACTTCCACCTATAATTCCGGGTAATTGCATATACAATTCCACCAGCGCCCAACGCGCATCGATGTGTGCGGGATCTAATTGTGCAGCTTTCAAAAATGCATGTTTTACGTCTCCAATAATTCCTAAGGCTCTAATTTTATTTATCGTTAGTGCTTTCATTCCCAAAGCACCACCATATTTAAACTGGTAATTAGCATTATCCGGCCTTTTATCGACCAAAACCTGATACTGTTCTATAGCGCTGTCCCATTTTTTTTGTTGGCCGTTAGCATCACCAAATAACTCAATGGCTTCTAAATGATTTGGGTTTTCTGCAACAAACGGCGCTAAAAGTAAAGATGCTTTTTTGTATTCTTTATTGGTATATAAATTCTCTGCATCGTTAAATGCCGTTTGTCCGAAATTAAGCAACGGAAAAAGGAATAGAAATAGTAGGGCTCTCATATTTATTATAAATTAGAGCTAAAATAGTATTCTAATTGGTATTGTTTTTGATTTTAGCGCAACAATTAAAAGTGACACCTTCAAAAAAGAGGCGTTCACGCATTAAAACGCGTCGTTTGCGTAGTTCTTATTTTTTATAAAAGTACAATACGATAAATTGCTTAAAAATGATGTTTATGAAAAATCACGTTATCTTATTACTGATTATATTTTTTGCTAACGCCTCCTTTTCCCAAGATAAAAGCTACGACCAATTATGGCGTGCTGTTGAATTTGAGGAAGTTAATGGGTTGCCAAAATCGGCTTTAAAAATAGTGGAAACTATTGAAGCCAAAGCAACAGCCGATAATAACGAACCTCAACAGATTAAAGTGTTGCTTTTTAAAAGCAAGTTTGCTTTAATTTTAAAGGAAGACGCGCAATTACAAATTGTAAATGCTTTTAAAGCCAAAATTAAAACGAGTACAGCTCCCACTAAAAATATTTTAGAAAATGTACTTGCTAATCTTTACTGGCAATACTTTAAAGCGCATCGCTATCAATTCTACAATCGGACTAAAACGGAAGAAAAAGTAGATGCCGAAGATTTTAGAACTTGGGATTTAACAACGCTAATTGAAGACATTCAACTGCATTTTGATAATTCTCTACAAAACGAATCCCTGCTTCAACAAACCGATTTAAACAATTACAATATACTTTTGGTTCAAAAAAAAGATTCGAAATTATACAGACCTACCTTGTTCGATTTTTTAAGTCATAATGCCTTAGATTTCTATAAAGCTTCAGATGCAAGTATAACAAAACCTGCCGATGCCTTTAACATTGACAATCCTAACTATTTTAGTGCTGCCGAAACATTTTCTAAGTTATTTATTCAATCAACCGACTCTCTTTCATCTAAATTGAAGGCTTTAAAAATTTATCAGAAATTAATCCAGTTTCATTTAAATGACCCAGATAAAACAGCTTTAACCGATGTTAATATTAGCAGATTGTACTATGTTCATGCTAATACCGTTGTTGCCGACAAAGAGAATTTATTAATAGATAGTTTTAAAAAAGAAAGTGATAAAAACACAGGAACGGAAAGCGAAGCCCAATATGATTATGAAATAGCACATTTATTATATAAACAAGGGTTGCAATATGACAGCAATTCAAATCCTGACGTACGTTGGAAAATAAAAGACGCTGTAGAACTTTGTGAATTCGTTATTAAAAAACATCCAGAAACTAACAGTGCAGAACACTGTGCCCTTTTAAAGCAAAGAATTTTAAGTCGATCTCTTAGCATTCAAACAGAGTCGAATTTACCAATTAATAAAAATGCCAAGCTATTAGTTACCTATAAAAACATTGAGCAATTAGAATTTTCAGCTTATGCCCTATCGGAAAAGGAAATTACTAACTTTAACGACCTTCATAAAATTGAAGAAGAAAAGGCTTTTATCGGTAAGTTATCTGCAACAAAAACGTGGAAAGCGCCTTTAATTGATGAAAGCGATTATCAGTCGCACACCATTGAAATTTTAGTCCCAAAATTGGGAAACGGTCGCTATTTAATAGTCGGTACAGCCGAAAATGACGGTATAAACATAGCGCATAACCTAGTACAAGTTACTAATACAGCTTATATAGAATACCATGATCATGAATTTAAAGTTTTTCAGTTTATAGATCGCAATAACGGACAACCGCTTACTCAGGCTGAAGTTACGATTACCTATGAAGATAAAAAGAGCAAAAAGACGATAACAACCGATGCGTACGGTAAAATACACGTAAAAGACAAAACAGATAGATACGGCAACTTTAGCTTAACGGTAACCAACGGAGCAGACACAGCCGTATTTAAAAACGTATACTTACGTGGGTATTACCCCAAGAATATGCCCGAAAAAACAAGCTATAAGTCCTTTTTATTTACCGACCGTAGTATATACAGACCCGGACAAACCGTGTTTTTTAAAGGGATTGTTATTGATGTTGATCGTAATAGATCGCTAGTAGTTAGCGATTATAAAACGAGTGCTAAATTGATTGATGTTAATGGCAAAGAACTTAGTACTTTAGAACTTATAACAAATGACTACGGATCGATTTCCGGTGAATTTATCCTTCCAAACACAGGATTAACGGGGCCATTTGCTATTCGTTTACAAGAGCAAAATGAAAAGTATGGAATAAATAGTCAAACCATTTTTAGTGTTGAAGAATACAAACGTCCAAAATTTAAAACGACATTCAAGTCCCTTACTGAAACCATAAAAGTAAACGATAGCGTTACCGTAAAAGGTGAAGCCTTAGCGTTTGCAGGATCTACAATTACTGATGCTAAAGTGGTCTATCGTGTTAAAAGAAACATTCAATACGCACCGTGGTTTTACAGATCGCGTTATGCGCCACAACAACCGGAGCAAGAAATAGCGCACGGTGAAACCACTACAAATAATAAAGGAGAATATTCCATACCTTTTAAGGCTATTCCAGATGCGAATGTCGATAAAAAAGGACTCCCTATTTTTACTTATGAAATTACAGTTGATGTTACCGATATAAATGGAGAAACCCAAAGCGCAACCACTTATGTAAAAGCGGGATACCATACTATTACGGCAGCTCTCTCTATTGCAGATCAGCTAGAAAAATCGAATAAAAAACATACGCTTCAATTAACGGCGAAAAACTTAAATGATGCATTTATTTCGACCACCGGAAGCTTAAAAATATACAAACTACAAGCACCAGATTACGTATTAAGGCCGCGACCTTGGGAAGCGCCAGACTATCAGAATTTTACAAAAGAAGACTTTAAAACACTTTTTCCACACGAAGCGTATACCAATGAAGACCACAGTGAAAACTGGGAAAAGGGAGCATTAGTTTTTGAAAAAACAGTTACTACCGACTCACTAACAGCTATATCTCTAGGAAATATAAAACGGTGGGATTCTGGGGCGTATATTATAACGTATGAAACTAAGGACCCTTCCGGGTTAACTGTTAAAGATGAAATAAGAACATCTATTTATAGTAATAACGACACGGTTATAGCCGATAATCAGCTTTTTAGACTTACAACCAATAAAGTAGAATATGCGCCTAATGACACGGCAGAAATTACTTTGGCAACAGCTGCAGAAGACTTAATTATTAATGTAGATATTGAGAAAGACCATAAAATTATAAAATCGTACACCGTACCGCTACGTGCTAACAAGAAAACCATTAGTGTGCCTGTAACAGCTAACGATTACGGCGGATTTGTTGTTCATGTTAGCTATGCTGCTTTTAATAGTTTTTATAGTTCTGCGTTAACTATAAACGTGCCTTATCCTAAATCTGATTTAGAGATTGAAACGCTAACATTTAGAGATAAACTTCAGCCTGGAACTGATGAAACCTGGTCGTTTAAAATAAAAGGTCCGCAGGGCGAAAAAGTATCTGCCGAGCTTTTAGCAAGCATGTACGATGCTTCACTAGACCAATTTAAACCTCAGCAATGGCAATTTTCACCACTGTATCAACCACAATACTACTCACAGTCTCGACGGTCTGCTTATCATGCATTTTCAAATTCCCATTTTAAAGTACAACTAAATCAATCGTACAATTATTTCCCTAGTCCAAAAAACTATGACAGTTTTAATTGGTTTGGCTTGCATTTTGGGAATGAGAACCAATACAAATATTATTTACGTGATTTACAATCAAGAAGAAGGCAAATGCCAACATTCGACAAAGTTATCTCGGGAATAGTTCTCGACGAAAATGGATTACCACTTCCTGGTGTAAATATTATTGTTGAAGGTACAATTTATGGCACACAAACAGATTTCGATGGTCACTACACCCTTAAGGTAAAACTACAGAGTCACGTCGTGTATTCGTTTCTAGGCTATGTCACAGAGAAAAAACCAATAACTTCACAAACCATTTATAATTTATCCATGGCAGATGATGATAACGTAGAACAGGTTGTTATTAGCGCTTTAGGAATAAAGCGCAATCGTCCTGAATTAACTTATGCTAAAGGAATTAGTGATCAAGAGGCAGACATTCAAGGTGCTCCTATGGAAGAGGAGGATTCCTATGAAGTCGCAGAAAAACATATAACTGAGGACAAACAAGATGCTGCAAATAACGATTTCTCCAATGTACAGATTAGAAAGAATCTTCAAGAAACGGCTTTTTTCTTCCCACAATTACAAACAGATAAGGATGGCACTATTAGTTTTAACTTTACGACACCCGAAGCTTTAACACAGTGGAAATTACAGTTGCTTGCACATACTAAAACCTTAGAAAGTTCTATAAAAACCTTGGATGCTGTAACCCAAAAAGAATTGATGGTTATTCCAAATGCGCCTCGTTTTTTACGTGAAGGTGATCGCATAACAATTAGTACAAAAATTGCAAATCTTACCAATAAAGAATTAAAAGGTACGGCGGTGCTTCAGTTGTTCGATGCGGTTACTAATACCCCTATTGATGCCCAACTGAATAATAGCAATAGCAAACGTGCGTTTACAGTAGCCGAAAAAGGAAATACACAAGTCTCTTGGCAATTAACGATTCCGAAGAACATCCAAGCCGTGACCTATAAAATTTTAGCACAATCGGGGAATTATAGTGATGGTGAGCAAAACGTATTACCTGTTTTAACCAATAGAATGTTGGTTACCGAGACTTTGACTATGTGGGTTGGTAGTAATGAAACGAAAACATTTACGCTCGATAAATTAAAAACAACGACCTCACAAACGTTAAAACATCATAAACTGACATTAGAAATAACAAGTAATCCTGCGTGGTATGCGGTGCAAGCTTTACCGTATGTAATGGATTACCCTTACGATTGTAACGAACAGATTTTTTCGCGCTATTATGCAAATAGTTTGGCACACTCCATTGTGTCATCTAATCCAAAAATAAAAAGGGTTTTTAACCAATGGAAATCTCACGATGGTTTACTCAGTACTCTAGAAAAAAACCCAGAATTGAAATCTATTCTAATTGAAGAAACGCCATGGTTGCGAGATGCTGAAAGCGAGACAGAACAAAAAAAACGTATCGCACTACTTTTTGATTTTAACACAATGACGAATGGATTATCAAAAGCGATTCGCAAACTAGAAAATAATCAAATGGACTCCGGTGCGTGGTCTTGGTTTGGGCAATACCGAGAAAATAGATTTATCACGCAACATATTATTTCGGGCTTTGGGCATCTTAAAACATTGGGTGTAAACACAGAATCTAATAGTAAAATGATTAGTAAAGCCATTGGGTATTTAGATACGCAATTTGTGAAGGAATACAACGATTTAACAAAATACAGCGCTAATGTAGACGTATCGGCAGATCATTTGAGCTATAGTCAATTACAGTATTTGTACATGCGAAGCTTCTTTAAGGACGTAAAAACAACGAAAGAAGTACGCAAAATAATGGACTATTATCAATCGCAAATCAATGCGTATTGGTTACAGCGTTCTCTTTATGCGAAAGGAATGATGGGGTTAATTTCGAATAGAAATGGTGATAAAGCGACAGCTCACCAGATTTTAGAATCGCTTAGAGAAACTAGTATTACATCAGAAGAATTAGGAATGTATTGGAAAGAAAACACAAGTTCTTGGCAGTGGTACGAAGCGCCTATTGAAACGCAATCGCTACTTATTGAAGCGTTCTCTGAAATTGAAGAGACCTCAGTACGTAAAACCGGAACTATAGATAACTTAAAAATATGGTTGCTTAAAAACAAGCAAACGAATAGTTGGAAAACCACAAAAGCAACAACCAATGCCGTCTATGCCTTACTATTACAAAGTAGTGATTGGTTAAGTGTTACCGACAGTGTAGAGGTGTCGATTGGAGGACAACCCCTTTCTCCGGAGACTCTTGAAAATGTAAAAGTTGAAGCCGGAACAGGCTATTACAAAACGAGTTGGAACACCACAGAAATAAAACCAGAGTTGGCTGACGTAACCCTTACTAAAAAAGGAAATGGCATTGCTTGGGCCGGTTTATACTGGCAATATTTTGAAGATTTAGAGGCCATTACTTTTGCCGAAACACCTCTTAAACTACAAAAAAAACTCTTTAAGAAAACGCAAACAGATACTGGTGAACTCTTAACTGACATCACAAAAAATACAACGCTTAATGTGGGTGATGCTATTCGTGTGCGCATTGAAATAAGAAGTGATCGCGCTATGGAATTTGTGCATTTAAAAGATATGCGTGCGTCAGGCTTAGAACCCATAAACGTATTATCGCAATATAAACACCAAGACGGTTTAGGGTATTATGAATCTACGAAAGATACGGCAACGCATTTCTTTTTTGATTATTTACCAAAAGGCATTTACGTTTTCGAATACGATTTACGCGTTACCAACGCCGGAGAAATGAGTAATGGCATTACAACCATTCAAAGTATGTACGCACCAGAATTTACAAGTCATAGCGAAGGGATTCGTATTACCACCAAAGAGTAAATAATAGCCAATATAAATGATGAAGTATTATAAAGAAAGCAATTTTAATTACGTATAACGTAACACGCAAGTTCTCGACTACACCTGAACGGACCATGGCGCTTCGTTTAGAAATACAATAAATATTTTTGCCAGAATCACTACTAATTACACAGACATTACAACACAAAAAAGAGGCTTCGCGGCCTCTTTTTTATACTATAAATTATTTTCTATTCTCTTATTTTGAAGGCGGCATCGCTGGTCTTACCTCAATTTTACTTGGTAACGTTCTTGGATTCATTTTTAATACATCGGCTACTAATTCGCCAATATCTTCGCTTTGAATTTTCCAAGCATCTGCATCATTTGGCGTATGTCCGTTAAAATGAGTGGCTACCGATCCTGGCATAATCGTGCTTACTTTTATACCGTGCTGACGTAAATCTAACATTACCGCTTGCGTAAATCCTGTAACACCAAATTTACTGGCGTTGTATGCAGAACCGTTTGCAAAGAAGTTCTCGCCTGCTAAACTTGAAATTGTTAAATAATAACCTTTTGTTTTCTTTAAAGCATTCACACTGGCTTTAATAGAATTAAAAACCCCAGTTAGATTAGTGTCAATAGTGTCTTTCCATTGTTCTTCCGTGATGTCTTCAATACTTGCAAAGTGCCCTATTCCAGCATTAGCAACCATAACGTCTAGCTGTCCGAAAACATCTTCAACGGCGTTTACTGCTTCTTGCTGACTTTTAAGATTTCTAACATCGGCTTGAAAACCTATGGCTTTTGCTTCCGTTTTAGAATTAGCATTCAATCGTTCGGCTGCTTCTTGAGCAGATTGTAATGTACGACTTGTAACGGCTACGTTTACACCTTCTTGTAATAAACGTTCGGCAATACCATATCCTATTCCTTTTGTTCCTCCTGTAATAAGGGCTACTTTATTTTTTAATGTTGTCATTTGTATTCTGTTTTACTCAAAATTACAAAAAAGGCAACGGATTACAGTATTTTAAAAGTTATCAAAATGATAAAGTTTACTGTTTTGGTTTGGGTGGATATTGCGTGAATATCTTATCTACAACAGCACGAAAATAAGATTCTCGTTGCTCAGGAGATGCTTTAGGATTCATACTACTTTCACCTTTACCTTGCCAAAACAACCCCATTTTAGAGTCGTCTACAAACTCAATTAAAAGACTCTGATTCACTTTATTTTGCCCCATAGGAATACCAATAGAGATACCGCAACCAATACCTCCGTTTCCGCCGCCAAGACCAACGCCTACATTATTTCGTGGCGCTTCTTGATGTTGAGACATTTTAAAATCGATTAAAAAATCAGGCGTTTCAGAAACCGATAATCCTTGTTTTGACAGACTTTTAGTAATGGCAATAATTAAACGCTTATCGTCCAATTCATTTAAACCTGATTCTATATTAGAGAAATAGTTATAGGTTTTATACTCTGAAAACGTAGCTGTTTTTTCATAATCCGATGTCACTTGAATAGCGCTACAAGAGCCCAAAAAGACACACAGTAGGAGGAGTTTAATAAATTTCATAGTTCTAGATTTTCAATAAATATAATCATTAGCGGCCGATTAAAAATAATATAGTTTAATTAACCCGTTCAAAACAGATTATTTCGATAGTTTTTAAACCGACATCTTACTTTTTTAGAAATAAATTTAAAGATATAGAGAAGGCTTTTTAAGGTTTGTTATGCGTTTAACAAATGGTAATAATTTGGTCTTGTTTCTTAGTTTTAAAAGTGAAACGACCTTGAATCGTTTATCGAAAAAAAAGTCTAATTAAGATTTAGTCCTTTTTATCGACAGACCGTGTTAGTGCTGAAGAAATAATACCTGTTGGAATAGCCACGATACCTAAACCAATCATTAAAATAAAAAAAGTAAAGATTCGACCACCAACCGTAACCGGGTAAACGTCGCCGTAACCCACCGTTGTTAGCGTAATAATAGCCCACCACAAACTATCGAAAATAGACGAAAAGTGTTCTGGCTGTGCTTCGTTTTCGAAATAATAGATGCCTACTGCCGAAAAATACATTAAAATAAGCGTGATTAATATAAAGAGTAATATTTCTTCTTTTGCTGATTTAATTGCAGCATTAAAATGATTCATCGCTTTATTGTAGCGCACCAATTTAAGGATCCTAAACAATCGTAAAAAACGAAGTGCTCTTAGCGATCGTAAGTCAACTCCCATAGCAATATAAAATGGAAGAATAGCCAGCAAATCAATGATGCCGTAAAAGCTGAAAATAAATTTCAGCTTTTTCTCAGACACATAAATTCTTAGTATATATTCAATAGAAAAGATAACCACACAAAACGTCTCGAAAATCCTTAAGAGAAAGCGTGTGTCTGGCTCTAAATCTGGAAGCGTTTCAATAGAAAACGTTACTACCGACAGTAATATTAGCCCTTGAATAAAAAAAGCAAAAACACGACTTGAAGTAGTGTCGCCATTTTCTATAATAGTTCTAACTTTCTCTTTCACGGCAGTGGTATAGACGTTATTTATTTAACATGGCCCATAACTTATCTTTAAGCTCTATTAAGCCTTGTTGGGCTACAGATGAAATAAACAAGTATGGAATTGGCAATTCATTATCTAGCTCTACTTTAAGCTCCGCTTTTAATTCGTCGTCCAGCATATCACATTTTGAGATCGCAACAATGCGTTCTTTATCTAACATCTCTGGATTGTAACGACGTAGCTCGTCCAACAAAATATCATATTGTTTTTTAATGTCTGGCGCATCGGCTGGAATTAAAAACAATAAAATAGAATTTCGCTCGATATGGCGTAAAAAATAGTACCCTAACCCTTTACCTTCGGCAGCACCTTCTATAATCCCAGGGATATCGGCCATTACAAAAGTTTGGAAATCGCGATATTGCACAATACCTAAATTAGGTTTTAAAGTTGTAAACTCATAATCGGCAATTTTAGGTTTTGCAGAAGTGACCACAGATAATAACGTTGATTTTCCGGCATTAGGAAATCCAACTAAACCAACATCGGCAAGCACTTTAAGTTCCAACGTGATTTCACTTTCTGATAGAGGAATTCCTGGTTGCGAGTACCGTGGAGTTTGGTTTGTAGGCGTTTTAAAGTGCCAGTTTCCCAGCCCTCCTTTTCCTCCTTCGGCAACAATTATTTCCTCACCTTCATCGGTGATTTCAAAAAGAATCTCGTTCGTTTCGGTATCTCTAACAACAGTTCCTAGAGGCACATCTACGTACACATCTATTCCATCGGCACCACTACTGCGACTTTTACTACCGTGTAGACCATGTCCAGCACGAAAGTGTCGTTTATATTTAAGATGTAATAATGTCCAAAGGTTAGAGTTTCCACGCATAATAACGTGTCCACCACGACCTCCATCTCCTCCATCTGGTCCTCCTTTTGTAATGTATTTTTCACGATGTAAATGCGACGATCCTTTCCCTCCGTTACCAGAAGTTACGTGCATTTTTACGTAATCTACAAAATTTCCTTCAGTCATTGTATTAGTTTGTATTAAGGGTATTTTAGTTGAGCTGTAATTAAATTTAAACGTGATTAATTTCTTATAATGTATCTATTACTGTGCTTAAACGTTCTGTAATATCTTCAATCGACCCTATACCATCGACACCAAAATATTTATTTTGATCTGTATAGAACTCTTTTAATACCGCTGTTTTTTTATAATATTCTTTAATTCTATTTCTTATAATCCCTTCATCTGCATCGTCAGGTCTTCCGCTTGTTTTACCGCGTTCTAACAACCGTTCTACAAGTATTTCATCTTCTACTTCTAAGGCAATCATTGCATCTATTTGTGAGTCCTTATCACTCATTAATTGATCTAAAGCTTTTGCTTGAGCAGGCGTTCGCGGAAAACCATCAAAAATAAATCCTTTTGCTCCAGCATTTTTTTCGACTTCAGTATTTAACATATCGATAGTTACTTGGTCTGGTACTAATTCGCCTTTATCTATAAAAGATTTAGCTAAAACACCTAACGCCGTCTTGTTTTTTATATTAAACCGAAAAACATCTCCCGTAGAAATATGTACAAGATTATATTGGTCTTTTAAGTAATTTGCTTGCGTACCTTTACCTGCTCCTGGAGGGCCAAATAATACTATATTTGTCATATGTTGTGTTGTTTTTAATTGGTATATTTCTGGTAAGTTTCGTCCCAATCCGTCGTAGTCTAAACCATAGCCTACAATAAATTTATTAGGAATTTTAATACCGATATAATGCAGTTTAAAATCCTTTTTATAGGCCTCAGGTTTGTAAAAAAGAGTCGCAATAAGCAACTGTTTTACGTTTGCATTTTCAAAAATCCTGTGTATTTCTTTTAGTGTTTTTCCAGAGTCAATAATATCTTCTAGAATAACAACTGTACGCCCCGATAAGTCTTGTGTTAAACCAATTAAACGTTGAATATCATCAGTAGACTTAACCCCTTCGTAAGACGCTAATTTAATGAAGGTCACCTCACACGGTTTTGGATATTTTTTCACAAAATCGCTTACTACCATAAAAGATCCGTTTAAAACACCTACAAATACAGGCACTTCATCCTTTAAATCGCTTGCCACCTCTTGAGCTAAACGTGTTATAGCTTCCTCTATTTCTTCTGCAGATATAAACGGCTTAAAATATTTATCGTGGAGCTTTATCATAAGGTTGTTTTTACGAAAGGGGCAAAGATAAGGATTTGTATAACGATATTCGATTTTGAACTCGTTTTTTAGACGCTCTTTTCATATTTAAATGTATTTTTGTACTATATATCTTGATAATTATAAGCTAAATTTATAGTCTGTCGCTTATAATTATGAATTTGTATTCTAAAATAAGCAAAAACAATGAATTACTTTTCATCAGAATTTAAACTGGGAATACTTGGTGGTGGCCAACTAGGCAAAATGCTACTCAATGAAACACGAAAATTTGACATCCAAACATACGTTTTAGACCCAAGCGCTGAAGCACCCAGTAAAATTGCATGTAACCGTTTCTTTCAAGGTGATTTAATGGATTTTGACACCGTTTATAATTTTGGAAAACAAGTAGATGTCTTGACTTTCGAAATTGAAAATGTAAACGTGGATGCTTTAGAAAAACTGGAACACGACGGCATAAAAGTCTATCCCTCTTCTAAGAATTTAAGAACGATACAAAATAAGGCTACTCAGAAATTATTTTATTTAGATCATAATTTACCAACCTCAGCATTTTCTCGCTTTGCCTATCTTTCTGAAATTGAAGATGCTATTTCTAACGGCGGATTAAAACTGCCCTTTGTTTGGAAATGTACTCAATTTGGCTACGACGGTACGGGCGTTAAAATGGTTAGAACGCTACACGATTTAGAAAACCTACCAAAAGGCGAATGTATTGCCGAAGAATTAGTCGATTTTAAGACTGAATTAGCCGTAATTGTTGCTAGAAATAGCGCTGGTGATGTTAAAACCTATCCGGTTGTTGAAATGGAATTTCACCCAGAAGCCAACCAAGTAGAATACGTTATTTGTCCGGCACGAATTACCGAATCCATTGCCCAAAAAGCGCAAGAGGTCGCTTTAGCCGTTTCCAAAGCCTATAACCACGTAGGGCTTTTAGCTGTAGAATTATTTTTAACAAAAAATGACACCATTTTAATTAATGAAGTCGCGCCAAGACCTCACAATTCTGGGCATCAAACTATTGAGGCTAGTTACACCTCTCAGTTCGAACAACATTTACGCGCTGTTTTAAACCTTCCGTTAGGAGAAACAAAAAGTAAATTGGGTGGTATAATGGTTAATTTGGTCGGTGCCGAAAATTATACTGGCGATGTGGTTTACGAGAATATCGAAAAAATTATGGAAATGGAAGGGGTTACCCCACATATCTATGGTAAAAAACAAACCCGACCATTCCGGAAAATGGGACACGTTACCATTGTTAATGAAAATTTAGACACTGCGCGACAGATTGCAGAACAAGTAAAAAATACGATTAGAGTTATAAGCTAATCACAACATTAAAACACAAACAAATGAGTAAAGTAGCCATAATAATGGGTAGCAATAGCGATCTTCCTGTAATGCAAGACGCCATCGATATTTTAAAAGGATTTGATATTGAAGTGGAAGTCGATATTGTTTCTGCACACCGCACTCCAGAAAAATTATTCGAATTCAGCAAAAATGCGCACACTAGAGGTATATCGGTAATTATAGCGGGCGCTGGTGGTGCTGCACATTTACCAGGAATGGTAGCCTCATTATCTCCGCTACCAATTATTGGAGTCCCCGTAAAAAGCAGCAACTCTATAGATGGTTGGGATTCTATTTTATCTATTTTACAAATGCCAGGGGGTGTCCCAGTAGCTACCGTTGCTTTAAATGGTGCTAAAAACGCGGGTATCTTAGCGGCACAAATTATTGGTAGCCATGATTCTTGTGTGCTGGACAAAATTATAGTGTACAAAGAAGGCTTGAAACTTAAAGTCGAGGACGCCGCTAAAATAATAAAACAATAACATAAAAAAAGCTCTGATTTTCAGGGCTTTTTTTACTTTTACTCTTCGGCATATTTTAAAGCAGATGAACTAAAGGATTTTGTTACTCTTAGCACACAAAAAAAAAGCCTCAGATAAATCTGAGGCTTTTCATCGCTATTAATCAATAATTTTTAAGTGAGTAACCAGCTCACAGGAAAAAATCAAGTGCGAATGTAATGATTATTACGACTTATTACAATGCATTTTTCATTATTTAACATTTTTTTATAAATTAAACAGCAATGAATACACTTTTAAAACACTTTAGCACACCATATAACACGGCACCGTTTTCTAAAATTAATACTGAAGACTATAAACCCGCCATAACAACATTAATTGAAGAGACAAAAGAGGAGATTGATGGCATTGTAAATAATCCTGAATCACCTACTTTTAAAAATACGATTGAAGCATTAGAGTTTAGCGGGCAGCAATTGGATCGTGCTGCTAGTATCTTTTTTAATTTGAATTCTGCCGAAACCAACGAAGAGATTCAGAAAATAGCACAAGAGCTCTCGCCTATTCTTTCAGAGTTCGGCAACGATATCACATTAAATGCGGCATTGTTTAAACGCGTAAAAACCGTTTACATTAATAAAGACACTTTACAACTCACCACCGAACAGCACACGTTGTTAGATAAAACATACAAAAGCTTTTCTAGGAATGGTGCTAATTTAAATGCAGACGACCAACTTAAACTGCGTGATATCGATAAAAATCTGGCCCAACTAAGTTTAAAGTTTGGGGAAAACGTTTTGGCCGAAACTAATAAATACCAATTGGTAATTTCCAACGAAAACGATTTGTCGGGTTTACCAGAAGGCGCCAAAGAAGCTGCAAAACAGTTAGCAGAAGGTAAAGATATAGAGGGCTGGCTTATTACTTTAGATTACCCCAGTTATATTCCATTTATGACTTATGCCGATAATCGCGCATTACGAGAAGAACTAGCTAAAGCATCTGGTAGTAAAGCTTTTAAAGGTGACGCTTTAGACAACCAGCAGAATGTGTTGGATATTGCTAACCTACGTTACCAACGTGCTCAGCTGTTAGGTTATAAAACACACGCGCATTTTGTTTTAGAAGAACGCATGGCTGAAACACCAGAGAAAGTAGACTCCTTTTTGAATGAACTATTAGAAAAAGCGAAACCAGCAGCCGAAAAAGAATTTAAAAATCTTCAGCAGTTTGCCAAAGAACTAGATGGTATTTCTCGTTTAGAAAAATGGGATTCGGCGTACTACTCTGAAAAATTAAAACAAAAACTTTTCGATTTAGATGACGAAAAACTAAAACCTTATTTCAAGTTAGAAAACGTTATAGAGGGTGTATTTACAATTGCAAAAAAATTATACGGTTTAGAGTTTGAACAAATTACCACGATCGACAAATACCACGACGAAGTACTAACCTATAAAGTAACTGACGAAACGGGGGCGTTAGTTTCCATTTTTTACGCTGATTTTTTCCCAAGAGCAGGCAAAAGAAATGGAGCTTGGATGACCTCTTACAAATCACAATACATCGAGAATAAAGTTAACGAAAGACCACATATCTCTAACGTATGCAATTTTACAAAACCAACAAAAAGCAGACCTTCCCTTTTAACGTTTAATGAGGTCACTACCTTATTTCATGAGTTTGGTCACGCTTTGCACGGTATGTTTGCAAACACTACTTACCCTAGTCTCTCTGGCGCTAACGTGTATTGGGATTTTGTAGAATTACCAAGCCAAATGTTAGAAAATTGGTGTTACGAAAAAGAAGCTTTAGAGCTATTTGCAACACATTATGAAACGGGAGAAGTTATTCCGATGGCATTAATTTCAAAAATTAAAGACTCTTCAACATTCCACGAAGGGATGCAAACACTAAGACAACTTAGTTTCGGTATGTTAGATATGTCTTGGCACGCTATAAACCCATCATCGATTAAAGATGTAAAAGCGCACGAAAATGAAGCATTTAGAAACACAGAGTTATACCCCGATGTAAAAGAGAATTGTATGAGTACTGCGTTTTCTCATATTTTTCAAGGCGGCTATTCGTCGGGTTATTACAGTTATAAATGGGCAGAAGTTTTAGATGCCGATGCTTTCGATTATTTTAAACAAAACGGCATTTTCAATACTGAAATTGCGGCTAAATTTAAAGATAATATATTATCTCAAGGAGGAACAGAGAACCCAATGGTGCTTTACAAACGCTTTAGAGGTCAAGAACCACAACCAGAGGCCTTATTAAAACGCGCCGGATTATTACCAAAATAACAGTATAATAAACCTCTAAAAAAGGCAGACCAATTGGTCTGCCTTTTTTTTTAATCGTTATTTCTAAGGGAATAAAAACAAAGAAAAAAAAGCTTATTTTTGAACAAACGAAATTCAATTTATGCCAACTCACAAAATAGATCCTAATCAATGGATCACTTTGTATTCCGATTATCTTTTTAATTACACTATTTCTAGGATAAATGATAGAGATATGGCCAAAGATATAGTGTCGGAGACGTTTTTAGCGGGTTTAAAATCGATGAGAAATTTTAAAGGAGAAGCGAGCGAGCGCACCTGGCTTATTTCGATATTAAAACGAAAAATTATTGACTATTACCGTAAAACAAATTCTAAGAAAGGCAAAGCCGAAGTGCGTATATCTTATAATAGCGATACCGAAAATGAAGGCGATTGGCTAGAAGAACGTGTTGCAGATCCTTTCGATAAAACGGCCGAAGACACCATAGAAAACAAAGAACTCGCTTTAGCAATTAAACAGTGCTTAAGCAAACTCCCTAAAAAACAAGCGACCGTTTTTGAAATGAAAACCATTTTAGATTATGAAACAGAAACTATTTGTAATGAATTGAATATTACTGCGTCTAATTTATGGGTAATTATACATCGCGCGAGAACTGCAATGGCAAGTTGCCTAGAAAAAAACTGGTTTTAAAATGACTAAAAAGAACTCTTTATTTATGCCGTGCACAGCGGCGAACGTGGTCTGCGATAAAGCGCAATACAACGAGGCAACGCTATGGGAGAAAGTACAGATGTACATTCATTTAGTAATGTGTAAACTCTGCAGAAAATACACCAAGAATAACCTTAAATTAACCAAACTGATAGACGCTAATAGAAATGAAAAATTTCAGCGTTTAGACCACCATTCGAAGGCTCAGCTTAAAATAACCTTTGATAAGGAACTAGCCAAACACCATAATGAGTAACCAAAGTATCGGAATACTTTCTACCCAAAACGCACTGTAGTACATACTATTATTTTTATTAGCAAACAGTATAAATCCTGCTGTAACAAGCGTTACCACCATTAAAGTTGCAAAATTAACGGCTACCAATTCATTTTTAAAAAATTCTAGAAATAAAAATAGCATTAATAAAAACAAACCCATTATTTTGGTTTGCTTCACCCCTATTTTTTGAGGTATAGTCGCTAGTTTAAAATTGTCGAACGTTAAATCTCGTATTTCAAAAGGTAACATTATGGCGATAAGGAAAACAAACCGTTGAATAGTTGTTAAAATAACATCCGCATTACTGGTTATATTGCTATTTATTAAAGGTAAAATAACGGTCACGCCGGCCCAAACAAGTCCTATTATATAGACTTTTAATCCACTAATATCTCTTAAGTTATGATTGCTATCTACATACAAGCGTTTAGGTATAATAGGCATAGCATATAAAAAAGTTATAGCGGCAAATACAGATAAATAAAGTAGCACTCTCATCTCTAATTGCAACATAAAATAGCCCATACATAGAAAACATAGAAGAGAAAAAATCTGGATAATTTTTAACCATTTTGCTAAGCTGCGATAGTGCCATTTTGCTATCCCAAAAAATTTAACAAAATTATAACCTGTAATTGTAGCAAAAAAAATGAAAGATAAAACGTTATAATCAGTAGTAACACCAAATTCTTTTACCGTTATAAAGGACAAAGAAACCACCGATAATGCTACGTGTACACTACTATTCAGGTAAAAATTAAAAAGCTGTTTGATTAGGTTCATTCTACAAAGTTACAGAAACTGTTAATAAACTAAGGCTTTGGTTAAAAACTTTCGTTTTAATACCAAATTAAACCTTAGGTTTTCAGTATTTTTGCAAG
The DNA here is from genome assembly GCF_008086185.1 of Bizionia gelidisalsuginis. Taxonomy (NCBI): domain Bacteria; kingdom Pseudomonadati; phylum Bacteroidota; class Flavobacteriia; order Flavobacteriales; family Flavobacteriaceae; genus Bizionia; species Bizionia gelidisalsuginis. The sequence continues at coordinate 97,191 of NZ_VSKN01000008.1, forward strand.
ATTAAATTTTCAACACTACTATAATGAATACAAACTCTTTTGCACTACGCCATATTGGACCTAGAGAAGAAGACCAACACCTAATGTTACAATCACTTGGCGTTGACTCGATGGAACAACTTATTTATGAAACTGTTCCAGATGATATCAGATTAAAAAAAGAATTAAATTTAGATGTAGCGATGAGCGAGTTTGAGTTTTCGTCTCATATTAACGAGCTCTCTAAATTAAATAGTATTTATAAAACATATATAGGTCTAGGATACCATCCTACTATTTTACCTGCGGTAATACAGCGTAACGTTTTAGAAAACCCGGGTTGGTACACCGCTTACACACCTTATCAAGCAGAGATTGCTCAAGGTCGTTTGGAAGCGCTTTTAAACTTCCAAACTATGATTGCCGATTTAACCGGTATGGAATTAGCAAATGCTTCACTTTTAGACGAAAGTACTGCGGCAGCCGAAGCAATGAGTTTGTTATTTGCTGTAAGAGATCGCGATCAAAAGAAAAACAAAGTGAATAAATTCTTTGTTTCAGACGCTATTTTACCTCAAACCTTATCTCTGTTACAAACACGTTCTACACCAATTGGTATTGAATTAGTGATTGGTGATGAAACGACTTTCGATTTTTCAACTGAATTTTATGGAGCAATTCTTCAATATCCAGGAAAAAACGGACAAATTACAGATATCAAATCTTTTATAGCAAAAGCAAACGACGCTAATATAAAAGTAGCTGTCGCTGCCGATATTTTAAGCCTTGTAAAACTGGAAGCTCCAGGTGCTTTTGGTGCTGATGTTGTTGTAGGAACAACACAACGTTTTGGTATACCGATGGGTTATGGCGGGCCTCACGCTGCTTATTTCGCAACTAAAGCCGCCTATAAACGCGATATTCCAGGACGTATTATTGGCGTTACAAAAGATGCTAATGGTAACCGCGCATTACGTATGGCGCTTCAAACCAGAGAGCAACATATAAAACGTGATCGTGCGACCTCAAACATTTGCACAGCTCAAGTACTATTAGCTGTTATGGCTGGAATGTATGCCGTTTATCACGGTCCTAAAGGTTTAACCTTTATAGCCGATAACGTGCATAATGCTGCTTCTACTTTAGCAAAAGCGATTACAAAGTTAGGTTTAACACAAAAAAATAGCTCTTTCTTCGATACGTTACAAGTTGAAGCCGATGCGGAAAAAGTAAAAGCTATTGCCGAAAAAAATCAGGTTAACTTCTTTTATCCGACTGCAAATACGGTTACGATTTCTTTAAATGAAACAACTAGACTTTCAGATTTAAATGACATCATTGCAATTTTTGCTGAAGCTGAAAACAAAACAGCTTTTACTATTGAAGCTATTGAAACGTCTAATAATATTACTGAAGAGTTACAGCGTGAAACTGAATTTTTAACTTTAGATATTTTTAACTCGCACCATTCAGAAACTGAATTAATGCGTTACATAAAAAAATTAGAGCGTAAAGATTTATCATTAAATCATTCTATGATTTCTTTAGGATCTTGTACAATGAAACTTAATGCTGCTGCCGAAATGTTGCCAATAAGCTCACCAAACTGGGGAAGTATCCACCCGTTTGTACCCATCGAGCAAGCCGAAGGCTACCATACCGTATTAAGAAAATTAGAAGAACAATTAACCGAAATTACTGGTTTTGCTGCAACTTCATTACAACCAAATTCTGGAGCGCAAGGTGAGTACGCTGGGTTAATGGTTATTAAAGCCTACCACGAATCTCGTGGCGATTACCATAGAAATATTTGCTTAATTCCATCGTCTGCGCACGGTACAAACCCAGCGAGTGCTGTAATGGCAGGAATGAAAGTAGTGGTTACCAAAGCAACAGCCGAAGGTAATATCGATGTTGATGATTTGCGTGAAAAAGCAGAATTACATAAAGATAATTTATCTGCGTTAATGGTTACTTACCCGTCAACTCACGGTGTTTACGAATCGGCAATTAAAGAGATAACGCAACTTGTTCACGATAACGGCGGACAAGTTTATATGGACGGTGCTAATATGAATGCTCAGGTTGGTTTAACTAACCCGGGTAATATTGGAGCCGATGTGTGTCACTTAAACCTACACAAAACATTTGCCATTCCTCATGGTGGTGGTGGCCCTGGAGTTGGACCTATTTGTGTTGCAAAACAATTAGTGCCCTTCTTACCAAGTAACCCTATTATAAAAACAGGCGGTGACCAAGCCATTTCAGCCATCTCTTCAGCACCATTTGGTTCTGCGTTAGTTTGCCTAATTTCTTACGGGTACATTAAAATGTTAGGTGTAAAAGGGATTAAACAAGCGACAGAAGTTGCTATTTTAAATGCCAATTATATTAAACAACGTTTAGAAGGTGCTTTCGAAACCTTGTACTCTGGAGAACGCGGTCGTTCTGCTCACGAGATTATTATTGATTGTAGACCTTTTAAAGCGAATGGTATCGAGGTCAATGATATCGCAAAACGTTTAATAGATTATGGTTTTCACTCACCAACTGTTTCTTTTCCAGTAGCAGGAACAATGATGATTGAGCCTACAGAAAGCGAAAGTAAACAGGAAATGGATCGTTTTTGCGACGCAATGATTTCTATTAAAAATGAAATTGAAACCGTATCTAAAGAAGACACGAATAACGTATTAAAAAACGCCCCACATACTTTAGCAATGGTAACTAGCGACGAATGGTTGTTCCCTTACTCACGCGAGAACGCAGCCTTCCCAACAGAACACGTAAGAGATAATAAATTTTGGCCAACGGTACGTCGTTTAGACGATGCTTATGGAGACAGAAATTTAATCTGTACTTGCGCACCGATCGAAGCATATATGGAAGCGTAACATCTAAAATAATTCAATAATTAAAGAAATTTAAGATTGCCTTTATAATTTTACTAGTATTTTAGTTACATTAGTAAACTATAAAGGCAATTCTCTTTTATGAACATAAAAATTACGGGTACGGGAAGTTATATTCCAAATACCATAGAAAAAAACGAAGCGTTTCACAATCACCAGTTTTTAAATGCTGATGGATCAACAATAAATTCTACCAATGAAATTATCGTTGAAAAATTCAAGGCCATAACTGGTATTGCCGAACGCCGTTACGCAGAACCTGAATTAAAAAATTCAGATTTAGCCTTTTTTGCAGCTGAAAAAGCAATAGCCGATGCCAAAATTGATACCGAAGAGCTTGATTATATTATTTTAGCACACAACTTTGGTGATATAAAAGCAAACACTCTTCAAAGTGATGCTGTACCGTGTTTAGCGGCACGAGTTAAACATCTTTTAAAGATTAAGAATCCTAAATGTGTCGCCTACGATGTTTTATTTGGTTGCCCAGGATGGAATGAAGGTTTTATTCAAGCCAGTGCTTTTATTAAAGCGGGAATAGCAAAAAAATGCTTAGTTATTGGTGCAGAAACCTTGTCTAGAGTTATCGATAAACACGATAGAGACTCTATGATTTATTCTGATGGGGCAGGTGCAGCAGTGGTAGAAGCAACAAACGAAGAAGGTGGTATACTTACTCATGAGAGTGCAAGTTATACCTACGAAGAAATTAAATATTTATTTTTTGGCGGATCGTACAACACAGCATTAGATCAAGATGTGAAATACATCAAAATGTTTGGACGTAAAATTTACGAATTTGCTTTAAGCCACGTTCCCGACGCAATGAAATTGTGTTTAGACAGAAGCGGATTAGCTATTACCGATGTTAAGAAAATAATTATTCATCAGGCTAATGAAAAAATGGACGAAGCTATTGTAAAACGTTTTTATAAACTTTACGATATGTCTGTTCCAGAAGGTGTTATGCCAATGAGTATTTACGAACTTGGTAATAGTTCGGTGGCAACTATACCAACGCTTTTCGATTTGGTTAAAAACAACAAAATTAAGGATCAAAGTCTAAATAAAGGTGATGTAATTATTTTTACAAGTGTGGGTGCAGGAATGAATCTTAATGCTATAGTCTATAAATACTAACGTTTCTAAACACAAATTCATTACTAGAAAACGCATTATGTACGAAGGCAAATTTCCTCATAAAAGGTATAAGCTTACCTCTCAATTCGTAGAAAAACACCTTTCTAAATCTGAAACAATTTTAGATTTAGGCGTAGCAAATCCCTTTACTCAAGTTTTGCTAAATAAAGGTTATCAAGTAAAAAATACCTCGGGTGAAGATCTAGATCGAGATACCTCCGTAATAGAAAATGATGACGCGACAGTTGTAACTGCGTTTGAAATTTTTGAACATTTATTGTCACCTTTAACAGTTTTAGAGGCTATAAAAGCAGATAAATTGGTAGCAAGCATACCGATGCGCTTATGGTTTGCTCCAGCATACCGTAGTAAAAATGATATGTGGGACAGACATTTTCACGAATTTGAAGATTGGCAATTCGATTGGCTTTTAGAAAAAGCAGGATGGAAAATTATCGCTCGTAAAAAATGGACTAATCCAACAAAAAAAATTGGTATTCGCCCCATATTACGATGGTTTACACCCCGCTATTATATTGTGTATGCTGAACGTATTTAATATAATCACAATTCTTTTAGCTTACTTATTTTGAATATTTACATTGTTATTCCGGCTCATAATGAAGACCGCTGCATAGGCTTAATGCTTCAGTCGTTAGTGGAACAAACAGTTTTACCAAAGCAAGTGGTGGTAGTAAATGATAATTCTACCGACGGTACCGAAGCTATTATTTCAAAATATACCACTGCTTTTCCGTGGATACAATCCATCAACATACAATCGTCCATAGATCATATCCCAGGAACAAAAGTAATCAATGCCTTTTACAAAGGTTTAGAAACGCTCGATAATGATTACGATGTGCTTTGTAAATTTGATGCCGACATCATTTTACCCAACACTTATTTAGAAGCTGTAATTGCCCTTTTTCAGTCTGAGGACACCGTTGGAATCGCTGGTGGTTTGGCTTATATAAAGAAGGGAAATATTTGGGTTTACGAAACTATCGCGTCCAAGAAACACGTTCGCGGTCCGTTTAAAGCCTATAGAAAAGAATGTTTTGAAGCTATTGGCGGATTGAAACGCAGTATTGGCTGGGACACTTTAGATGTCTTGTTAGCTCAATATTATGGTTGGACTATAAAAACCGACACGTCGTTACACGTGAAGCATTTAAAACCCACGGGGAAAACCTATCATAAAAGCAGTAAATTCCTACAAGGAGAAGCGCTTTATAAAATGCGTTTCGGAATTGCACTAACCACGTTATCCGCTTTAAAAAGTGCTGTATCACGACGTAGTATAACCTACTTTATAGATACTATACAAGGTTATTTTAAAGCACAATCGCATAACATTACACCACTAGTTACAAAAGAGCAAGGTGAATTTATTCGCGGAATACGATGGGAAGGTGTTAAGCGGAAACTTGGTCTTTAAAACGCATTAAAACTTCCAATTTTTATAATAAACTGAAGCTTCAAGCTTATCTTCTAAAGCGTCATCCAACTGATTAAAGAAGTCTATTCCTGTTAATTTTTCAACAGCATCTAAAGTTACCACGTATTGGGTTAAAGCTGCGTTAGACTCTTCATGAGGCATTAAGAACGCTATCAATTTTGGGTTACCATTATTATAATCAAAAACTATTTTATAAAACTGATTTGGCACGGCTACATTCTCGTTACCAATCGTTTTTAACCCGGTTTCTAAAACACCTCCAGTTACTACGTACACACCATTATATCTCTTTGCCCAATAACGCACGCGCTGTTCTAGACGATTCCAAACACCAGCGTTAAAAACGTGACTTTGCGGAGTGATATTACTCGTTAAAAAAGTTTCATTAAATAGAAATTGTGATTGACGTCGGTCGCCAGCAGGACATAAATGTCCACGATCGTAGCCAGAGTTCTTATAATTCCTCCAGCTCGCCGCTTGCGTTTTAACCGCGTAATCAATTTCAAAATACGGTCGTTTAAAATTATTAGTCGATAAATCGCTGGTTTTCAATTCGTATGCCACCCACTCTGCTTGTTCGTGCGGCTCACTGTAAGATAAAGAATAGCCTTGATGATGCACCACTTGCTGCGTGGTACTTGTCGGTAAGAAATTAACATTAGTTCCGTTCTTTACGACGCTTCCTTCCGATACTTTTTTACGGTCTACCTCATGTTCTACATATAAATTATAAGAATATACAGCTATCAAAAGTAAAGCTGACAATAGAGAATACATCGTTTTTTTAGACATCTTACTGCTTTACGAACTTTTTCGCTATTTTTCCGTTATTAACATCTACAATCTCTAGGATATACACTCCATTTGACACCTTTGGAAGTTGAATAACGTAGCTTTCAACAGCATCTAACGTCATGATCTCCTGACCGAGAACACTATACACCGTAAGTGATTTTATGTTTTGTATCGTATCGTAACCTCTAATTTCCAGTTGCTGATTGGTCGTGTCGTAAATTAGCGATATTCCGTCGCTTACAGCAATAGCATCTGCACTCAGCGTGTCGTCTTCGTGATACACTATAGAATACCGATTACTGTATTCGCCAGCTTCAAAAAAGAGTGAGGCGTCCTCAGTTTTTAAATTATAATACAATCCGCTTACGTTATCTTTTAAATAGATTGGTGTTGCCTCAGGAAAATTTAAAGTTTCTTTTAACCCTATGGAATAATCACCCGCCGTTGTAGTTTTAATAGCTAAAGGCATTTCGTTAGCAACAGCAAAATTGTTTCGGCCTTGAATAACATACTTAACGCCTTGAATATCCCATAACATATGGTCTGGAAAAACATCGTAATCTAAAGCATCGTAACCTTTATCGTAATTGGTCGTTGCGTTATCGTCGTACCCTAAACCAATTTCGCGAACACGTTGTGAGGGATCGGTAAATGTTAACCACAATTTAGTACGTAAATCTGTAGAAACTGTATTTTGAGAAGCTCCATTTGTCTTAAAGAAGGTCGACTCATCGAGCACACTCTCCTTTGCAAAAACACGCTGTGTGTTTTTAAATACGACATCTCCACCATTGCTGTCTGCCTTCACAAAGAAACCTTGACCTACAGCTATGTTTTTTGTTGGCGCTCCTTTAGAGCTATTACCACCATTCGCTGGTAATGCGGCGGCGGCGGCACCCATCATTAAGTTATAGGTAGCATAACCACCTTGGTAGTTAACTGTGACGTGCGTATTATTAGCAGGAAATTGTTCGTAAAAATATAATGCCCCCGTAATACTTGATGCATTATCGCTAATAAATTTATCAGCATCTAAGGCAGAGGGATAGGGATTACCCACCAAGATCTCGTTCCCCGTTGATAAAGGATGGATATATCTGCCATTATTAGGAGTTCCTCTAAACACATATTCTTGACCAGTGATAGGAATAGGCGACGGAAATCCAGCTCCAGAACCTTTCATAGTATACCCTATGCCTGGCGAAACGTCTGTATTTTCACCTATATGCAACCAATCGTAGTAATTTTCACTTACACCATTAAAGGCGTATAGCCATTTGCTACTAAGCGTTATAGGAACTGTGCTAGGATCGGCGTCATTTTGAAAAGCCCAATTTAAAACTCCATTATTATCTTCTAAATAACTTATTTGCCAGCCTCCCATTCTATTTACCGGCGCACTCCAATAGTTGTAATTAAATAAATTTGAAGATCCTTGTTGCCTAATTATTAACTCACCAGCTCCTGTATTCTTATCCCCTCCAATTGTGTGTTGAATAAGTTGAGATTCTCCATTTATGAGTATCTTTCCGTCATTATGTATATTATTTACCACGTCAAGTAAACGATTGTTATTTACAATTAACTCCGCACCAATTGCAAGTTCTACTTCGCAGACGTGTGCATTTTGGGTTAGCGTCGCCGTAGTGCCTGATAATATTAATAATTTTTTATCTGAATCGGCATTCGTTGGCTCACCAGCCCCTCCAGAACCACCCGTAAAACTTGTACCATCCCAAACTATTAGCTCTTCACGATAACGTAGAGTAAAATGTCTCTTATCGCCAATAGTTACATCATTTACAGAAGCTATATCTCCCACAACGGTTAAAGGATAAATTTCTTGAGGACTTGAAAAGATACTGTTGTACTCATTTTCAGAAGTGCCAGAGTAATTATAATGGTCACTTCCTATAACTAATTCTAAAGGATAACATTTACTTAATCTTGGGATGTTAGAAATATCGAACGAGATATCGACACGCCCTAAATCCTGTACATCTTCACTTTTACTAACCCTCCAAATCGTATTTAGATGTTTGTAATTATGTAAAACCCCACTATCATCCTCAGCGATAATTGCGGTATTAAAATTATAATCACTCCCCATTTTATTTTGCCCCCAAAATAAATACTTATCATTGGTATTATTTAAGTCACTTGGGCCATTGATTCTTACAATACCGCTACCTTGAGAATCCAGGTGAGTTGTATTGCTTATCCTTGCGATTCCGGCCACGTGATGATCGTAATTACCGTTTGTTAACGCATCTTGAGTATAAAGATTGTTAGATTCTAAACCCAGGGGAATATTATATTTAGCAGACAAGTAATTATTTACTATTATCGTTTCGGCGGGGTTTAATTTATAGTTATAGTGTATAACTTCTGCCATTTCACTCTTGGAAAAACGCAAATCTCCAATATTCAATCTACCCAAAGTAATTGGAGCATTCGAATTCATAATAGATACTGACGCCTCAAATCGTCTGTTAAAACTTAAACCGTTACGCGAAACAGCACTTCTATTACTATTAGTAAGGTTGCCATCAAAATCAAAACTTAAAATATAATTTTCATCATTATTAAACACAGTATTACTTGTGTCATAGCGATCATTTGCAGTAACAATATCGTTAGTTAATTTGTCATTATAAAAAAAGAAAGTATATGCATAATTTAGATTAGCGCCCTGATATCCATTCCTTTTAGATAGAATTGTTTGCACGGTATTACTTGCGCCCAAACCTTTAGGCTTGTATACACTAAAAAAGTTAATTGAAGTAGTTCCATCTAATATATCGGCATCGTTTATCTTCATCCAATCGTTAACACCGTCGAAATTTAATGACGGATAATTGTTAAACGAAGAAGCTCCTATTATAGAGGGGCTCTCATTTAAAGTTGGTTGATTTGCGTCATTTCCATTACCAGACGTGTCTTGCCAATTAGAAATTCCTTCCCCGTTGTCAGCTAAACTGAAATCATCGGACTTTAACCAGAGTCCATTTGTAGTGGCATTGCCCACGCCACCAGGTCCGGACTGTGCAAAAGTGAAAATTGACACAAAAAAAGATGCTAACAGTAAGTGTTTAGAATAGTTAATCATTATTATTTCTTAAAAGGCCGCTCCTAAATTACAAGACAAAATATAAATAAACAAATATCTAATTAAAATTTTACAAATATTTTAAACCAACTGCACATAAGTGCTGATAACAACTGGGTATAGATAAATATTTTAGTCTTTCACAAATTTTTTCGCTATTTTTCCGTTATTAACATCTACAATCTCTAGGATATACACTCCATTTGACATCTTTGGAAGTTGAATAACGTAGCTTTCAACAGTATCTAACGTCACGATCTCCTGACCGAGAACACTATACACCGTAAGTGATTTTATGTTTTGTATCGTATCGTAACCTCTAATTTCCAGTTGCTGATTGGTCGTGTCGTAAATTAGCGATATTCCATCGCTTACAGCAATAGCATCTGCACTCAGCGTGTCGTCTTCGTGATACACTATAGAATACCGATTACTGTATTCGCCAGCTTCAAAAAAGAGTGAGGCGTCCTCAGTTTTTAAATTATAATACAATCCGCTTACGTTATCTTTTAAATAGATTGGTGTTGCCTCAGGAAAATTTAAAGTTTCTTTTAACCCTATGGAATAATCACCCGCCGTTGTAATTTTAATAGCTAAAGGCATTTCGTTAGCAACAGCAAAATTGTTTCGGCCTTGAATAACATACTTAACGCCTTGAATATCCCATAACATATGGTCTGGAAAAACATCGTAATCTAGAGCATCGTAACCTTTATCATAATTGGTCGTTGCGTTATCGTCGTACCCTAAACCAATTTCGCGAACACGTTGTGAGGGATCGGTAAATGTTAACCACAATTTAGTACGTAAATCTGTAGAAACTGTATTTTGAGAAGCTCCATTTGTCTTAAAGAAGGTCGACTCATCGAGCACACTCTCTTTTGCAAAAACACGCTGATTATTATTAAATACTAACGTTCCATTAGTTATTATATTAACGAAGAAACCTTGCCCAACAGCTATGTTTTTTGTCGGCTTACCTTTAGAGTTAAAACCCCCATTGGTATTGGGCACAGCCACTGCACCAATAGCCAATGTTAAATTGTAAGTAGCATACCCTCCTTGATAGTTAACTGATACGTGTGTATTATTTGTGGTAAATTGTTCCCAGAAATATATTGTACCATCTATAACCGGAAGGTTATCGCTAATAAACTGCAAGGCATTTAATGCCGATGGATAAGGATTTCCTACTAAAAAGTCGTTACCTGCGCTTACTGTATAACTATAATCACCATCATTAGGAGTTCCTTTGAATATATAATCTTGCTCTATAGAAGCTCCAGATCCTTTCATTGTATAACCAATACCCGGCAGAATATTACTGTCTGCACCTAGATATTCCCAACCATAATAATTATTCTGTCCTGCATTAAAACCGTAAATCCATTTGCTACTAAGTGTCATAGGGGAAGTGGTAGGATCGGCGTCATTTTGATTCACGAAAGCAAAAGCACCACTAGCCTCTTCTAAATACCCCAATTGCCAAGCACCCAATCTATTTACTGGCGCGCTCCAATAATTATAATTATATAAATTTGAAGATCCTTGCTGTGTTATTTTTAAATTACCCATACCCGAGTTTAAACTCGCCCCTGTATGTTTTTGAATAATTTGTGCTTCGCCTTGCAAATCTATAATACCTTCATTAAAGATTCCACTTTCCACCGTTAGCTCAACGCCATCAGCAATTTCAAGAATAGCCCCCGCTTTTATCTCTACAGACTCTACGTGTGCATTTTCATTTAACGTCGCAGTATTTCCTGCTTTTATTTCAAGCTTAAAACAAGCATCATCCATATTTGGTACTTCAGCACTTCCAGAACCATTATGAAAAGCACTACTTCCATCCCAAACGATTTTATCTACATAACGTAAGGTAAAATAATCGCCATCATCAAAACCTAAACCATCTACATCGTATACATACTCGGTAGCTGTTTCTGATAAATCATAAACCACCACAGAAGCCCCTGTAAAATCCGGATTGTCCGCCATAACTAATTCTAATTTAGCACAGCCAAAAGTTGATGTTAGATTAAGGTCGCTTTTTTTAATGTTAACTCTTAATTTAGCATTAATATTAATAGGCTCACTAACCCGCCACATTGTATCGATATAATTTTTGTAGTCTCCTAGGACATTTAGCGAAAAACTATAGTTACTGTTTTTGTTGTTTTCTCCCCAAAATAGAAATTTATTATTTGCTAAACCATTTTTACTGATTCTGATGATCCCCGTTCCTTGAGAATCTAGATGTTGATTTAAATTATCTACTTTAACAATACCTGCAACATTATGATCGAAATTACCCTTTGCAGATTGGTCTTGTGTATAATAGTCTTCAGCAATATCGATGTTATATTTTGCAGCTAAATAATTATTTACAATAATACGTTGTGCATCATTTATCACGCTATTATACATAATAATTTCTCCAATACCTCCTTTGAAATAGTAATCTGGTGTACTCTCATTCCGCCCTGCCCCTAACCTAAAAGGAGATGTCGTATTTAATAACATATTTTGAGAAGTGCTTTGACTTAAAACACTGTTAACAAACAAATTCTTACCGTTAGAGAATTGGCCTTTATAAGCTATATTTTGAATAGACCAAACACCTTGCGTAGAATTAGAACTATTTGTTGTTGCCCAAGATGTTTCTGCGCCAGTCCAAAATGACCAATTATTAGAAGTTGGTATAGCATACAATATAAAGCCACTTCTATCATCGCCACTATTCACCTCGTGTCGATTTGAAAATACAGCCTTATATTTATCAGAAGGCAAAACGGTACTCACCGAGAAAACACTGAACTTATTAGGGTTAAGTTTACTCTCGAAAGATTTTTCTAAATATTGATTCGTTCCGTTAAAATTATAAGCGCTATAACCGTTTACGTCATTACTATTTAAAGTAGCTCCCGACCCCGCTGTAAAGTTAAAGTTGTTTCCTGATTGATCTTCTAGCACATTATCAGTATTTACGCCTTTATCAGGGTTTAACCATAAGACGAGTTCTGAAGTTCCGTCGGTAGATCCAACACCTCCTGGTCCTAATTGAGCAAATAAATTTGGAGATAAGACTACTGATAACAGTAATAAAAATGAAGATACTTTATACATAATATTAATTTAGGGTCCTCAAATATATAAAGAGAAGCCCCCGTTAAAAAAAATTTAACGGAGGCTTTATATTGCTTTTCGATAAAACGTAAGAATAATCCGTCTTACTGCAAGTTATTAATACTTGTTTTTAAGGTTTCTATTTTCGCTAATGCATCAGCTTCTTTTTTACCCTCATTTACAATCACTTGCTCTGGTGCACCCGCTACAAAACGCTCGTTAGATAGTTTTTTCTGAACCGATTTTAAAAACCCTTGAGTGTAGGATAATTCTTCAGTTAGTTTTATAATTTCGGCGTCTACATCTATCGCGCCTTCCATAGGTATAAAATACTCGTTAGATTTTACACGATACGTTAAAGCACCTTCAACCGCTTCAGAAACATAATTGATGCTGTCTAAATTACCTAGTTTAATAATAACATCATCAAACGTAGTCGCTACTTTTTCATTGTTTATTACCGAAAATCCTATGGTATCTTTAAAGGCAATGTTTTTATCTTTTCTTACCGTTCTTATTCCTGAAATCACTTCAGAGGCAAACTCAAATTGAGATATTAATGTAGTATTAATTGGTTTTGCTTCTGGCCATTTCGCGACAATTAAGGCCTCTTCCGGCGTTCTTTGTGCCGTTTTTTGCCATATATCTTCGGTTAAGAATGGCATAAATGGATGCAATACTTTTAAATTATCTTCAAAAATAGCAATTACTTCGTTGTACGTTGCTGCATCAATGGGTTGTTGGTATGCTGGTTTTACTATTTCTAATAACCATCCGCAGAAATCATCATATACCAATTTATAAGTAGACATTAAAGCATCACTTAATCTATATTTGCTAAAATGATCTTCGATTTCTAATAACACCGTTTGAAACTTAGCACGGTACCATTCTAAAGCAATTTTACTTGAGTTTGGTTGTCCAATAGTATCACTAACCTCCCACAGATTCGTTAAATTATAGGCATTCCAGATTTTGTTTCCAAACCCTTTTCCCTGCTGGCAAAGCGATTCGTCGAACATTAAATCGTTACCCGCAGCGCTACTTAAAAGTAATCCTACACGCACCCCATCGGCACTATAATCGTCAATTAATTTTAAAGCGTCTGGCGAGTTCCCTAAAGATTTACTCATTTTTCGACGCTGTTTGTCGCGAACTAGCCCTGTTAAATACACATTATTAAAAGGCTTTTGGTCTTTGTATTCGTAGCCTGCAATAATCATACGTGCTACCCAGAAAAATAAAATATCTGGCCCCGTTACTAAATCGTTTGTTGGGTAGTAATATTTTATCTCTTCGTTTTCTGGATTACGAATACCGTCGAACACACTCATTGGCCATAACCAAGAGCTAAACCACGTATCTAAAGCATCGGTATCTTGTTTTAAATCTTCAGCTTTTAATTCTGATTTCCCCGTTTTTTCTTTTGCTAACTCTACTGCTTTTTCTATAGTTTCGGCCACCACAAAATCTTCTTTTCCGTCGCCATAGAAATACGCAGGAATTTGTTGCCCCCAAAGTAATTGACGCGAGATATTCCAATCGCGAATATTCTCCATCCAGTGGCGGTATGTATTTTCAAATTTCTTCGGAAATAATTTAATTTCAGCGTCATCTCCAAGCACTGCTTCAATAGCAGGTTTAGCCAACTCCTTCATTTTTAAGAACCATTGGTCGCTTAATCTTGGTTCGATAACGGCTTTAGTACGTTCGCTAGTTCCTACTTTATTTATATGTGTTTCAGTTTTTACCAAAACACCTGTTGCATCTAATTCTTTGGTTACCGCTTTTCTGGCATCAAAACGATCTTGACCTTCAAATTGTAATCCGAAACTATTCAGCGTCGCATCATCATTAAAAATATCGATAACTTCTAACTGATGTTTATCACCTAAATTTTTATCATTTTCATCGTGAGCAGGCGTTACTTTTAAACATCCTGTCCCAAATTCTAAATCAACATATTCATCCTCAATAATAGGAATAACACGATTACAAATAGGCACAATAGCTTTCTTACCTTTTAAATGCTTAAAACGTGCATCGTTAGGATTAATACAAATGGCAGTATCCCCAAAAATTGTTTCTGGTCTAGTGGTAGCAATAGTTAAAACATCATCGCTACCTTCAATTTTATAATTAATGTAATATAGATTTCCTTGGCGCTCTTCGTGAATTACTTCTTCATCAGACAGTGTCGTTTTTGCTTCCGGATCCCAATTTACCATACGATAACCACGATAAATTAAGCCTTTGTTATGCAAATCGACAAATACTTTTATGACAGCTTCAGACATATCGTCGTCCATTGTAAACTTTGTTCGGTCCCAGTCGCACGAACACCCTAATTTTTTAAGCTGTTCTAAAATTACACCACCATATTCTTCAGTCCATTCCCAAGCGTGTGCTAAAAACTCATCGCGGGTTAAATCGTTTTTATCGATGCCTTGTGCTTTTAACTTCGCTACTACCTTTGCTTCGGTAGCAATAGACGCGTGATCTGTACCCGGTACCCAACACGCATTTTTACCCTGTAAACGGGCGCGGCGAATTAAAACATCTTGAATAGTGTTATTTAACATATGCCCCATATGCAATACTCCGGTAACGTTTGGCGGAGGGATTACTATGGTGTAAGGTTCTCTTTCATCTGGCGTAGAATGAAAATAATTATTTTTCATCCAGTAGTCGTACCATTTGCTTTCTACTGCTCTAGCATCATATTTCGATGTAACACTCATTTTGGAATAGTTTTTGAATAATATTTAGCAAAAATACTTATATTTCTCTTTACAAGAAATTATAAAGACCAAATGTTATGACCTTAAAATACATATTAGGTTTTGCCAATGTATTTTACAAATGATATTTTTGTTTAGAAATTAAAAGTGTTTACTTTTACAAATGAATAAAAACGAAAAATTATGAAAAATTTATTTACACTTCTATTTGTTGGTTTAATTAGCTTCGCAGCTACAGCGCAAGCTAAGATTGAGTTTAAAAGCACAACTATAGATTATGGTACAATAGAAAAAGGAGCTGATGGTCTTAGATCTTTTGAATTTACTAACACTGGTGATGCCCCTTTAATTATCTCTAAAGCAACTTCTACGTGTGGTTGTACAGTACCTACGCCTCCAAAAGAGCCAATTATGCCCGGAAAAACTGGTAAAATTGATGTGAAATACGATACTAAAAGAGTGATGCCTATTAGAAAAACAATTACTGTTATTTCTAACGCTGAAACGCCAACGGTCGCTTTAAAAATTAAAGGTGAAGTTGTTGATCCTTCTAAAACAAGTGTTTTAGATCAAAACAAAAAAAGTGTAATGGAGCAATAAAAGCTTTACTACCTCTATATTTTAGAAGCCAAAACACTCGTTTTGGCTTTTTTTATTTTAATGGAGATTCTAAATTGAATTTCACTTTTAGTAAAACCCCCTGTCTATCGACTTGCAATATTGTTTTTTTGCCTTCATCTTCATAAAACTCACCCATAAGTTTTTGTAAATTGTACGTTTTGGTATCGTTACCATTAACAGTTAAAACAACATCGCCTACTCTTAAACCCGCGCGGTGTGCGGGCGAATCGTCTCTAATTTGAGAGATTGTAAATGCTTTTTTGAATACCATTTTTTCTTCAGACACATACACCGCTTTAACTTGCAACTTATTATATTTTTCTAAAAAGGGATTAAAGTTGTGCTGTAATTTAGAATTCGACTCGGTAACTAATCGCAAACCCGAATTTTCTAAAGTAATTCCACTTTTATTATAACTAAATGGCGCTTTAAAATTACGATTGCGTTTTAAAGTTAATTGATTGTCGCGGTAGTTGACCACGCAATTAAACCGTTTTAAGAGTTCACCGCCAATGCTTCCTTTCCTCCCTTTAATTTTTACAAGATCTCTAATGGTTTCCGGATCTGGAAACGCAGCTTTTGGATTCTTAACGACTAAAGCCTTGAATGAAACCGCATCTATTTTAGAGCGCTTACCGTTAACCACTCCACTTAATCCATAACCCAAAATATCATTAAAGTAATAATCGTGAACATACAAACCTGTACTTTCATTTTCGAATAACCATAACGCATCACTACTTCCCGAATCGATTAAAAGCTTAACGGGAATGGTTTTAGTATTTACAGTTACAGTAACGTTTATATAAGGCTTGTCGTTATAAAACTGAATATTGAATGTTTCGCAACGTCTGCATTTTTTGTTTTTATAGCGTTCTGGACTCGTAATTTTTAAAAACTTTCTTGCGTAATTAATTTCTACAATTAAATCTTTAAAAAAATCGAAGCCCAAAATCCCGTGAATAGGCACTCCTAATTTTGGTGCGAAATCTATTGAAGAATCAAAAACAATGTAAAACGACTGATCTAAATTGATAGCATTGCCGACCTTAAAAGTATTATGCGACGATTTTAAAGCTTCGACTACACCGTCGTTTCCAAGGCCTTTTAAAAAAATCTTTTTTGAATTCAAAATAGGAATCGAATCGCTTGCATTTATAAAATCAAAAAGTATGGGCCGACTCACGCCCGTATCCAGAAGAAAAGAGCGTTTAATTCCGTTAATTTCTACGGGAATTATAATTACATTATTTATTAATTCAAAGGGTATTTTATCATGCCCCTTTTGGGTATCAATAATATAGTTCCCTTGCCCTAAAACTAGAAAGTTTGAGAGGATAAACAACGAAACTATAAATTGTTTCAATAATGACATATAACCCATTAAGATACATAAGTTATATTTAACAGTTATTAACTCTTTAATATAATTAAGATTAGATATATTTTTTGCAACTTTGCCTTTTTAAAAACGTACAGTTATGCCAAGTATATCTAAGAAAGGGCAGTTAATGCCACAATCGCCGATAAGAAAATTAGTTCCCTTTGCGGAGAAAGCTTATTCGGAAGGAAAAATCGTTTACCATTTAAATATTGGTCAACCAGATATAAAAACCCCTCAAGTCGCTCTAGACGCTGTAAAGGTTCACTCTTTAGAGATTTTAGCCTATACACGATCTGAAGGTTCTGAAGATTATAGAAAGAAAATTGCAACATATTACGCGAAAAATGATATTAATGTAACACACAGTGATATTATTGTAACTACTGGAGGTAGTGAAGCGTTATTATTTGCTTTTGGAAGTATTATGGATGTGGATGATGAGGTTATTATTCCAGAACCATTTTATGCCAATTACAACGGGTTTTCTACAGCCTCAGGTATTAATATTGTTCCTGTAATTTCTAAAATTGAGGATAACTTTGCATTACCTGCAATTGAAGAGTTCGAAAAGTTAATCACGCCAAATACAAAGGCCATTTTAATTTGCAATCCGGGTAACCCAACAGGATATTTATATTCGAAAGAAGAAATTAAACAATTAGCAGATCTTGTTAAAAAACACGACTTGTTTTTAATTTCAGACGAAGTATACCGCGAGTTTACCTACGACGGCGAAAAGCACAATTCTATTATGGAAGGGACTGGTCTAGAAGAGCATGCTATAATGATCGATTCTGTTTCTAAACGTTACAGTATGTGTGGCGCAAGAATTGGTTGTTTAGTCTCTAAAAACAAGGAGGTAATCCAAACCGTTTTAAAATTTGCGCAAGCACGATTAAGTCCGCCAACATTAGCACAAATTGCAAGTGAAGCGGCATTAGACACGCCACAAAGTTATTTTGATGATGTCCTTGAAGAATATCAAGAACGCAGAGATGTCTTAATTAGAGAATTAAAGACAATTGACGGCGTTAAAGTAGGCACACCCAAAGGAGCTTTCTATTGCATCGTAGAATTACCTATTAAAAACAGTGATACTTTTGCGCAATGGTTATTAGAAGATTTCGAGATTGACAAAGAAACAGTAATGGTTGCACCTGCTGGTGGATTCTATTCGACTCCTGGAGTTGGCACTAACCAAATAAGAATCGCTTATGTACTTAATCAAGAGAGTTTAGTAAGAGCAGTATACCTGTTAAAAGAAGCCCTTAAAGTGTATAAAGATTAGTGCAAATTCAAGATAACATATCTTTAAAAAGCTTCAATACTTTTGGTATTGATGTAATCGCAAAACACTTTGTGTCGGTACGTTCGCTCGACGAATTAAGGGCTGTTTTAAAATTAGATCAATACCAAAATAAGTTTATTCTTGGCGGCGGTAGTAATTTACTACTTACAAAACCTGTTGATGCTTTAGTAGTCCACATTAATATTAAAGGAAAAACAATCCTTTCAAAAAAAAATGACACCGTTTTAATTGAAGCGCAAGCGGGAGAAAACTGGCACGAATTCGTGTTATGGACGCTGACGCACGATTTTGGCGGATTAGAGAATATGTCGCTCATTCCTGGCAATGTAGGGACAGCTCCTATACAAAACATCGGTGCTTACGGTGTAGAATTAAAAGATTATTTTAGTTCTTGCCAAGCTTTAAATTTAAACACCTTAAAAGTAGAAACCTTTACCAAAGATTCGTGTAATTTCGGCTATAGAAATTCCGTTTTTAAAAGGGAAGCCAAAGGTAGATACATTATTATAAGTGTCGTTTTTAAATTAACGACAGCGCAGCACCTTTTACAAAAAAATTACGGTGCAATAACCTCACAGCTCGATACTATGGGGGTAACATCACCTACTATTCAAACCATCTCTCAGGCCGTTATTGCCATTAGAGAAAGCAAATTACCAAATCCAAAAGAGATTGGAAATAGCGGAAGCTTCTTTAAAAACCCTGTAATTTTACTGTCAGAATTTAAAACTCTTCAGCATAACTTTCCAAATATACCGAGTTACCCAGTATCGGAAACAGAAGTAAAAATACCTGCCGGTTGGCTCATAGAGACCGCCGGTTTTAAAGGCAAAACCTTCAACAATTATGGTGTGCATAAAAATCAAGCTTTAGTGCTTGTAAACTATGGTGGCGCCAACGGCAAAGATATTTTAGCCTTATCCCAATTAATACAGAAAACAATTTATCGTATCTTTAATATATCAATAGAAGCTGAAGTAAATATTCTATAAACACACAGATTTTCGGCTTTTAAAACGCTAAAACTAACGCATACACACAATAATTTTGAGTACAACACTAGAGATCGAAATAGTAGAATTGCTTAAAAATGGCGACAAAAAAGCCATGACCTTACTCTATAACAATTATTCTAGTGCCCTTTTAGGAGTCATTAAAAAAGTGGTTTCCGATAATGATTTAGCACAAGATGTCTTACAGGAAAGTTTTATTAAGGTGTGGAAAAACGCTAAAAGCTACAATCCTGAGAAAGCGAAATTATTTACTTGGCTCTATCGCATTGCTTATAATTCTGCAATTGATAAAGTAAGATCTACAAACAATAAATCGCAAAAAGAAATCCAAATTGAAGATTCTAACGTATATAAATTAACCACCAATTGTTTAAATCAAGACACCTTAGACATTAAAAAACATTTAAGTTCTCTCGATTTAAAATACCAAATAGTTATAAATGCGCTGTTTTTTGAAGGAATGACACAACAAGAAGCTAGCGACGAGTTAGAAATCCCTTTAGGGACTATAAAATCAAGGTTAAAAATAGGATTACGTGAACTTAAGAAGATTTACAACCCTTAATTGTAGTAATGATGAACGTTGAAATAAATACATTTTTAGAATCCGGTTTATTAGATCGTTATCTTTTAGACCAAACCTCTCCACAAGACACACTTTTGGTTGAATGTTACATTAAGGAACACCCTGATGTTGCAACCGCTTACAAAACACTTCAAAATAACTTAGAGTTAGTTGCTATGGTTAATGCTAAAGAAGCGCCACACCATATTTTAGATTCTATATTAAAAGAAATAGATACAAAGCCAGTAATAACTTTAAATAAAACAAGCAAGAAATCGTGGTTCAACTATGCGGTTGCCGCTAGTATTATTGCGTTTCTATTTGCCGGTAGCTCTGTGTTTTTACTAAATAAAAACGCGGAACTAAATAATGAGAACCAAGTAATCGTAGACGAACTTTTTGATATAAGAAGTGATTTACAAAGGAACAATGACAGATTAGAAGCTTTGGCTTTAGAGTTTAAACAGCTTAATAATCCTGAAACAGAAAAGTACATTCTAAAAGGCAATAGAAGAGCTAAAAACTTAAAAACGGTGGCTTATATCAATCCTAAAGACAAAACATCTGTGATAGATGTGGTGACTTTACCAAGCTTACCTGCCGAAAAATGTTACCAAATCTGGGGAGACATACAAGGTAAAATGGTAAGCCTAGGGATTTTAAGTGAAACCGATAGACGTTTACAAAAGTTAAGTTACTCTGAGGGCACAATGGGTTTAAGCATAACCATAGAGCCTAAAGGCGGAAGCTTAAAATCTACCAACGAAACGCCTGTTGCCGAAATAGAATTTAACACCCACGAAAACGACTAGACGTTTTTTTAATAATAAATTAACAAGCCACACCTTAAAAAGTGTGGCTTTCTTATTATATATAGGACAATAAAATTAGTATCTTTGTAACCTAATAAAAAATGAGAATACAGTGAAACTATTTTTAATTACATTAGCATTACTTAGCCTAGCAGTCGCTGGAATTGCCATAAAAATTTGGGCCAAAAAAGACGGTAAATTCGCAGGTACTTGCGCGAGCCAAAACCCAATGTTAAATAAAGAAGGTGAATCGTGTGGTTTCTGCGGGAAAAGTCCAGAACAATACGAAAACTGTAGCGAACCTCAACACTCGTAATACAAAATGATAGTACTTGATATTGTATTCTATAGCTTTGTCGTTATAGTTTGTATTCAAGTTGTGTTTTACGGTATCGTTTTCGGCAGCTTTGCTTTCTATAAACCGCGTCAAACAACACCGAGTACTCTACCCGTTTCGGTATTAATTTGTGCTAAAAACGAGGCCAAAAATTTAGCTTCATTTTTACCCTCCATATTAAACCAAAATTACCCTAATTTCCAGATTGTGTTAATTAATGATGCTTCTAGCGATAACACATTAGAACTAATGGAGTCGTTTGCCGAGCACCACTCCAATATTAAAATTGTTAACGTTAAAAACACTGAAGCCTTTTGGGGTAAAAAAAAATACGCATTAACCTTAGGTATAAAATCTGCAACCCACGAGCATTTGCTGCTCACCGATGCAGATTGCCAACCTGTTTCGAAGAATTGGATAAGCGATATGACCGCCCATTTTTCTGAAAAAAACACGATTATTTTAGGTTACGGCGCTTACGATAAAGTTAAAAATTCGGTATTAAACAAAGTAATTCGCTACGAAACGTTACTTACTGCCATTCAATATTTCTCGTTTGCTAAAATTGGTATTCCTTTTATGGGTGTTGGCCGTAATTTGGCTTATAAACGGTCAGAATTTTTTAAAACAAATGGCTTTATAAATCATATTGATATTCGCTCGGGAGACGACGATTTATTCATTAATGAAGCGGCCACTTCAGAGAATACTACTTTGTGCTTTACACAAGATAGTTTCACCTCTTCTATTCCTAAAACATCATTAAATAACTGGTATAGGCAAAAGCGACGACATGTATCTACAGCAAAAAAATACAAGCCTCTTCACAAATACCTGCTAGGACTTTTTTACAGCTCTCAATTGCTATTTTGGTTATTTTCGATAGTATTATTGGCCATTGGTTTTTACTGGCAGTTTGTAGTAGCACTTATATTACTCCGATTTGTCATTCAGTTTTTTGCTATAGGTTTTTCTGCTAAGAAATTAAATGAGTTCGATTTACTTATTATATTACCCTTTTTAGAACTCTCTTTAATTGTTTTTCAATTCACTATATTTATAGCCAATCTCATTTCAAAACCAAACTATTGGAAATAGAAAAAGCCATAAAAAAGGCGAAACAGAACAACCAAAAGGCGTTTAATTTTTTATTAAATGAATATTGGGATTACGTGTACGGCTACCAATTAAAACGCATTGAGAACGAAAATGACGCCGAAGATATTACTATCCAAACGTTTTCTAAAGCCTTCGACAAAATTGATACGTACAACGACACGTATACTTTTAAAACCTGGTTAATTACAATTTCCAAAAATATTCATATCGATTTAGTCCGTAAAGAAAAAGCCTCCATCAATTCTAAAATTATCAATAGTCAATACAATACGGTCTACTTGGTGGCGGACGAATCACCGTCTGCTGAAGACAAATTAATCACCGAACAAAACTTAGCTAAGCTTTTAAAAGATATTAAAAAGTTAAAGCCCCATTATCAACAAATTATCAATCTTCGGTATTTTCAAGAACTGAGTTATAAAGAGATTAGCGTCGCACTTAACGAACCTATGAATAATGTTAAAGTAAAGTTATTACGTGCCAAAAAACTACTTGCCGACATTATAAGAAAAAGCGACTCTTTGTCTTAAAAACAGTGTATATACTGTTTTCACACACGTTAATTCTTTAGAGAATTTAAGCGTAGTACACCAAACAAACGCACACCAATTCTAACCAGTTTTAGAGATTCTTTATAACTAGTTTATAGAATACTTTGTATCTTTGTCGACAGAAAATTTTATATATGAAAAGCGAAACAGTTTCCAATATATTACCAGAACAAAAAAGAAAACCAAAATGGTTACGTGTAAAATTACCAACAGGTAAAAAATACAAGGAATTACGTGGTTTAGTAGATAAGTATGGCTTAAATACGATTTGCGCTTCTGGAAGTTGCCCAAATATGGGCGAATGCTGGGGTGAAGGTACCGCAACATTTATGATTCTTGGTAATGTTTGTACGCGTTCGTGTGGTTTTTGTGGTGTAAAAACCGGAAGACCAGAAACTGTAGATTGGGACGAACCTGAAAAAGTAGCGCGCTCTATTAAAATTATGGGCATTAAACACGCTGTTTTAACCAGTGTGGATAGAGATGACCTAAAAGACATGGGAAGCATAATGTGGGCCGAAACGGTAAAATCTGTGCGCCGTATGAATCCTGAAACGACTATGGAAACTTTAATTCCGGATTTTCAAGGTGTAGAAAAACACATCGATCGTATTATTAATGTCGCACCAGAAGTGGTTTCTCATAACATTGAAACCGTAAAACGTTTAACTCGTGAGGTCCGAATACAAGCAAAATACGAAAGAAGTCTAGGGGTTTTAAAATACTTAAAACAACAAGGTCAACGTCGTACCAAATCTGGAATTATGTTAGGTTTAGGTGAAACGCGTGAAGAAGTTATTGAAACGCTTTATGATTTAAGAGCTAACGATGTAGACGTTGTAACAATTGGTCAATATTTACAGCCTAGTAAAAAACACTTACCTGTTAAGCAATTTATAATGCCTGATCAATTTGAGGAATATAAAACAATAGGCCTTGAACTTGGCTTTAGACATGTAGAAAGTAGTGCTTTAGTCCGTTCGTCTTACAAAGCTCAAAAACATATTAATTAATATGATTACTGTTGCCATTAATGGTTTTGGTAGAATTGGACGTCGCGTTTTTAGATTGCTGCAGGAATACCCGAATGTAAATATAGTAGCTATTAACGACCTTTCGGATGTTAAAACACTCAGTCATTTACTAAAATACGATAGTATACACGGTATTTTTAAAGGCGAAGTATCGCACGACGATTCGCATATTATTGCTAATGGCAGAAAGACAGTACTACTTAACCATAATCACCCAAAAGATATAAACTGGAATCCGTATAACGTCGATTTTGTTATTGAAGCGTCAGGAAAGTTTAAAACTAAAGCGGTATTAGAACACCATATTAAAAACGGAGCACGACGTGTTATTTTAACCGTTCCGCCAGAAACTGACGACATTAAAACGATTGTTTTAGGCGTTAACGAATCTATCCTTGACGGTTCTGAAAAAATAATCTCTAACGCGTCGTGTACCACCAATAATGCAGCACCAATGATTGCTGTAATAAAAGAACTTTGCGGTATTAATGAAGCTTACATTACTACGATTCATTCTTATACAACGGATCAAAGTTTACACGACCAACCCCATAAAGATTTACGTCGTGCGCGTGCCGCAGGCCAGTCGATAGTACCAACAACTACTGGTGCCGCAAAAGCGTTAACCAAAATTTTTCCTGATCTTTCCAATGCTATTGGTGGCTGCGGTATTCGTGTTCCTGTAGCAAACGGCTCGTTAACAGATATTACCTTTAACGTGCAGAAAACAGTTACTATTGAAGACGTAAATGAGGCTTTTAAAACCGCGTCACAAAATCAGTATAAAGGGATTTTAGAATATACCGAAGACCCTATTGTTTCCATAGATATTGTAGGCAATACACATTCTTGCATTTTCGACGCCCAAATGACATCGGTTATAGGAAATATGGTAAAAATAATTGGTTGGTACGATAACGAGACAGGGTACTCAAGTCGTGTAATTGACTTGATTATCAATTTATCGAGAAAATAAATACTTTTATAGTATAAATAATTATATTTGTGTACTAATCCTACATACTACCTATGTATATTTCCAATAAGTTATCAGTATTCATAATTCTTTTTTTTTGCCTCATTTCTAGTGTTTCCAATGGGCAAGAAAGAATTGCTGAAACTATTATTGTGAAGACCGATCAACTTATTTTAAGAGCACAAAATGATATAGACACCTATCATTTTTTTGATGCACAACAAAACTTAGATTCTGCTTTAATTCTCGCTAAAAAAAGCAATAACAGTCAGAGTCTAGGAATTATTTACTCTAAATTAGGTAAATTACAATTCATTTTTGAAGAGAACGATGAAGCGATTAAAACGCTTATTAAAGCCATCGAAATTCAAAGGGACATTAATGACTACGCCAATTTAGCAACCACCTACAACACTATAGGCAGGGTTTATTTATCGATAAAAGATTACAATAATGCTTTAGATTACTTTATATCGGCAGCTACTTTCTACGAACAAGAGAATCTATTAAAATTAGAAACTCAAGCTCAATTAAACACAGGAAAAGCATATTTAGCTCTCGAAAATTACGAGAAAGCCACGAATCGGTTTCAAAATGTTATTCTTGTTTCAAAACAATTTCAATATAATAAATTATTGTGTAGCGCTACTTTGCACATGGCACAAGTTCTCACCCATACCAACCAATTGGATGCGGCTTTAGAAAAGGCACAAATCGCCTACGACATTGCCAATAACAATAACTATAAATCACTTTTAGACCGCAGTTATTTTGTATTAAGCCAAGTCTACGAGAAAAGAGGAGATTTACAAAAGAGTAACGACAATTTAAAAAAGTATATCCATTTATCAGATTCTTTATTATCTGTAAAGCGCGGTTATTTTTACCCACAGAACAGGCGTACTTCGTTAAAAAACAACTTTACAGATTACATCAGTGAGACCGAAGCTGAAATTCAAAAACGATCTAATAAAAATACATTCGACCAGCTTACCACTATCTTAAGTATTGCACTTATTACCATTTTATCGCTGCTAACCTTGTCACTTTATAAAAACAATAACATCAGGCTTAAGTCTAATAATGTGTTACATAAAAAAAATGCAGAGTTAATTATTGCCAAAGAAAATGCAGAGTTAGCCTCTAAAACAAAAGCCAACTTTCTCTCGACAGTAACGCACGAATTAAGAACACCACTGTATGCCGTAACAGGCTTAACAAATATGCTGCTAGATGAATCGCCAAAACCAGAGCAGATTCCGCATTTAAAATCCTTGAAATTTTCAGGTGAGTACCTATTAACGTTTATTAATGATATCCTTCAGATTAACAAAATTGAAGCGAATAAAGTCGATGTCGATCCAGAGATTTTCAATTTAAAAAAGAAGATGTCCAACGTTATTTCAGCCTTAAACAATTCGGCATTAGATAATAATATCATACTTCATTTAGACTACGACAAAGAACTGCCTTTAAACTATAATGCCGACCAGTTAAAGATTTCTCAGATATTAATTAATCTTATTGGTAACGCCATAAAATTTACTAAAGATGGAGATATATGGGTACGCGCAAAGAAAGTAAATGAAGAAAATGGCACCTATAACATTCGTTTTGAGGTGGAAGACAACGGTATAGGTATTAGTAAAGAGAAACAAGACCATATGTTCGAAAGCTTTTCTCAAGGCTCAATACAAATTAATCGGAAATATGGAGGTACTGGTTTAGGTTTATCTATTGTGAAAGGATTAATCGATATTTTAAAAGGTAATATTTACTTAAAAAGTGCCTTAGGAAAAGGAACTACTTTCTATTTCGATATTCCGATGGAGCACACCGACGAAATTATCAAAGAAAAGAAAACAAATTACTTTAAAGATATTAGCGAAATTGATCTTACAAAAATTAAAATCTTAGTGGTTGAAGACAATAAAATTAACCAAATGATTACCAAAAAGATTTTGAATAAAATGAAGCTTAATTGCGACGTGGTCGATAATGGTGAAGAAGCTGTAGACATAGTAAAAACAACAAAATATGATGTTGTTTTAATGGATATACATATGCCAGGAATTAGTGGTATTGAAGCCACTAAAATTATACGCACATTCGATAAAGAACTTACTATTTTCGCATTAACGGCCGTTACTATAGAAGATAAAATGCAAGAGTTTGATGACGCTGGTTTTACCGATATTATTTCTAAACCCTTTAAGCAAGAAGATTTCGAAAAGAAATTATACAATGCTTTAATTACACCTGAAGCTTAATATTTGGCTACGAAAGCTGTAATTAAATTATTGAAATTTTCAGAATTATCAATTTGCGCTTCAATGGGTAAGTAAAACAATTTATGCTTTAAGCGCTCATTATTTTTTAAACGCATAAAATCTTTTTCTGTAGTAAGTAATAACTCTTCAGCTTCAAAGCTTTTTATATCGGTTGCTGTAAAGCTATAATGATCTTTAAATTCTAAATGTTTAAAAGCTAATCCTTCAGCATTTAAAAAAGCGACTAAAGGCGATGCATTGGCAATACCAGTAACCAAAGTAAATTTTGGAAGCTGTTTTAAACCTCTTGATTCCGCATCCGAAAACACCATTTCACTATAAACAATGGTACTAAAAAACACAGTTTGGTGCACTTCTGGGCTAATCTCCTTTACAATTTTAGCTTTCTCGCCATCTGTAATATCTTTAGGGCATTTGGTAACCACAATAATATTTGCGCGCTTTGCGCCTACTCTAGGTTCTCTCAAATTGCCCGTTGGCAATACGCAGTCCTTATAATACAAATTAGAATACGTGGTGAGTAAAATATTTAATCCTGCTGTTACTTTTCTATGTTGAAAAGCGTCGTCTAAAATAATAACTTCAGGTTTCGATAGCACACCTCTTAGTTCGGCAATTCCATTTTGTCGGTTAGCGTCTACCGCTACTTGAATGTCCTTAGAGAATTTACTATAAAACTGAAACGGCTCGTCTCCTAACGTTTTGGCAGTATCTTTTAGTGCCCCTAGAACAAACCCTTCCGTTTCCCGACCGTATCCACGACTTAAAGTCGCGATTTTGAAATCGTCTTTTAATACACGTATCAGGTATTCTACCATTGGCGTTTTTCCAGTCCCACCGGCACTTAAATTACCAACACAAAGCAAAGGGAAATCGTAACTTTTAGATTTTTTAAAACCATAATCGTACAACACATTTCGTAGCCAAGTGACAACGAAATAAAAGGGCATTATAGGGAAGAGAAGAAAACGTAGTAATTTCATAAACAAGAAACCAATTTAAATAGTATTGCTTGGTAACAACGAAAGTAAATATTTTATATTTGTTACTAAATCAATTCACTAATAAATATGATTATTCAAGACGTTGTAAACCTTTTAGAAAACTATGCGCCTTTGGCCTATGCCGAAGATTTCGATAATGTAGGTTTGCTTGTGGGTGATAAAAACGAAAAGTTAACAGGCGTTTTGGTTACTTTAGACACGTTAGAAAGTATTGTTGATGAAGCTATTGATAACAACTGCAATCTTATTGTAAGCTTTCATCCTATTATTTTTAAAGGACTAAAAAGCCTTACCGGAAAATCGTATGTAGAGCGAACGGTATTAAAAGCCATAAAAAACAACATTGCAATTTATGCTATTCACACCGCATTAGACAATCATATAAACGGTGTCAATGACATAATAAGCGATACATTAGAATTAAAAAATAAACAGATTTTAATTCCGCAAAGGCACACTATAAAAAAATTAATTGCATTTGTACCCCATAAAAACGCGGCCACTTTGCGAACGGCACTTTTTGCTGTTGGCGCAGGAAACATAGGCAATTATAATGAGTGCAGCTTTAATATTGAGGGTGTTGGCACCTTTAATGGGAACGAGAATTCCTACCCCGTTATTGGAGAGCGAGGCATCACTCAGTTTGAAAATGAAACCCAAATTTCGGTAACATTCGCCAAGCATTTAGAATCGAAGATACTATCAGCGTTATTTAAAAACCATCCGTATGAAGAAGTTGCTTACGAGATAACCACCATAGAAAACACGAACCAGCATATTGGTATTGGAATGATTGGCGACTTAGAAGAAGAGTTTTCTGAATTAGATTTCCTAGACTATCTTAAGACTAAAATGAAGACCAATACCATTCGCCACTCCTCTTTACTAGGGAAACCAATTAAAAAAGTGGCGGTTCTTGGAGGTTCGGGAGCCTTTGCTATTTCGGCTGCAAAAGCTCAGGGTGCCGATATTTATGTAACGGCCGATTTAAAGTATCACGATTTCTTTAGTGCCGAAAACAAGCTCGTTTTAGCCGATATTGGTCATTATGAAAGCGAACAGTTCACAAAAAACGGTTTAGTTGCGCATCTTACAAAAAAAATCAGTAATTTTGCAATCGTTTTATCGAACAAAAATACCAATCCTGTTAAGTACTTTTAAAATATGGCAAAGAGTAAAGAAGTAACTGTAGAAGAGCGTTTAAGATCTCTATACGATTTACAATTAATCGATTCTAGAATCGACGAGATAAGAAATGTTCGAGGAGAACTACCTTTAGAAGTTAGCGATTTAGAAGATGAAGTAGCTGGATTAAAAACCAGATTAGAAAAACTTCAATCAAGCCTAGACACTGTAGATTCTGATATTACAGGTAAGAAAAACCTTATTGAAGAAGCTAAAACATTAATAAAAAAGTATAGTGAACAACAAAAAAATGTTAGAAATAACAGAGAATTTGATTCATTAACTAAAGAAGTAGAATTCCAAGAACTTGAAATAGAATTAGCTGAAAAACACATCAGAGAATTTAGAGCTCAAATAGAACAGAAAAAAGAAGTTCTGGCTAAAACTAAGGGGCATGTTGACCAACGTGCAGACCATTTAAAGCATAAAAAAAGTGAATTAGACGCTATTTTATCTGAAACTGAAAAGGAAGAAGAGGCACTAATAAAAAAATCTGAGGAATACAAAAAGAAAATTGAGGAGCGTTTAGTAGCTGCTTACACACGTATTCGTAAAAACGTAAAAAACGGTTTAGCTGTAGTACCTATTGAAAGAGGTGCTTCTGGAGGATCTTACTTTACTATTCCACCACAAGTGCAGATGGAAATAGGATCGCGTAAAAAAATTATTACCGATGAGCATTCTGGACGTATTTTAGTCGATGAAATTTTAGCTCAAGAAGAAAAAGAAAAAATGGAGAAAATGTTTAAAAAACTATAATTCATTACAATACAACGCTTAAAGCCTCTATTTTTATAGAGGCTTTTTTTATTTAACAAACTTTTATAGTTTATATTTTAAGGGTTAGCCATTTACAGCGACTAAAAAGCTAAATCCATTACCAACTATGAAAAAAATACTGCCCCTATTATTTATTACATTCTTATTAAGCTGCCAAAATAAAGCACAAAACAAGACACTAACAGATAAGCAGAATAAACTAAAAATGGCCACCCCCGTTACTGTGCCCTCAGACAATGGTATGGAACGCGCCTATTTTGCTAGCGGATGTTTTTGGTGTGTAGAAGCTATTTACGAAAGCGTAACTGGTGTTAGCGAAGTAATAAGCGGTTACGCTGGCGGTCACACAGCAAACCCAACCTACGAATCCAGCAACACCGGCAGAACGGGCCACGCGGAAGCGGTAGAAGTTATTTACAATCCTACAATCGTTAGTTTTGAAACGCTGCTAGAGGTTTATTTTGCCTCTCAAAACCCGACACAAGTTAACGGGCAAGGGCCCGATAACGGTTCGCAATACCGTTCAATTATTTTTTATCAGAATAGTATTCAGAAAGAACTCATACAACGTAAAAAAGAAGCCTTATCTAAACAATTAGGAAAATCTGTAGCTGCGGAAGTCTACCCGTTTCAAAAATTTTGGAAAGCTGAAGGCTATCACCAAAACTACGAAAAACTAAACCCTAATAACGGTTACATTAAAAATGTTTCGGTACCACGGTTAAAGAAATTTCAAGCAAAAATGCCCGCTATTTTAAAGAAAAATCATTAAGGTTTTGTTGCTTTAATTTCGAAAGTTAACGGATACAGTTTGTCTTTAGTACTATAATTACCCGATTTTGTTTTCAGCAAATCGGGTAAAACGTTATATGGCGTTTCATTGTATTCATTTAAATATTCTATATGTAAACCTGCATCAGATAAAGCGTTTACAACCGCACTTAAACCGTGGTTCCAGCAATATTCTTTACTAACCATTTTATGATCGGGTTCGGCGTAAGTCCCTTCATATTCTTCGTAAATAACCTCAACTTGCCTATAGCCGTATTTCAGTACTGGTTGTCCTTTTAAATAATCGAACATCCACGCTATAGGATGAAATTCTACCATATAAAATGTACCTCCCGTATTTAGGCGTTCCGCTATCATTTGTCCCCACGGTTTTAAATCTGGCAACCAGCCAATAACACCATAACTTGTAAATACAATATCAAATGTTTCCCTTACATATTGAGAGGTTTCTAAGACATTACAACAAACAAATTGCGCATCAAGTTTAAGCGCTTCATTTAATTGTTGTGCTAATTTTACGCCTTCATCGCTTAAATCAACGCCAACACACTTTGCCCCTAAGCGACTCCAACTTAATGTATCTTGACCAAAATGACATTGTAAATGCAATAAACTCTTATTAGACACATCTCCCAAAGCATTTAACTCGTAAGACTTCAACGACGATTTCCCTTTTTTAAAAGCGCCTAAATTATACATCTTAGAGGTAGCGTGGGCCTTAACTTTTGCATTCCAATTGGCCTTATTGGTTTCAAAATATTTTGTTAAATCATCCATTATTATCGCTTTGAAACATCCAAGTTACCTCTTTTACTCGTATATCTATTAAACAACTATTCCGCTTCGTGCGCCTATATATATTTGAAGTGCTTTTACCACTGGTAAGAGCACTTTCTGTTTTACACAAAATCGTAACAATATGTTTATAACTTAGCAATATTTATTAATTTTACAAAAAACACTTCACATTATGTCTAAATATATTTTTATCTTCTGCCTCGCTCTTATCATTTCATCTTGCAAAAACGAAAAACAAAGTGACGTTACAACAGAAACAACTGTTGTAAAAGAAGTATCTATTGCAGAAAAAATCGCGAATGCACACGGCTATGACCATTGGGATGTTGTTACCGAAATTCAATTTACATTTAATGTGGATAAAGATTCTACGCATTTTGAACGCCAATGGAAATGGTTCCCAAAAGAAAATAAAGTAGAACTTATAAAAAACACTGAAAACACTATAAGTTATAACCGAAATGCTGTAGACAGTTTAGCGATGACAATAGACAAGGGTTTTATAAACGATAAATATTGGTTGCTAGCGCCTTTTAATTTAGTTTGGGACGAAGGCACGTCGGTCTCTGAGCCTACAAAAGAAGTCGCTCCAATTAGTAATAACACTTTAAATAAAATCACTTTAACCTATTCT
Source organism: Bizionia gelidisalsuginis (assembly GCF_008086185.1). Lineage (NCBI taxonomy): Bacteria > Pseudomonadati > Bacteroidota > Flavobacteriia > Flavobacteriales > Flavobacteriaceae > Bizionia > Bizionia gelidisalsuginis. The sequence continues at coordinate 129,660 of NZ_VSKN01000008.1, forward strand.
AATAATGGTGGTTACACCCCTGGCGATGCCTACGATATTTTCTACGGTGACGACTACCTAATTAAAGAATGGATCTATAGAAGAGGCAATAGTGCAGAACCAACAATGGCGACGACTTGGGAAGATTACGAGACTTTTGGCGGCTTAAAAATAGCGAAATCTCATAAGAAATCGGGTGAGAACTGGAACCTAAACTTCACCAATATTAAGGTGATTTCTAAATCGCTTTAGAAATTTAAAATTGCTTCTCTACTAAATTATTAATCCTTATTTTTGTTGGAAACCAAAAAATAACACATTTTGTCCAACTACAAATTAGGTCTTGATTACGCTAAGCAATTAGATAAAGAAGACGAACTAGCCCACTATAGAAACCAATTCCATATACCAAAAGATAAAACTGGAAACGAACTTATTTATCTCTGCGGAAATTCTCTAGGTTTACAACCAAAAGCAACCAAAGACTACATTAATCAGGAGCTCGAAGATTGGGCAAATCTTGGTGTTGAAGGGCATACCGATGCTAAAAACCCTTGGCTTGCCTACCACGAATTTTTAACCGAAAGTATGGCAAAAGTGGTTGGCGCTAAACCTATAGAGGTGGTAATTATGAACACCCTTACGGCAAATCTTCATTTTATGATGGTTAGCTTTTATAAACCTACCCCAAAACGTTCCAAAATTTTAATCGAGTCGGATGCGTTTCCTAGCGATAAATATGCCGTAGAATCTCAATTACGCCATCACGGTTACGACGATAAAGAAGATTTAGTCCTTTGGGCGCCTCGTAAAGGGGAAGAATTAGCACGTTACGAAGATTTAGAAGCTATTTTAGAAGCGCAAGGTGACGCTATTGCTTTAGTAATGATTGGTGGTGTAAATTATTACACGGGGCAATACTTCGATTTAAAACGCATCGCGGCTTTAGCACACAAACACGGCTGTAAGGTTGGTTTTGATTGTGCACACGGCGCCGGAAACGTCGCCCTTAATCTTCATGATTCGGGAGCTGATTTTGCTGTGTGGTGTACCTATAAATATATGAATTCTGGCCCAGGAAGTCTAGGCGGATGCTTCGTACATGAAAGACATGCCCACAACAAAGACTTAAACCGTTTTACAGGGTGGTGGAGCCACAACAAAGAAACACGTTTTAATATGCGTGGCGAATTTGAGGCACTTGCTGGTGCCGAAGGTTGGCAGTTAAGCAACCCTCCTATTCTATCAATGGCCGCTATAAAAGCTTCTGCCGATATGTTTAACGGGGTAGGAATGGAAAAACTAATTAAGAAATCGAAACTTATTACAGGTTATTTCGAGTTTTTAATTCAGCAATTAAACAATTCAGATATTAAAATAATAACACCAAGTAATCCAGACGCGCGTGGCTGCCAATTATCTATTCAGGTAAAAAATGCAGACCGTTCACTACACGATAAATTAACGGCTGCGGGAGTGATTAGCGATTGGAGAGAACCAGACGTTATTCGTTGTGCTCCAATACCGTTTTACAACACGTATCAAGATGTGTATTTAATGGTTGAAAAACTGAAAACTATTTTAAATGATTAAGGAAAAAAACATACAGATAATAGGCGCAGGACTTTGTGGTTCTTTATTAGCTTTACGATTAGGTCAACGTGGTTACAACGTTACCGTTTTCGAAAAACGCCCCGACTTACGAAAAGTAGATATTTCTGCTGGACGTTCTATAAACCTAGCGCTTTCAGATCGCGGTTTTGCAGCAATAGATTTGGTAGGCATTCAAGATAAAGTACAACCATTTTGTATTCCTATGAATGGACGTATGCTTCATGATACAGAAGGTAACACCGTTTTGGCACCATACAGTGGACGCGAACACGAGTACATTAACTCTATTTCTCGTGGTGATTTAAATAGTTTATTATTGGATGAAGCGGAAGCGTTACCGAACGTTACCTTACATTTTAATTACGACTGTCGTTCTGTGGATTTCGAAAATGCAACGTCACATTTTTATAATTACGAAACTAAAAAAGAATCGTCCCAATCCGCAGATGTTATTTTTGGTACCGATGGCGCAGGATCTGCCCTTAGAAAAAATTACTATCTAGAAAATAAGTTTTTATTTAGTTTTTCGCAAGATTATTTAACGCACGGTTATAAAGAATTAAGCATTTTACCAGCCGAAAATAACGGCTATAAAGCCTATAAAAATGCATTGCATATTTGGGGGCGTGGCGATTTTATGCTTATCGCATTACCAAATTTAGATGGTAGTTTTACTGTTACTCTATTTTTAAGCTACGCGGAAGGGGACTACAACTTTAATAACTTAACCACTAAAGAGCGTGTTTTAGAATTCTTTGAAAAATATTTTAAAGATGCTCTAGAATTAATGCCGAACCTCATCGATGACTTTTTCGAAAACCCGACAGCTCCACTAGGCACTGTTAAATGTTCACCTTGGCATTATAAAGGAAAAACAATTTTATTAGGCGATGCCGCGCATGCTATTGTTCCGTTTTACGGACAAGGTATGAACGCGTCTTTTGAAGATGTTGTAGAATTTGATAAATTTTTAGATCTAGATTTCACCACTTGGGAACGTGTTTTTGAAGCTTTCGAGAAATCGAGAAAACAAGATACCGATGCTATTGCCGATTTAGCTATAGACAACTTTCACGAAATGAAAGGTCACGTCAATCACACAGATTTTAGAGAAAAAAGAAGTTTGGAAATGGCTTTCGAAAAACAATTCCCTAACGACTATTCTTCAAAATATTCTTTAGTGACTTTCAATGAAAAAATAGGATATCGTGAAGCGATGTTAAGAGGTCGCGCACAAGACAAAGCAATTTTAAATATGCTTGCGGATAAGGTCATAAAAACACCCTTAGATTTATCGCCTGATACTCTTAAACAAACTTTACAAAACGTACAAAAAGAAACCAATAACATTCTAGAAGACGATAGAGTTGCTGGTTTAAAATAATATATAATGAAAGATCAACACACAGAAGCTTCAGCTTCAAACGAGACAAAAATAGTAACACCAAGAGGTGCTTATCCGCACACAAAACGCGTAGGCGATTTCATATTTGTTTCTGGTACCAGTTCTCGCCGAGCAGATAATACAATCGCTGGTGTAGATATTATTGACGAAATGGGCACTAAACACTTAAATGCCGAAGTACAAACGCGTGAGGTTATAAAAAACATAGAGAAGAACTTAGCGAAAGAAGGAGCAACATTAAAAGATGTTGTCGATGTCACCTCCTTTCTTGTTAATATGAATGACTTTGCAGGTTATAATAAAGCGTACGGAGCGTTTTTTAACAAAGAAGACGGCCCAACAAGAACCACAGTTGCTGTACATCAATTACCACATCCAGATTTGGTGGTAGAAATTAAAGTGATGGCTTATAAGAAAAAAGAATCTTAAGAATTAAATTTTTTAATGAGGGCTTTTTCGGTTCTATAAATAACATAAAAGGATCCCATTATAAAAAATGGAATAGCTAAGGACGGCCCTATTACTTCACCGAGGTTTATAAACAAACCTATACACCCTAAAATAAATAGTAATAGGTCATATTTAATAAATAATTTATTAGAATACAAATGAGCAAAGTCCCAATGCAGTTGACTTTTCATTGGGTTCTATGTGATAAAGCCGTAAAACCAATTCACTGATTGTGGTGTGTATTTTTTAAACCAATATCCGGTAAGAAACGTGAAAAATGAAAAACCAAATAGGATTATAGAAAAAAGATTTTCTGGTGTAATCATAAAGGCTATTTAAAAGAAAGCTAAAGGATTAAAATAATATATTTCAATAAATATTTAGATATAAATCATAATTTTAATGACTATACAAAACTACATCAACGGGCAATTTCAAGATCCTTTAGAAAATAATTGGATCGATAACTATTCTCCTGCAAATGGTGAAATATACGGTAAAATACCGAGTTCCACAACAACCGATGTTGACGCAGCTTATACGGCCGCAAAACAAGCATTCCCTAGTTGGTCTAAAACCACTTTAGAAACCCGCAGTCGTATTCTCATTAAAATTTCAGAATTATTAGAAGCCCATATTCAACGGTTCGCAGCAGCCGAAAGCAAAGATAATGGCAAACCCATTAGTCTTGCTAAGGCTGTAGATATTCCTAGAGCAGCGAGCAATTTTCGTTTCTTCGGAAACGCTATCACCCAGTTCGCTAGCGAAAGTCACGAAAGTGTTGGCCAAGGCGCCGTAAACTATACGCTACGCCAACCTATTGGAGTTGTGGGCTGTATTTCACCATGGAATTTACCCTTGTATTTATTTACGTGGAAGATCGCTCCAGCCATTGCTGCAGGAAATTGTGTTGTAGCCAAACCTAGTGAGGTTACACCAATGACCGCTTATTTACTGGGAGAGATCTGTAACGCAGCTGGGCTACCAAAAGGTGTTTTAAATATTGTGCATGGCTTAGGTACTTCCACAGGTCAAGCTATTGTAGAACATAAAGATATTAAAGCGATCTCATTTACAGGCGGCACAGAAACTGGTGCTCATATTGCGAGAGTAGCTGCCCCGATGTTTAAAAAACTATCTTTAGAATTAGGCGGGAAAAACCCAAATATCATTTTTGCAGATTGCGATTATAACGATATGCTGAATACAACAGTACGCTCTTCCTTTGCCAATCAAGGACAAATTTGCCTGTGTGGAAGCCGCATCTTTGTGGAAGCTTCCATTTATGAGCAATTTAAAAAAGATTTTGTAGCAAAAGTATCCGCTTTAAAAGTAGGTCACCCGTCTGAGGAGTCAACAAATATCGGTGCTTTAGTCTCTAAATCGCATTTGGAGAAAGTAATGGGTTATATTGCTATCGCTAAAGAAGAAAATGGTATAATACTTTGTGGTGGTAATAAAGTCACGGTAAAAGGCTACGAAAACGGCTATTATTTAGAACCTACTGTTATCGAGGTTACTACGGACGACTGCCGTGTCAATCAAGAAGAGATTTTCGGGCCTGTAGTTACCATTATGCCTTTTACTACTGAAGAGGAAGTTCTTGAAATGGCCAATAAAGTAAAATACGGTTTATCGGCAACACTATGGACCAACAATTTGAAACGCACAATGCAATTAAGTAACCAATTACAAGCCGGTATTGTTTGGGTAAACACGTGGATGATGCGCGATTTACGCACCCCTTTTGGTGGTGTAAAAGCAAGTGGTGTTGGCCGCGAAGGTGGTTTTGAAGCCCTGCGGTTTTTCACCGAAGCGAAGAATGTGTGTATTAAATATTAGAAAAATAAATATAAGAAATCAACCCGGTCTCGACTGCGTTGGAACGGTCAACGAAACGAAATTATAATGCATTCAAATTTCACCCTCGAATGCAGTCGAGAGGCTACTTTTGAAAAAATAAATTACAAAAAAAATGAACTTAAACTTAAATAATAAAAACGCATTGGTTTGCGGAAGCACAGCAGGAATAGGAAAAGCAACGGCTATGGCTTTAGCTGAAGAAGGTGTAAACGTGACTTTAATTGCGAGAAATGAAGACAAATTGAAAGCTGTTTTAGCCGAATTACCTCAGCATAGAAACCATAGTTATATTGTTGCCGACTTTTCTAATCCTGAGACCTTAAAAACAAAGGTTTCTGAGTATGTTAAAGCGAATCACGGATTTCATATTTTAGTAAATAATACTGGAGGCCCAAAAGGAGGTCCCGTATTTTCGGCGGAATTAGCTGAGTTTGAAAGTGCCTTTACGCAACATTTAAAATGTAACCACGTTTTAGCGCAAGCAGTAGTACCGTTTATGAAAAAAGAAAGTTACGGTCGTATCGTAAATATTATTTCCACGTCGGTAAAACAACCTTTAGACGGTTTAGGCGTTAGTAACACCATTCGTGGTGCAGTTGCTAGTTGGAGTAAAACGTTAGCCAATGAGCTTGGTGGTTTTGGCATCACGGTGAATAATGTATTACCGGGCGCTACAGGAACGGAGCGTTTAGAAGAAATTATAAAAAATAAAGCAGCCAAAACAGGTGTTAGTATTGACGCTGCAAGCAATGCGATGAAAAGTGCTGTGCCTGCAAAACGTTTTGCTAAACCTGAAGAAATTGCCAATGCGGTTACGTTTTTAACTAGTGAAGCCGCAAGTTATATAAACGGTATTAATCTTCCTGTTGACGGTGGAAGAACAAAATCGTTATAAAAGCAACGACATTCTTTTTTTGATGTGTAGAATAATGCTTAATTTTAATATCGAAATCTGCGTTAAGGATTGATGCGGCATCCTTTTTATAGACCTTATGCAAATGCAGAATGTCTATAAAAAGATATAGCGGAAAGCCTGCCCCGATAGGGAAACGCACAAAAATATAAAACCATGAGTAATTTAGTATCGCCTTTAAATTTTAAGGCTTGGATTGAAGAAAACAGACACCTTTTAAAACCGCCAGTAGGTAATAAAGTAGTGTGGAAGGATGGTGATTTTATTGTAATGGTTGTTGGCGGACCAAACAGTAGAAAGGATTACCATTATAACGAAACACCCGAGTTTTTCTATCAAGTTGAGGGTGATATGGTGCTTAAAATTATTGATAATGGTACACCAAAAGATGTGCATATTAAAGAAGGTGATATTTATTTGTTACCTCCAAAAGTACCGCATTCCCCGCAACGAGAAGCCAATACAGTAGGACTCGTTATAGAATACAAGCGCCCAGAAGGTATGCGCGATGCCTTACTTTGGTTTTGCGAAAATTGTACTACAAAATTATATGAAGAAGATTTTACGGTAGAAAATATTGAAACGGATATGCCTAAAATTTTCGATAAATATTATAGTGATAAAGACAAGCGTTTGTGTCCAAATTGTGGCGAAACGATGCAACCACCAAAACAAGTAAAAATAGAATAAATACGGTGTTACTTTTTTAAAAACACTACGAAACCAAATACAAATTTACTTTCTGTTTTACAGAAAAAACCATTAAAGATTCCTGACCTCTCAGGACCAGAACTATGAAACGTAAACTTAGAATCAACGGCCACTCTCACCTCCTACCTTATCCGGAAGAGATTCCTCAATTTATGAAGGATAAAGAGATTTTTTGGGTAGATAATGATCGGAAATTTATGCTTCAAAAAGACTGGAGCCGACCGGTAACAGATTCTAGTTTTTTCTTGGATGAAAAGTTAGCATGGATGGAGCGTTTTAAAATTGACCATGCGGTTATTTTAAACTTATCACAATTGTATGGTAATGGTTTGCGTGTTGAAGAAATGAAGCAAGCCTTGCGTTTTCAGAACGATTTTAATGCTAAAGTACAACGCGAAAATCCGAGTAAATTTACTTGCGGTTTTGTAGTACACCCTGGTTTTGTTCGCGGTGCATGTTGGGAAATTGAGCGTTGTGTGGAAGAATTAGATATGCGTTTACTATGTTTACCAACCCACTATATGGATACGATTGGAACATGGCGTTGTATTTTTGACGAGGAAAATGAGCCTATTTTTGAACTGGCTAACAAGTATAATTTGGCAGTTGAGATCCACCCGTACGATGGTGAGAAATTTATAAAATTAGAAAACACCTCTTGGCGTTTTCACTTGATATGGATGTTGGCACAATGTGCTGATGCCTATCACTTTTTAACCTTAAATGGTTATCAGGATAAATTTCCAAATATGAGAACGTGTTTCGCTCACGGTGGACAGTTGGCACAAATTAATTTAGGCCGCCGTATTCAAGGTTTTGATGGGAGACCCGATTTATTTGAAGGGAAACACCACCCGCGTAAAGCTGTTGGCCATAGAAACATATTCTTCGACACTTTAGTCCACGATACGGGTTCTTTAGAGCTGCTATTAGGTAATCAAGGATCGAAACAAGTTATTATGGGGTTAGACGATCCGTATCCTTTAGGGGAAATGGAAAGTGCTCAGCAATCGTCTTACCCAGGGAAAATATTAGATTTAGCGATAGAACGCGATATTATTGACCAAACGGATTATGATGCGATTTGGGAAGACAATGTGGTACGCTGGCTATGCGGTGATGACGAGGCTGAAAAGAAAAAATTAATGGACAGAATTTTAGGTAATTAATGCATTTTATACCCGAAAGACTAGATGATTATGTCGTAGCACATTCTGAAAATGAGCCCCTATTATTACAACAATTAACACGGGAAACTTTTCAAAAAATATTACAGCCCCGAATGTCTAGCGGCCCGTATCAAGGGCGTGTGCTCAGTATGATTTCGAAATTAATTAAGCCGAAACACATTCTTGAAATAGGAACGTTTACGGGGTATTCGACATTATGTTTAGCCGAAGGACTACACGGTGACGGCACGTTAGACACTATTGATATTAACGAAGAGCTTTTAGATTTTCAAAAAAAGTATTTTGAGGCGTCTGATTTTGGTTCTCAAATTTTTCAGCATCTAGGCAATGCATTAGATATTATACCCACTTTAGAGAAGACTTTTGATTTGGTTTTTATAGATGCTGATAAGGACAATTATAGTAACTACTTTCATTTAATCGTTGATAAGTTAAACCCTGGAGGTATTATTTTATCGGATAACGTGTTATGGAGCGGTAAAGTGATTGAACCTTTGGATCCTAAAGACAATATGACGAAAGCCGTTTTAGAGTATAATACTTTACTTAAAGAAGACGATCGCGTGGAAACGGTACTGCTACCTATTCGCGACGGATTAACGATTAGTAGAAGAAGGTAGCCATTATTCGCCGTTAAATAACGCAAGGCCGCTACACTTTTAGAATCAAGAATCCTAACGTGATATGAATTATCTAGAAAACAGATTGATTTTAAAAGGAAAGATAACGCGCTAGCTTCTTAAGATAAGAACTTGAAAGCAAAGCGCCTTTAAAAATTAAGTGGCGTCAATTCTTTTGGAAGGCGTGTTGAGATTGTATTCTTTTTAATCGCACACTTCTAATTATACACTATAAAAAAAACCTCTTCATTACGGAAGAGGTTTTTTTTTATGATTGATTCATTTTTTTTCAAATAGTGTCTCTCACTGAACAGCCTGTAGTGCATCGATATTACCATAACCAAAATTTGAATTTCGATTTGGATAAAATTCTGACGCTTGTTTTAACTTATTTAAAACCTGTGTACGTGTCCAATTAGGGTGTTTAGACCACACTAAAGCAGCTATTCCCGCAGTTGTTGCGGTGGCTACAGACGAACCGCCTGTATAACGACGTTCGTTGTTATAAAACCCTAAAACTGGAGGTGCTTTACTGGTGTTATTTTGTCCTTCCATAACAATCGTAAAATCGATTTTAGCGCCACTATGGCAAACATCGCATCGTTGGTAGCTAGTTCCATCTGTTACTCCAGTTACAGCCACAGTTTCACTCATAGTCGCCGGAAAAATAACTCCATAACCATTTGTAAAACTTGTCGATGTGCCTCCTGCAGCAAAAATTAGTTTACCTTTACTATGTGCATATTTTACAGCGTCTTTAATATTACCAATAGACCAAACATAACCAATAGACATAGATATGATTTTTACGTCACTCCTATTTCCCAATTCTGTTAAAGCAGCACTTACACCTTTACGCTCGTGATAATCGTTTAAAAGCACGTCTTCTGTCGCTCTATACGCTACTAAATTTGAATTATAAGCAACACCAACCGGCAAACCGTTGTCATTTCTTGGTGCCGCAAGAGCAGATGCCATAGCTGTACCATGACCGCATTTGTCGTGCGGCCCATCGTAGTTATTTGACCACCACCAATTAGAATCGATGAAGGTGCCATATTTTTGAACGAAACGCCCGTTAGAATATCCGTCGTTAAAACCAGCCGTATTTAATAAAGATTGTGACTGAGACACTCCGGTATCGATTAAACCAACCGTTATACCCGCTCCCGTACTATAGTTCCAGGCTTGAGGAATATTATGTTTGTAAAAATGCCAAGACACCTGTGCATTATTAGGAGCAATTGTAGTGTAATGTGCAGTATTTATAGATTCTCCATTTTTACTACATCCTGAGCTAGACTTATACGCTGTGTGCATCGCGTACTGGTTATAACCATTAGGCTCTAGATAGCGAATACCTTTTGTTTTACGTAACTCTTTAATGGTTGCGAAGCTTTCCACTTTCACGTCCATAACATTTATAATATCGTGTTCGACGACGGTTTCTTTTCCGCGTTTGTACGACTCCGAAGCTTCAACACGTTTTAAAATTTTGTCTTTTATGGTTTCTAAGGCCGATGACCGCTGTTCGCTAAAACTTTGTCCCTCGTTACCATAACCGATAGTTAAAATATTATTACCGTGGTATACAGCACTCCAAAGCAGATGATCGCTTGTAGATTCCCAATCGAAGGTTTGTTTACGGCTCAATTGGTCTTCAATGTATGCATTAATTTCGTCCACCGATAAAGGTTTGGATTGCGCATTGACTTGTTGTCGTTCTTCTTCTTGAAGGGTTATTACTTCATCTTTAGAACAGGATGAAATAATTACTAACAGTAGCATTAGTAATTTAAAATGTTTTCTTCTCATTTTATATCTCTTTGATGGATTGATTATCAAGATATTAAATAATTAACATTTTTTTAATAAATTTTATAAAAAATAGATAAAACACCCTTTTAGAAATAGAAATTACATTTTTCGTCTTACCGATCCTGTAAATTCTTCCAATTCGTCCTTCACTTTTGTAATTTCAGAATTAATGTCTTTGGTAATACTTGTATCGATACCATGGTTCTCTGCACTCTTAGAGATTTCACTTTTAATACCATTCGTTGCGTCTTTTAGAGTACGCATAGTTTTGCCAAGACCACGGGCTATTTCGGGTATTTTATCGGCACCAAAAACCATAACGATTATTAAAGCAATAATCGCAATCTCTGCCCCGCTAATAAATAAAAAAGTTCCTAGTTGTATCACAGCACAAATATAGTAAAGTTGTAATGGCAAAATTAAATTATTAAGTTAATTTTAGAGGCTTACTTAATAATTATTTAAAAGAAAAAACCCTTCAATTTTAATGTTGAAGGGTTTTTATGTCTTTATATTTTAAAGTCTCCGTTCGTTTTGTGTTCACTGTTTTCGTAACGATCTACACATTTGTCAAGGATAGCGTAAGCTTCTTTTGCGTCTCCCCATCCACCAACGTCTACTATTTTCTTTTCTAAATCTTTATATACTTGAAAAAAGTGAGTGATTTCTTTTATTCTATGCGGGTTTAAATCTTCTAAATCGTTGTAGCTATTCCAGATTGGGTCACTTACTGGCACACACACTATTTTTTCGTCTGGTCCTTTTTCGTCTGCCATATGGAATACTCCTATTGGCTTAACCTCCATTACACACATTGGAAATGTTGGCTCAGCACCCATTACTAAAACATCTAAAGGATCTCCATCTAAGGCTAAAGTTTCTGGAATAAACCCATAATCTCCAGGATACATCATTGAAGAGTACAACATACGGTCGAAACGAATTTTTCCTAATTCGAAATCGTATTCGTATTTATTTCTACTTCCTTTTGGTATTTCTATTAAAACGTCGAACGTTAATTTTCCTTTTGGGCTCATATTTTATTGTTTATTACTTTTGATTTTTTCTACCCCACTTTTAAGCTAAAGTGGCGTTTTCAGCCTGCAAAAATACTCAAACATTTAAGTTTTAACAAGAAATAGTTACTTTGTTTACGCTATGAGCTCTTGATTTTTAAAAATTTATAGACTTATTTCTACATTTTCACTGCAAAACAAGAAAACAGCATACAAAACCAATTTGAGAGCCGTTTATAGATTAGTCTACGAATTATTATTCGTTGTTATATGCTCCTAAAAAAGGGTGATCATTTCTTTTTGACAATGACAGCTGTTAGTTTTTAAAATTTGAATTTTCTGATTTAAGCTAAAAACCCTTAGCGACTTCCACTTAGAAATAAAAGCCAAAACTTCCGGTAACACCAAACGGTCTCGCCTCTGGATTTAGATTTTCATTTAAATAATTACCTCTAAAATTAAAATCTAACCTAAAGATTTTAAAAATATTTCCAATACCAACGCTATATTCATAATACGCCTCCTTATTTGGTGCTACATACGTTAACCCTGACGCATTAAGCGCTCTATTGCCCTCTGAAATATCACCAATAACACCTCTAAAGCCAACAATAGCTCTTAAATTATATTTTTTTAGCAACGGTATTCTCGAAAATAGGCGTCCGTTAAAGTTATGCTCAACGTGAAGCGTCGCATATTCATCGGTAACAAACTCGTAATAATCAAGCTGTGAAAATGAATTGTAAATGGAGAAATACGTCTGGTTACCTGGCACAACACTCATTAAACCTAAAGGAACATCGCCATAAGTTTTACCCACTTCTATAGTGGTTGTTAAGCGGCCAAAAGCACCAAGCGCCCATGGTTGTAAATAGGAAAATTGTAATTTTGTATAATCGAAATCACTATTGATAACGCCTTTATCACCACGAGTTACCTGCGCAAATAATCGTGGAAAATCTGAATTTTTAACACGACGTTCTACGCCAAAACCCGTCATTTCCCGTTTTGGAAAATACGATACCGAGAATGCCGTTTCGTATTGTTTAATTTCCGATTTCGTCATTGTTTGTGCCGTATCAGTATAATAATCTAAACTAAAGGTAGGCGATGCCGACTCTAAAGTTCTATATGTACCGCTTACGCGCATAACGAGATTTCTTAACGGTTCTGCTTCAAAAGCCATAGTGGTTAAGTTTACGTTTGTTAGTTTATCATTGGCTCCTGTTCCTATTACAGATGATGAGGCCAAACTGCGACCCAGCACATCGGTAGACGTGGTAAGGCTGGCTCCTATTTGCTCGACATCACGTCGATTACCTCCAGATATTATAAACCTGTTCTTTTTATCGATAAGCCATTTTCCAGAAATACCGTACTTAAACTTATTATCTTTAAAGCCATACGCGGTAAACCCCTCGACACGCCATAAATCGTTTTGTCCGAAATACGTGCGTCCGCCAGCTCGTAATCTTACACCTTCAACCTCATTATAACCAAAAGTTGAAAACACCGAACCGTAATCCAAATTTAATTCATCGAACTCGATATAACCGGACGCCAAAATGCTTCCGATGTTGTATAAACGCTTAAATTTTTTGGTTTTCTTTAAAGAATCCAGCATCGTGTACACGCCTTTTTCATCTTTACTTAGCGATTCCATTCGGTTTTCGTCCCAAAAGGCTTCATCTTGATTGTATAAATCTTCATTAAAGCTATACACTTTCTCTTTATAAAACTTTGGATCTTTTTTCTTATCGAACTCGTAATTATTATAAAGCGTTGTTCGCTTACCGTAAATGCCTTGCGATTTCTCCTTTTTATTAAAGGCAAAATCCGACATAAAGTAATCGCGTTTTATAAGAAACACAGAGTCGTTTAAAACCTCATACTCTTGTTCAATGTAAATCTCTTTTACCCAGTTTATATTGGCACTCTTTGAGGCTTGTAAGTTAATATCTTTTATAGCAAATGTGGTATCTGCTACCCAGAAATCCCCTTTAAAAGTCAGTTCGTTCTTACGCCTTGGGTAATAAATAATGTTATAACACCATTTATTGTCTATGTAAGCACTATCGGCCAACGCATAGTTATACGTATTAATTCCTGTTCGCGATAACGGACTTGTAAAACTCTTATCGAAAAATTTTAGATAGTTATCGTAGATATCAAATTCGGAGTACAAATCGTCTATAAAATCGATAATGATTTGATTATTACTAAACCCTGAATTCTTGTTTCCTTTTAAAACATTTCGTTTCTCATTACTAACATTATCACCATACACCTCGCTATACGACTCGTTAATGAACATTGGCAAATACGTTTTACCCGTTACTTTGGAAGTGTCCACTTGATCGAAAACAAACTCCATACCTTTAAATAGTTTACTATTAATAGTGGCACTATCGATTGTATTTAAGTCGAATTCTACTTTTTCGTATTTATCGTATTTATACTGCTTGTATTGCTTAAGTCCGTTTTGACGTTTGTTAGCCCATATTTTTCTTAAAATATCAATAGCTGGATTATTTTTTTTGGGTTGCTTACCAGAAATGATAACCACTTCTTGCAGCGCTGCTACATCTTCTTTTAAAACAATATCGAAATTATAGTTTACCTTTTGGGTTAAAGGAATAGTCTGGGTTTCGTAACTCACAAAAGATATGATTACGGTATCGTGGTCATTGTAATCTTCTAAATAAAAGGTACCGTTTTCATCGGAAATGGTTCCAATACTTGTGCCTTGAAAAAAGACATTGGCATAAGCAATGGGCTCATTGGCTTCGTCATAAATGTGACCACTAATTTTTATTTGCGAATAAACAGAAAGACTGCTTAAAAGAAAAAAAAAGACTATTAATTTATAATTCATATAGAGGTTTTAACACAAAAACTTCATCAACGAAAGGGCTAATGAAGTTTCATAACGTTATTATTTCACTATTATTTATACATCACCTTCTTCACTGCTTTAATGACTTCCTCGTGGTTTGGTAACCATTCGGCTAATAAAACTGATGAATATGGAGCAGGTGTATCTGCTGTATTAATTTTCACAATTGGAGCATCTAAATAATCGAATGCTTCAGATTGTACACTATAAGCTAAATCTGTCGAGACGTTTCCAAAAGGCCACGCTTCTTCTAAAATCACTAAACGATTCGTTTTTTTAACCGATTCTAAAACTGTTTTCTTATCTAAAGGTCGTACTGTTCTTAAATCGATAATTTCACAAGAAATCCCTTCTTTTTGTAATTCTTCAGCAGCAATGTAAGCTTCTTTAATAATTTTTCCAAAAGAAACAATGGTAACATCGGTCCCTTCTCTTTTAATTTCAGCAACACCCAAAGGAATTGTATATTCTCCTTCTGGCACGTCGCTTTTATCACCATACATTTGCTCACTTTCCATAAAAATTACAGGATCGTCATCGCGAATAGCCGATTTTAAAAGTCCTTTGGCATCGTAAGCATTTGATGGTACAACCACTTTTAATCCTGGCGTATTTGCAAACCAACTTTCGAATGCTTGCGAGTGTGTCGCTCCTAATTGACCCGCCGAAGCTGTAGGCCCACGAAAAACAATAGGACAATTAAATTGCCCACCAGACATTTGTCTAATTTTTGCTGCGTTATTTATAATTTGGTCAATACCTACCAGAGAGAAGTTAAAGGTCATGTATTCTACTATCGGTCTATTTCCTGTCATAGTCGACCCAATAGCGATACCAGCAAAACCTAATTCTGAAATGGGAGTATCGATAACACGCTTTGCTCCAAATTCGTCTAGCATTCCCTTAGATGCTTTATAGGCACCATTATATTCTGCTACTTCCTCGCCCATTAAGTAAACGCTCTCATCTCTGCGCATTTCTTCACTCATCGCTTCGCAAATAGCTTCTCTAAATTGAATTGTTTTCATTTATAACATTTTATTGAAAAGCAAAAATAGCAATAAAACGAAACTATTACGGAAAGAATTATTTAAAATTTATATTATATAAAATAAAAGCTAATAAATTTGGGTAATTAGTTTTTTTTGTTTTTTTTAGCAAGCACTAATATAAACCCAAATTATTTTAAATGTTATTGCTATTGTTAGTATATCTTTTATGAATTTCGCGAACACTAATGATTTAAAAGTTACTTAAATATCGCGTTAGACAATGGAGAGCGCAAAATTATATTGGTGTGTAGCCTATTATAGCGAAACTACTACGAACCCTATGGATGGTTCTACGACAGTAACTACTTATTATGCTTGCACAGAAATCTCTTTGTAAACTTTAAACCAATCAAATAACTCAGGAGCTAATTACTTTTGAGTTATTAAAAATTATAAAATGAAAAAAATACTTCTAATAACACTTTTTATATCGTCTTTTAGTTACTCTCAAACTTTAAAAGGGATTGTTTCATTTAATGCAAAAAAAAGTGTGAGCGACGAAACAGAATTGAGTGAAAAAGTAAAAAAACCGTTTATATACAGTTATATTTACTCTAATCAAGTCTCTCTACAAGAGTTAATATCTGAAGAAAAAACGTCTGTAGACACTACTATTGTTGAACACTATGAAGTAAAAGGGCTAACCCAAGAAACGGTTCAAGTGGTAAACCGTCCTTCTAAAACATCGTATTACAAGAACACAGAAACAGATGTCTATAGATTAGAGTTTTCAATGAACGCTAAAAATGTTAGCATAAAAGACGCTATTCCAGTTTATGACTGGAACTTACAGAACGAAACTGAAACCATAATTGGATACTCTTGTAAAAAAGCAACAACAGAAAGAATTTTATTTGGCAGAAAACAATACATTACTGCTTGGTATACAGAAGATATACCTATAAATAGTGGCCCAATGGATTTTACTGGTTTACCAGGACTAATCTTACAAATTGAAATTGGAGATATGAGTGTTACAAGGTTTGAAAAACTAAAATTCATAAAAGATACAACCTCAACTATTGAAGAGCCTAAAAATGAAAGCAAGATATTAAGCATTAATGAATATCAACTTAATGCAATGCGAGGAAATTAATGATTAGATCTTTAATTAATATTACTAATTTAAAAAAGCAGCTTTTCTGCTTTTTTTTATTTGTACCAGCTTTACTTATTAGTCAAACTAACATTGACGGTAATATAAAGGATACTAACAACACCCCCATTAATGGCGCAAATATTATTCTTAAAAAGACAGATACTGATGAAATTGCAACCTTCACAACCTCTAACGCCAAAGGGTATTTTAACCTACAAACAGAAACAGGTAATTATACTTTAAAAATTAGTGCCTTGGGTTTTGAAACCATTATAAAAAACATAGAACTAAAAAACACAACCTTATCACTTAACAATATTACATTAATAGAAAATAGCACGGCTTTAGAAGAGGTAATAATAAACGCAGAAAACAATGGTGTTGTTCAAAAAGGGGATGTTACACAATACAAAATTGAAAAGTTTTTAAACGGTACAGAAGAAAGTTTAAAAGATGTAATAACGAGATTACCTGGATTAGACATTAACGAAAATGGAAAAATCACTGCTAATGGAAAAGAAATTGACAGACTGCTAATTGATGGTGAAAATTTATACAAAAAACAACACCAACTTGCTACAGAAAATATAAATTCTGAAATGGTGAAAAACGCAGAACTAATAAGAAATTATAAAGATTTTGAGTCTATTAGCACAAACGATAAAACCGGAATTACTGCATTAAACATTAATATTAAAGAAGAATTTAAAAATAAATTTACAGGTAATTTTGAAACACATTTAGGCTTTAAAGATAAATATAAAGTGAATGCTTCGCTTTTTAATTTCAACAAAAGAGTGAAATTCTCATTAATACCTAGTTCTAATAACTTAGGAGAATCTACTATGAGCATACATGATTATTATGCGCTTACAGATACAGATGTTAGAAGCAACTTAAATAATGAGAGTAAAGTTACGTTTTCTAAATTAGAAGATTTACCACGTTTTTTAAATTCTAACAATAATGTTGCTGCAAAAAGTAATAATTTTGTAACAATAAGTAGTATAGCAAACCTTTCTGATAAAATAAAACTAGACTTTTATGGAATTTTCAACACTGCAGAACAAGAAGAAAACTATAGCAGAGAATTACTTTTTAAATCGCCACAAAATTTAGACGAGATTAATGAAAACAACAAAATTATAGAGAAAAATTATTTTGCCGTTTTACAATTGAAATCTATTTACAAACCTAATAAAAACAGCGTATTAACTCTAAATAATTATATAAATATTGATAACACTACCCAAGACAAAGACATAGAAAACCTAACTAACGAGAAATATATCAATACAAAAGAAACAAATAAACCTAAAAAAATTAATTTTAACTCGGAGATAAATTATAGTAAAAACATAAACTCAAATACATTTACTTCTAGCTTGGACATGCAAACAAAAAGTGCAGTATAAGTTAAGCAGCATATTTATAATTAATTTTTAAGTTATTAAATTCTTTAATTGTCAGATAATTGAGTGTTGAGTGCCTTCTCTTTTTATTATACCAAAGTTCAATATATTCAAAGATATCTCTTTCC
>NZ_VSKN01000090.1:0-914 GCF_008086185.1 Bizionia gelidisalsuginis
CATTCTGTGATTGGTTCTGCTGATTGTTCTCCTGTTACCTCCCAAGTACAACTTTCTGTATTAAACGTCGCTGTTTCCCAACATTCTGTCGCTGGTGCTGCTGATTGTTCTCCTGTTACATCCCAAAGACACGTATCATTATTAAACGTCGCCGTTTCCCAACATTCTGTCGCTGGCTCGGTTGCTTGTTCTCCTGTTACATCCCAAGCACAACTTTCTGTGTTAAACGTTGCCGTTTCATAACATTCTGTCGTTGGTTCTGCTGCTTGTTCTCCTGTTACCTCCCAAATACACGTATCATTATTAAACGTTGCCGTTTCATAACATTCTGTCGTTGGTGCTGCTGATTGTTCTCCTGTTACCTCCCAACTACACGTATCATTATTAAACGTTGCCGTTTCATAACATTCTGTCGTTGGCTCGGTTGCTTGATCTCCTGTTACCTCCCAAGTACAACTTTCTGTATTAAACGTCGCTGTTTCCCAACATTCTGTCGCTGGTGCTGCTGATTGTTCTCCTGTTACCTCCCAAATACACGTATCATTATTAAACGTAGCTGTTTCCCAACATTCTGTGATTGGTTCTGCTGCTTGTGTTCCTGTTACAACCCATTCGCAAGTACCGTTATTAAACGTCGCTGTTTCCCAACATTCTGTCGTTGGTTCTGATTGTTGTGTTCCTGTTACCTCCCATTCGCAAGTATCGTTATTAAACGTTGCCGTTTCATAACATTCTGTCGTTGGTGCTGCTTCTTGTGTTCCTGTTACCTCCCAAGTACAACTTTCTGTATTAAACGTCGCTGTTTCCCAACATTCTGTCGCTGGTGCTGCTGATTGTTCTCCTGTTACCTCCCAAATACACGTATCATTATTAAACGTAGCTGTTTCCCAACATTCTGTGATTGGTTCTGCTGC
>NZ_VSKN01000091.1:0-912 GCF_008086185.1 Bizionia gelidisalsuginis
AGAGTCCATCGTCTACGCTTTATATGGAGCAGTACCGATTTGCCTCTTAAAGGGAAATCTTCAACGGTTATCTCAGGCAAGAAGCCTTTGGATTGCGCTAATTCTGATTGGTACTCCTTGGGCAGCACGTTCTTTTCTTCTAGGTAAAAATGAACCTTACCTTCTGATGATTTATGGTCTACAATTTCAAAATAATCCATAACGCCTTCCGGTAACAAATACTGTGCTAATTTTATATTCAAGATCTAATCTGTTTTTGTCAAAGATAAAGTTTCTCCCCAAGTTTTACGTTTGATCCCTTTAAACCCAGATTTCTCTACCTGATTATGCCAATGTGCTAATTTAATTGAACTGGCTGTATTAAAGAGAGTTCGAAGTTCTTGCATTAAGTTGTGAGCGATTTTAATATCTGGATATTCATTAAATAATATCTTGCTTCTTTGATACTGATTTCCTGTCCATTTAGATGGTGCTTTGTAAAGTAGATACCTGCTTCTTGCTAAAAGTTGTTTTCTTGTATCGCCATTAGTAAAAATCCGTGGTTGATAGCCTTTTTTAAATGTCCTAGCTTGTTTTATTTCTTCGTTTTCAAGATCTATTGCCTCCCATCTGTGTTTTATTCTAATATTCTGTAATGCTTCTAGAGCAAGTTTCTGTACGTGGAAACGATCTGTTACTTGTATTGCTTTTGGGAAGCATCTTTTAGCAATAGTCTTCATAGAGTTTGCCATATCCAAAGTAATTTCTAAAACTTTAATTCTTTTCTCTATTGGTGTTTTTAGCATTTGCTCTACAATAGGTTCGACTTTGGTGCCTGAAAATATGGCTACAATTGCTCCTTTCTTCCCTTTTGCTTTTTTGTTGGTAATAATGGTATAGAGTTCCCCCTTTGGATAATGCTGTTTCGTCAAT
>NZ_VSKN01000092.1:0-904 GCF_008086185.1 Bizionia gelidisalsuginis
TTTTAGGACGTATTACACCAATGGAAAAATGGAACCAGGATAAACATCTAATAATAATGAGAAATTTAACAGCTTAATTAATAATCGAAATTTAGAATAATACTCTTGTTTTATAGGGGTCAAAACAATTGATAGTTCAAAAATTCAGTCCGTTGACGAATTGGTTTTTATTCTTTCAAGAAATATTTATCTTAAAAATCAGTATCAAACTCTTTATAAAGAAATGATTCAATCGCAAACTTTGTTGAACGCAAAACATCCATAATGTTATCTACATTTTTATGCGACCGCTCTTTATGGAATATATCCGATAGTTTAATAGATTCTTTTAATTCGTTTATTGATTCAGATTCTGGCTTATACTTTTTTATAGTTTTTATTGCTTTTTCTGCAATTTTTTCTAATTCAGTCATTGTATATTCTCCAAAATCTTCTTTATTTTCAATTTCTTGTAAAAGTTCAATTAATTTGTTTTCTGTTTTCATTTTTTAGCGTTTGAGTGGAAATGGTTGGTAACGGTTTGTATATGCTTAGTGCTGGTTAAAAATAAAATAATTTTTGATTTAGCACTTAGCGAAATTTTTAATTTTATCTTTCCGATTTTAACGCGAAATTGAAAATTTTGCGGACTTTATAAATATGCCTAAACTCTCGGTTTAGCACAGACCTAAAGCATTAAGTATATACCGTGTGTGTGCCCAGTATGGGCATCTTTAACTTACAGCAAAGTAAGTAATTAATCTAGAGGGTGCAAGTCCCTTATGCGCTGGGGTAACTCCTAGAAGCATTAGTAAGTCGCAAGGGTGGTAACTGCAAAGTTACATCTGAAGAAAGCGAGACTACAAAACTCGGTACTGACGAACAGAAACCGTATACAGAGGCCTATTTATTCGGGTAAGCAACC
>NZ_VSKN01000093.1:0-899 GCF_008086185.1 Bizionia gelidisalsuginis
AGAGTCCATCGTCTACGCTTTATATGGAGCAGTACCGATTTGCCTCTTAAAGGGAAATCTTCAACGGTTATCTCAGGCAAGAAGCCTTTGGATTGCGCTAATTCTGATTGGTACTCCTTGGGCAGCACGTTCTTTTCTTCTAGGTAAAAATGAACCTTACCTTCTGATGATTTATGGTCTACAATTTCAAAATAATCCATAACGCCTTCCGGTAACAAATACTGTGCTAATTTTATATCCAAGATCTAATCTGTTTTTGTCAAAGATAAAGTTTCTCCCCAAGTTTTACGTTTGATCCCTAAAAGCACGAATTATAGGCCTTATAAGGAGGTGTTTTGGGTTAAATACAAGAAGCAATAATCAATCTATCCATAAAGGAGGCTGTAAAAAGCAAGTCTGAAGTGGCGGTGTATACCCATAAAACGGAATAACTTAAAAAATATTAAAATGTAATCCATTGAAAATAAGCTACTCCAATATAAAAATGTAAAAAATAAAAAGAAAGACCTACTAAGTTAGTTGTAAATACAAAAAAGGGTTCTATCTTTGCACCCCGAAACAGAGCAACCTCGGTTGAAGTTTAGGGAAAGTTCACAAAGATTTATAGAGATACACGGCAAGAAAAATAATTAAATTTAATTTTCAAAAAGTGTTGCGAGTTTAAATATAAGTTTTATATTTGCACCCGCTAAGCGACATAAGGCTTAGAGAAAGAGAATAAAAGTTCATACACATATTGAATTGACAGCGTAATGTAATAACTGGAAACGGTAATTACGAACAAGAGAATAAATCATTAAAGAGTACTGACAATTTCTTTGGTTGTTAAAAAGATAGTCGCAAGACTTAAAATTTAACGATGAAGAGTTTGATCCTGGCTCAGGATGAACGCTAGCGGC
>NZ_VSKN01000094.1:0-852 GCF_008086185.1 Bizionia gelidisalsuginis
CTTCTCTAAGGTCTGTTTTCTTTGGAAAAAACCTCCTTATAACACCTATTCTATTTTCGACAGTTCCTTTATCCTGAGAGGTATATGGTCGTGTAAAATATGTTTTCGCATTGACATCTTTTGCTATTTTACGATGATGTGCAAACTCTTTTCCATTATCAAATGTTATTGTCTTGATCCAGGATGAGTCAAAATTTGTAAGTCTATCATTCATTTTTTGATAAACTTCATCTGCATTTTTACTGCTGAGTTTCTCTATCATAGTGACAAGGGTTGCTCTGTCTGTCATAACCAATAATGCTGATTTGTGATTACTGCCCATCATAAGATCTACTTCTATGTCTCCAATGCGTGAACGTTGTTCTACAACCTTGGGGCGCTTGTCAATCCCCACACGACCTGTAATGGCGCCTCGTTTATCTTTTATGTTATTTCTCTTTTGTCTTCGACCGGTGTGGCGCAGGTGCTTGTATAGTTTTTTATAGGAACTGTGCTTTCTATGGTTGCTATGCTTTGCAGTCCATATCCATTTATAGATAGTCTCGTGGCTAACGCTGGTTTCAGATTCTTTAGCAAGCCTTTTTGCTATCAGTTCAGGACTCCACTTCTCATATTCCATCAGACCAGCGATTCGTTTTTTAAGCTCATCAGTTAAGATTATAGGCTTTGGTTTACTGTAATGTCTATGGATTGCTTTGTATTGAGCGTGTTCTGGAATATAGCTGCCAGCTGTCCTTCCTCTACTTGGCGTGTTCCTTTTTAACTCTCTTGATACCGTACTCTTATTGACACCAATAATTTTCGATATTTCTGTAATAGTTATTTCTGTCTCTAATAATGCAGAGATTTGGT
>NZ_VSKN01000095.1:0-852 GCF_008086185.1 Bizionia gelidisalsuginis
TGCAGTCCATTTGGTCTTTGGTTTAAATAGCAGATATCGACTCCTGGCCAGCAACTGTCTATGGGTATCTCCGTTAGCGAGAAGTTCTGGTCTATGCGTTTTTTCTGTTTTTCTAGCTTCTTCAATAGCTTTATTTTCTATTTCTATAACTTCCCATCTTAATCGGATACGTTCTTCTTGGACTGCTTCTGAGGCTAGTTTTTGAACATGAAATCTATCGGTCACGATTTCTGTCCTGGGAAAACATTTTTTAGCGATCAAATTCATATTTCCAGCCATATCGACAGTAACTTCTTTGACTATATTTCGTCTTCCCACAGGGATTTTATTAAGTACATTGATGACGTCATTCGCTTTGGTTCCCTTTATAATGGCCACTATGCTACCTTTCTTTCCGTTAGCATCTTTATTGGTTAGAATCGTGTAGAGTTCACCGTTGGACAAAGAGGTTTCATCCAAACTTAAATAGTAGCCTAAATTTTTTCCAAAGAGCAACCAGTCCTGTGCATGTTCCTTTTGGGGCCAATCTTTGAAGTCGCTAATATGGTTTTTGTAGTGATGCTGTAAGGTTTTTCCATTAATCTTATAATAGTCGCCAAACCGTTTTGCGCTTACGGCATTAGTATCAAGCGATACCTTTTAAAAAAGAGGCAAACTCGCTGGTTATCCGAGTGCCTTTAGCTATTAAATCCCAATCTCTTTTTATGATTTTCCCTGTACCCATAAGAGTCCATCGTCTACGCTTTATATGGAGCAGTACCGATTTGCCTCTTAAAGGGAAATCTTCAACGGTTATCTCAGGCAAGAAGCCTTTGGATTGCGCTAATTCTGATTGGTACTCCTTGGGCAGCA
>NZ_VSKN01000096.1:0-813 GCF_008086185.1 Bizionia gelidisalsuginis
ATTAGGAATTGATAACAGATCACTCTAGCGAGTTCCTAAAATTTAGGGGCCGAATGATAAATTTAGATAGAGGGTCGTAAGCCTAGACTTTTTTGTTTCTTTTTTGGGCAATGCAAAAAAGAAAAAGTGAAATAAGCCAGATCAATCTTAAAGTCCCAGCACACACTATTTAAACCAAAATTAAAACTACTGACTAAAAAAAACTACTCACTTCTCATTTATCACAATATTCCATTTCAAATAAATCTATTAGTCTTTCTAATGTTCATTTTTTCCATTGATGAAAAAACGAACCAAAAAAATCTAGGCTGATTTTAGTACGCTTGAAAACCGCGTAAAACCCTTATCGTGCGGATGGCAACCGCAAGCTAGGCCATCCTCCACTGCCAGCCGCTGCGGCTTTTACTTGTTTTACTACGCCTACGAAAAGTAGGCCATTTAAGATTTAGGTACGAATTAGATTTTAAAACGTTCTAATTATGTTCAATGTCCACCCTTTAGGGCTCGGGGTAAAGACATTGAGATAGGCTCTATTTAAACCAAAATCAAAACAATTATAATAATTAAAGAAAACGATCTAATTATATTCAAATGCTGACCCCGGCCTATCGAGGATCTATCGTAAAATTTGAAATGAAGGCACCGTAAAATTTTAGGCTGTTTGAGCTCTCAAAAATTAGGAATTGATAACAGATCACTCCAGCGAGTTCCTAAAATTTAGGGGCAGAATGATAAATTTAGATAGAGGGTCGTAAGCCTAGACTTTTTTGTTTCTTTTTTGGGCAATGCAAAAAAGAAAAAGAATAATAAGCC
>NZ_VSKN01000097.1:0-813 GCF_008086185.1 Bizionia gelidisalsuginis
GTGCTACGCCTACTGTTTCTTTTACAGATGTAACTACAACTGGAACTTGTGATAGTAATTATATTATTACTAGAACTTGGACAGCAATTGATGCTTGTGGAAACACAACAACTCAAGAACAGACAATCAACATCGAAGACACGACGGCGCCAAACTTTACAGTTCCTACTGAAGTGACTTTAGAATGTGATCAAGATATTACCGACTTAACAGTAACTGGTGATGTTTCTGATGAAGCTGATAATTGTGATACTAACACATTAGAAGCGACGTATACTGATGGAACATCGACTGTTGGGTCTTGTGCCAACGCGTCTTCTTTTATTAGAACTTGGACAGTAACGGATGCTTGTGGAAATGATAATACGCAAACACAAACCATAAACATCGAGGATACTACGGCGCCAACCTTTACGGTTCCTGCTACAGTGACTTTAGAATGTGATCAAGATGTAAACGACTTAACAGTAACTGGTGATGTTACCGATGAAGCGGATAATTGTGATACTAACACATTAGAAGCGACGTATACTGATGGAACATCGACTGTTGGGTCTTGTGCTAACGAATCGTCTTTCATAAGAACTTGGACACTAACAGATGCTTGTGGAAATGATAATACGCAAACACAAACCATAAACATCGAGGATACTACGGCGCCAACCTTTACGGTTCCTGCTGCAGTTACTTTAGAATGTGATCAAGATGTAAACGACTTAACAGTAACTGGTGATGTTACCGATGAAGCTGATAATTGTGGAAACGCTGCTTTAGAAGCAACATACACGGATGGTGCTTCAACTGCTGGATCTT
>NZ_VSKN01000098.1:0-785 GCF_008086185.1 Bizionia gelidisalsuginis
TAATAAAGGATTAAATTTAATATTTAAAGCTGAACAATGACTCCATTGTTCAGCTTTTTTGATTTATAAGTTTTCATTTCTATTTTACATTGTTTGTGTATTTGATTTGGAGTCAACATATGATTTGATAAATGAGGTCTTTCTTGGTTATAAATTTTGATTGATTCATTATTGATTTGTTTATTTATTTTTAGGTTTACCTCATATTTAGCAATATTAAATTCTTGCTTTAAAATTCCATTGATTCTTTCTGCTACTGCATTTTCGTAAGGATCATATTTTTCTGTCATACTTGTTTTGATTCCATTTTGATCAAGTAATTCTTGGTAATCATTTGAGCAATATTGTAAACCTCTATCTGAATGATGAATTAAGGGTTTTTTCTTATAGCATCTGTTTTTTATAGCTATACCTAATGCTTGTAATGAACCTTCTACAGATAAACTATTGGACACGTTAAACCCCTACAATTTTCTTGGAATAAGCATCCGTAATTAACGCTAAATAACTTGGGTTTTCTCGCCTTCCAACATAAGTAATATCACTACCCCAAACTTGTTCTGGTTTATTAATCTTTAGGTTACAAACTTTATTTTTATGCTTTCTAAATCTATGGTGTGAGTCTGTTGTAATATGATATGATTTCCTTGGAATAATTAATAAATGATTGGCTTTAAGTATTCTAAAGAGCTTATCTCTTCCTGTTTTTATCTTTTTTAAATCCTCTTCTAACAAATAATATAGTTTTCTTGTACCTAAACGTGGCATCTTCATTCTTAATACAC
>NZ_VSKN01000009.1:0-138587 GCF_008086185.1 Bizionia gelidisalsuginis
AATAAATGATTGGCTTTAAGTATTCTAAAGAGCTTATCCCTTCCTGTTTTTATCTTTTTTAAATCCTCTTCTAACAAATAATATAGTTTTCTTGTACCTAAACGTGGCATCTTCATTCTTAATACACGAACCAAATCGATGACTTGTTGTGCTAAACTTTGCTTGCGCAGTTTTGATTTTTTAGTTCGGTAATATACCTGTCTATTTACCCCAAGTAATCCGCAAGTAGAAACTATTGTTTCTTTGGTTTGCTCTCGGTATTGATCGATAACTTGGGTGTGTAATTTTTTCTTATTTTGAATATCATACTCTCTTTTAGCCATATCAACCAACATATCAAAAATAATAACCTTTTTGTCTGATCGTTCTGATAAATGTTCCGCTCTAACTTTTTGTTTTTCTAACAGCTTAACTTTTGCTTCTAGCTCAAGTATTCTTTGTTCAGGTGTTTTAGACATAGTAACGGGTGTTTGATTTTCCCAATCAAAATTACCCTATTTTTTTAACCATTTAGTTACAGTGGAGTCACTTTGAATACCATATTTGGTCTGTGCTTGACCTTTTGTAAGAAGTCCTTGTTCAACTTCTTGAACAATTTGTAGTTTAAAATAAAGTGAGTAATCTTTTTGGGAGCGCTTTACGTGCCCAGTGTTTTCTATGCGTTTCATTACACTATTGTTTTAGTGTATCGCTATTTCAGGACGGGACAAAAACATAAAAAAAGAGACTGCAATTTAACTGCAGTCTCTTTTTTTTTAAACACGAGTCTTAAGAAGTTAGCTATTCGCTAGTACTCTTAAGTCTTTTATTGCTATTGTTGGGTTATCACTTTTAAAAACATAGCTACCAGCAACAAGAGCGTCTGCTCCTGCATCTATTAATTGTTTTGTATTTTTATTAGTAACACCGCCATCTACTTCAATAAGTGTCGTTGCGTTTTTACTTTTAATAAGCGCTTTTAACGCTTTTACTTTATTATACGTGTTTTCAATAAAGCTTTGTCCACCAAAACCTGGGTTTACACTCATTATCAACACTAAGTCAATATCGTTAATGGTGTCTTCTAAGACATTAATATTGGTATGCGGATTAAGTGCTACTCCTGCTTTCATTCCTTCAGCTTTTATAGCTTGTAATGTACGGTGCAAATGTGTGCACGCCTCGTAATGCACTGTCAAGATATCGCTACCTAAGTCTGCAAAATCTTTAATGTACCGATCTGGGTCGACAATCATTAAATGAACATCGATTGTTTTTGTAGCGTGTTTAGTAATCGCTTTTAATACGGGCATTCCGTAAGAGATATTGGGTACGAAGACACCATCCATAATATCAATATGAAACCAATCGGCATCACTAGCGTTTATCATTTCTATATCACGCTGTAAGTTCGCGAAGTCTGCAGCTAATACAGAGGGAGCAATTAATTTTGAAGACATAATGTAAGTTGTATTGTTGTACCGCAAAATTAGGGTAATTCTGGATGTTCTTGAAGTAGATTCGCTAAAAAATTTGAAAATACATAGCTGTACTCTTTATTATTTACTTCTAAATGATTAACATATTCTTGTAAAGCGTATAGGGAGTCCATATTTTGTAATACAGAGTAATCGACTTCAAAACTACTAAAGGTTAACTCTTTTATAGGTTCGTTTAAAATTACTATAATGTCTTTATGCCTATTATTTTTAAGTATATTACTAAACAAAGCGTCTACTTTAGAAGCTTCTCCTTCTATAATCTCTAAAAAGGTGTTTTCGTGTAAGACTAGAAGGCCTACAATACGATCGTCATCATTTCTTTTTTTAACCTCATCAACTAAAACCATATTCTCTAAGATTGATTTATGGTTTTTAGGGTGGCTTTTATAACATATTGTCTTAATCATTATTTCAATACCATTTTCTTTATAACATAGGGTAAATGTAATAATATTATTCCGTTAAATGATGTTCCTTGGCTAATAACTATTAAACTTATTCTTTAATTGTTATAGAGCTTATTTCTATTAAACAAACAAACCCACGGTAATCAGCCGTGGGTTTTTTCATCAATCAAAAAACGAACAGTTTTAGTACCCACGAAAGTGGATATCTCACCGGAGTGAGCATATACTGTTTGTTAAAGTTACCCGGATGTTATCCTAAGTACGTTTTTAATATTTTACTGCGAGACGTGTGTTTTAATCTACGAATTGCTTTTTCTTTAATCTGTCTTACACGTTCTCTTGTTAAGTCGAATGTTTCTCCTATTTCTTCAAGAGTCATTGGGTGTTGGTTACCTAAACCAAAGTATAGTCTAATAACATCAGCTTCACGAGGCGTTAATGTTTCAAGAGCTCTTTCAATCTCTGTACGCAACGATTCGTGTAGTAATTCGCGGTCAGGATTTGGAGATTCTCCAGAGTTTAATACATCGTAAAGGTTAGAATCTTCACCTTCAACTAATGGGGCATCCATACTGACGTGACGTCCAGAATTCTTCATAGATTCTTTAACGTCGTTAATAGTCATATCTAACTCCTTTGCAATTTCTTCAGCACTTGGCGGACGCTCGTGTGCTTGCTCTAGAAATGCAAAAGTTTTGTTTATTTTGTTAATAGAACCAATTTTATTAAGCGGTAAACGCACAATACGAGATTGTTCGGCTAAGGCTTGTAAAATAGATTGTCTAATCCACCAAACAGCATAAGAGATAAATTTAAAACCACGAGTTTCATCGAAACGCTGTGCGGCTTTAATTAAACCTAAATTACCTTCATTAATTAAATCGGGTAAAGTTAACCCTTGGTTTTGGTATTGCTTAGCTACCGATACAACGAAACGTAAGTTTGCCTTAGTTAACTTCTCAAGTGCGATCTGGTCACCAGCCTTGATACGTTGCGCTAATTCTACTTCTTCGTCTGCGGTAATTAAGTCAACTTTTCCAATTTCTTGAAGATATTTATCTAATGAAGCGGTCTCCCTATTGGTTACCTGCTTGGTAATTTTAAGTTGTCTCATCTAAAGTAAAGTGATTTTATGGCGTGAATAATCTGCTATCGGTAGTTATACGTAAGTAGAGTTGATTTTGTTACAAAAAAAAGGCTTTAAATAAAATTAATTATTTAAAGCCTTGATATTTAATTAGTTGTAATGTAATTTTTATTAAAAATTACTCTCTTATATGTCCGTCGCCAAATACGTAGTATTTATTGGTTACTAGTTGTTTTAATCCTAAGGGCCCACGGTGGTGTAACTTATCGGTACTAATGGCGAGTTCTGCGCCAACACCCATTTGGCCACCATCGGTAAATCGAGTAGAGGCGTTATGGTACACGGCTGCGCTGTCTACTTGTTCCATAAATGTAGCTGCTTTGCTCTTGCTTTCGGTTAAAATAACTGCCGAATGCCCTCCAGAATATTTATTAATTAGAGAAATTGATTGGTCTAAATCTTCAGCTTCAGCAATTAATAACTTCATAGCTAAAAATTCTTGATACCATATAGATTCCTCTTTAATCTGTTCTTCGTTGGGTAGAATGGCTCCAATAGCTTTATCAACGACCAAAGCAACGTTTAACTGCTTCAGTACTTGTTGTAATTCTTTTACCTTATTCTCGTAATTTGGAATGTTTTTATTGATAAGTACTTTATCTAGAGCGTTACATCCAGAAATTTTATCGGTTTTAGCGTTTACGATTACTTTTACCGTTTTGTCCCAATCGGCGTCTTCGGCAACGTATAGAAAGTTATTTCCGCGACCACTAATAAGTACCGCACAAGAGGCATTATCTTTAACGAATTTTATTAAGCGTTCTCCACCTCTAGGTACTACTAAGTCTAATTTTTCGGTAGGATTTCGTAAAAATTCTTGCGTTTCTTCACGTTTAAGGTGTAATAATCTAATCCAATCTTTAGACAAATTATTTTCTTCTAATGCTTCTTGCCAACATTTTTCAAGGATTAAATTACTGTGTATCGCTTCTTTTCCTCCTTTTAAAAGAATCTTATTATTAGCTTTAAAAGCGAGTACTGCAGCTTCGATGGTAACATCTGGGCGAGATTCGTAAATAATTAAAATAGTACCAAAAGGTGCTGTTCTATTCGTTATTTCTAATCCGCTATCTAAAGTAATGCTCGAAATTTCTCTATTTACAGGATCTTCTTGCTGTCTCACTTTTTTAATAGCGTTTATCATCTCGTCAATTTTAGACTCATTGACAATTAAACGGTCGTAAAGTGCTCGATCTTCTTTATCAAAAGCTTCTAAATCCTTTTTGTTTTCTGTAAGTATTGCGGCTCTATCTCTATCTAATATGCGCATCATTGCATCGAGAACCTTATTTTTTAAATCTATTGGTAGTAATTTCATTTGATTTATTTTTTAAAGTATAAATTTTGTTCCAATCTCTTTATTATCGATAATATCTACAATTACATTTTGTCTTTTTCCGTTTGCGATATAGGTTGGAATCTCTTTACTAGCGGTGCTTTTAGCGATCTTTAATTTTGAAGCCATACCGCCACGGCCTTCTCCTTCTTTTTTAATAGAGGCTTGAACATACTGTTCCACATCTTGGTTGCAGCTCACTTCTGTAATTCTTTCTGAATCCTCGTCGTCTGGATCCCCAGTATACAATCCATCAGTATCCGAAAGTATAATCAATCGATCTGCATCGATTAATTCTGCAACTAAGCTGGCGAGTTCATCATTATCTGAAAACATAGACATCGTTAATGAAACGGCATCATCTTCATTGGCAATAGGAATAATACCTTCCGATAAAAGACCCTCATAACAATTAATCATGTTTTGTCGGTGTACACCAATATCGAAATCCCTTTTAGTGGCTAAAACCTGACCGCAACGCATTCCATAGTCGTGAAATAAACTATAGTAATGGCGCATCATACGGGGTTGTCCTACCGATGAATAGACTTGGCGTCTTGTTGAAGCATCGGTTATATTAGTATCGCCTATAACTTCTCTTCCTGCGATTGCAGCACCAGAAGACACTAAAACTACCATAATATCGCGTTCATATAGTACCGAAATCTGGCGTACTAATTCTTTTAAAATAGGGTGTAATATGCGATTATCTTTATTCGTTATTACATTTGTGCCAACTTTTACTACTATTCTTTTAATATCCATAATTGTGTGTTTTAATTAATACTCTTTCCCCAATTCGATAGCTCTATTAAAAGCAGAGTAAGCAGCATCTTGAATGAGTTGCTTAACATTATTATCTTCCATAGAATCTATAGCCGCCTGGGTTGTTCCTCCTTTAGAGGCTACACGAGCGATCCAGCTTTCTGGTGAAATATCATTTTGGTTAAACAATTCGATAGCACCTTCAAACGTACTACTTACTAATACTTTAGAATCGAATTCTGAAAAGCCCATTTTTAATGCGGCTTCAAGCATAGATTGCATAAAGTAAAATACGTAAGCTGGACCACTACCAGAAATTCCTGTAGAGGCATCAATAAAGTTTTCTGTGTCAACGTGAATAGAAGTTCCTGTTGTGTCTAATAAATTACGAACCATTATAAGTTCTATTTTAGACACCTCTTTAGATTCTGTGTAAGACGTTACACCTTTACCCACTTGTGCCGGTAAATTAGGCATTGTTCTAATTACTTTTTTTACGTCTAATTGGTCTTGTATTAATTGGATAGTTACACCCGCCATTAACGATACAAATAATTGCTCATTGTTAATTAATGGTTTCATTTTTTTAAATAATTCTTCGCAGTGAAAAGGTTTTACTGCTATAAATACAACATCGGCTTTTGGTAGACAATCCTCGAGGTTGTCAAAAACATTAAATTCTGGTTGCTGACTTAATACCTCAATTTTTTTTGGATCAGTATCGTATATTCTTAATTTGTGCTTACTCAGTAAAGGCGATGTTGCCATACCTTCAGAATAAGTTAATCCCATATTTCCTGCTCCAATTACTAATACTTTCATTTTGTATGTTATTAATTTTAATTAATTATACAAGATACTGTGCAAATACTGTGCTGAAGTCCTATTTCTGATTTTTTTTTTATATAATAAGCATTATGTTAACATAGTTATGCAATTTATGAACATATCTGCTTAGAATTGTGATGTTGATAAGAATTTCATGAAATAGTTATGAGATAGTAAATCCTGTACTTTGATTTTGAGTTAAAAAGGTGACATATTGTCTTTAAAAGGCGCTTTATTTTAAATATAATGAAGTGTTTTGACTCTTTTTATAAAAATAATCGCGATTTATTGAATATGAAGTGCCTAGTTTAGGGTTTTATAATTTAAAAAAAGATAACTACAATAGTGCGCGTTGCAAATTAATGTTTCTCTTCTTTAAGATGTACAAAGCACAATAAAAAAGCCCTTCAAAATAAATTGAAGGGCTTTGAGTTATTTTAAAAGAAGGTTTTAGTCTTCTTTCTTTTCTTCTCGAGGTTTTCTGTCGTCTCTGCGGTTATCGCGTCCACGGTTATCTCTACCTTTATTACGGTCGTTACTACGATCGTTTTCTCTTGGCGGTCTTTCTTTAAACCCTTCTGGTTTTGGTAAAATCGCTTTACGAGATACTTTTTCTTTTCGTGTTCTTGGATCTAAACCAAAGTATTTCACATCAAAAACATCGCCCATATTTACAACGTCGCTCACGTTTTCAGTGCGCTCCCAAGCCAATTCGCTTACGTGTAATAGAACTTCGTTTCCTGGTGCATCTAAATACTCTACGACAGCACCGAAATCAAGCATTTTGATAACTTTTACTTCATAAACGCTACCTACAGTAGGTTTAAACAAGATAGAATCTATTTTTGCCATAACAGCATCAATACCTTCATTACCAACGCCTAAAATTTCTACGATACCTTCTTCGGTAATAGCGTCTTCACTAATTACAATAGTAGTTCCAGTTTCTTTTTGCATTTCTTGAATCACTTTTCCTCCAGGACCAATTAATGCACCAATGAATTCATTAGGTACACGTCTTGTAATCATTTTTGGAGAATGTGGCTTCACATCTGCAGCCGGAGCAGGAATGGTATCTGTTATTTTACCTAAGATATGTAAACGACCATCGCGTGCTTGTCTTAGTGCATTCACTAAAATTTCGTAGCTTAATCCTTTTACTTTAATATCCATTTGGCAAGCTGTAATACCATCAGCAGTACCGGTTACTTTAAAGTCCATATCTCCTAAATGATCTTCATCACCTAAGATATCAGACAATACAGCGTATTTTCCAGAATCAGCATCAGAGATTAATCCCATTGCGATACCAGAAACTGGCTTTTTCATTTGAACACCAGCATCCATAAGTGCCATAGTTCCAGCACAAACTGTTGCCATAGAAGACGAACCGTTAGATTCTAAAACTTCAGAGACAACACGTACAGTATATGGGCAATCTTCTGGAATCATACCTTTTAATGCACGTTGTGCTAAATTACCGTGTCCTACTTCTCTACGAGAGGTACCACGAATTGGTCTAGCTTCTCCTGTACAAAAAGGAGGGAAGTTATAATGTAAATAGAAACGCTCTTCACCTTCAAAAGAGGGCATATCTATTTGGTTTGCATCTCTAGAAGTACCTAAAGTAACCGTCGCTAATGCTTGAGTTTCTCCACGTGTAAAGATTGCAGAACCGTGTGTAGACGGTAAATAATCTAACTCACACCAGATTGGTCTAATCTCGTCGGTTTTACGACCATCTAAACGCAATCCTTCATTTAAGGTTAAATCGCGAATGGCCGCTTTTTCAGCTTTGCGATAATAATCTGAAACTAAACCACCATAATCTTCTAATTCTTCTTCAGAAAAAGTAGCTTTAATATCTTCTTTTATTTTTTGAAAAGCAGCACTTCTTTCATGTTTAGCAGATCCCGCTTTTGCTATAGCATACACTTTATCGTAAGCCATATCATGAATTTTCTTCGCTAAATCGTCTTCTACTCTTTCACCATCATAGTCACGAACATCTTTCTTTCCAAATGCTTCTGCCAATCTTAATTGCGCAGCACATTGTACTTTAATCGCTTCATGAGCAAACTTAATGGCTTCAGCCATTTCTTCTTCAGAAATCTCATCCATTTCACCTTCTACCATCATTACAGAATCGGCAGAAGCACCAATCATCATATCTAAATCAGATTCTAACAATTGAGCACGTGTAGGGTTAATTACAAATTCGCCATTGACACGACCAACTCTAGCTTCAGAGATAGCACATTCGAATGGTAAATCTGACAACTGAATAGCTGCCGAAGCTGCTAAACCTGCCATAGCATCTGGCATAACGTCATCGTCATGAGACATTAATTGAATCATTACCTGCGTTTCAGCGGTGTAATCTTTTGGAAATAATGGACGTAAAACACGGTCTACTAAACGCATTGTTAATACTTCGCCATCACTTGGTCTTGCTTCTCTTTTAAAGAAGCCACCTGGGTAACGTCCTGCGGCAGCAAATTTCTCTCTGTAATCTACCGTTAACGGTAAAAAATTAAGATCTTTTTGCTCGTAATTGGAAACTACTGTACATAATAACATACATTTTCCTGACTGAACAACAACAGACCCATGCGCCTGTTTTGCTAATTTTCCGGTTTCGATAGAAATTTCTCTTCCATCACCAAGGTCTATGACCTCTCTAAAAACTTTTGGAATCATATTTTTTTTAATTCTAATTAAACAATGGTCGTTGTGTTGTAGTTGTAGTAGTAGTTGTGTGACCAATGAAAAACTGTAATTAGCTTCTTCAACACGTATTTTAGACTCTTGCGTTTGAGTAGGATTATATAGTAAAAAACCACGCTTGTGGGCGTGGTTTTAGAGATATATTATTTTCTTAATCCTAATTCTTTAATAATTGCACGATATCTTAAGACATCTTTCTTAGTTAAATAGTCAAGTAAAGCTCTTCTTTTACCTACTAATTTTACTAGTGAACGCTCAGTATTATAATCTTTACGATTGTTTTTTAAGTGTCCAGTTAAATGGCTAATTCTGTATGTGAATAAAGCAATTTGTCCTTCTGCTGAACCGGTATCTTTAACTCCGTTACCGTGTTTTGTGAAGATTTCTTCTTTTTCTTTTTGATCTAAATACATGCTAATATTGTTGTAAATGATTGTTATGTAAACGAAAGAGTATCTTTCGATTTGCAAATATACTTATTTTTATTGAGATGCAAATACATACAAATAAAAAAACGTGTAGGTTTTTTAAAAGCGATACTTTACTAGGCCAAAAACATATCTTGGTAGCAATTGTGTTGACGATTTATAGGCTGTAAACTCGCTTATATTATTAATAGTAAACACGTTTTCATTGTTTAAGTTGTTAAAAACTAGCTGGTATGAGAATCTTGACTTTTTAGGAGTATAATCTAAATTAATATCTATAAATGAATAATTACCATCAGTAGTACGATAAAATTTGTTCTGTAGTGTCGCTATCCAGGCTTTAGAAAGTTTATAAGTGAAATTTAAATTTATAGTTTTCCAATTTGTTTTTGATGCAATAGAATTAAAGATAGACTTAGCCGTATTAAAAATAAATTAGAAGTTTAAATTTATAGGAAGTTTAAAATAAGTGGTGCCAGATAAGAAATAAGAAGAGGTGTAAGAATCTAAATCTTGAAATCCCGAAGTGTTTACTTGAACTAAACTATTGGTCCAAGTTTGAGAGGTCCCTAAATTGGTTGAGAGATTTAGTTTTTTAAAGTAGGAGGTAAAGTCAATGTTTGAAGACAATACATCCTCGCTATTTACAAATTTGGAACTCGAAAACAGCAAATCTTGATCTATTCTGTTTTCTGTAGAATATTTCCCATTAGAATTAACATATTGCATTCTTATAGAAACTGTTTTGGTTTGCTTATTATTTTTTAAGCGATAATTAAAAGTAAAGCTATTCCTTCTTGGGAATTCTATGTTTTGTGTTCCTCTTATAAAGGTATTGTAACTACCGAGTTGATAATTTGGTAATAGTATATTGGCTTGGGGTGTACTATAACTTTTAGAATAACTAAAACTAAGGGCTCCTATTTTTAAGTTTTTTAAACCTAATCTTCCTTTGGGACTTAAAATCCAGTCGTTGTTTTTAACATAACCCGCATTGACATCAATATAATCTAACGAAAGTCCAGCAGATAGTTCTATATGTTTTGAGAGGGCATAATTTAAATTGGATTTAAACTTCAGGGTGTTTTGTTTAAAATCAGTAGTATTCTGTAAACTGTCAATTGCTGTGTAATTTTCTGAGTCTTGTAAAAGAAACTGGTTCTCTCTTTGTTCGGTTACAGATTCATAACCCACTTCCAAATAACTTTCAAAGTCACCAAAGCGAATAAGCATAGTAGATTTTCCGCCTAATATTGAGTTTATATCTTTGGATATGTTACTAATAGTTGTGGTGTCTGGTTGCTAGAATATGTTGTTCAGTACCGGTGATTTAATATGTGCTTGTTGCTTAATTGTATTCTGTCCGAAATAGAAATAAGAGTGCAGAGCTTTTTTATGACCTAATAAATAACTGTGATTTAAATGATTATTAACCGACTGGTTTTTCATTTCCAAGCTTTCAATAATCGCGTTATCATTAAATAATAAACGCTTAGTGGTTGTTTCGGGTTTGTTGTTATATACTAAAACATTTTTAAAATATGATTTTTCGCTGCCGGCATATTTTAACTCTATTTCTACTCCTGCAACCTCATTGTTGCGTTTCGTGTTAACACTCTCCGTATAAACTATAGGCGGCTCATTCGTGTTAAAGGTTGTTTTAGATGAGAATAGCTGGTCTTCATTATCGTTAGAGTAATAGGCTGTTCCTCTAAGTTTTAAGTTTGGTGTTACGCTAGTAACAAAACTTAATGCATTAATAAAAGCGTTATTAAATGTGCTTTGCCCTTCTTTAAAAACGGAACTCTCCGTACTAGCTATTGTATATATAGGATTGGCGTTAGATTCTATTTTCTGTTCTCTAAATGAGGTGTTGTTACCCGCAGAAGAAGAGGCTTCTTCTAATTGGTCTGAAGCTTTTGTACCTAGATTATTGTAATTATTGAAGTTGAAAAATTTAACTTTTTTACGAATCAATCCTACGTTAGAAGTTAATTTAACTCTGTCTTTAGTACCTAAACCAAGAGAAGCATTACCAAACCAAATGTTTTTATAGCCTTCTTTTAGAACTAAATTTAAAGCCACTCTTTCTGAAGTAATCACTTTTGCTAAAATAGGGTTATCTTCAAATTCATCTAATATCTCTAAAGCATCTAAGACCTTTGCATCCAGGTTTTTTGAAAGAATAGTATAGTTTTTGTCAAACATATCTTCACCTTCAATTAGTAGTTTGTCAATAAATTTACCGTGTGCCTTAATAGTTCCATTTTTTTAAACTTCAATACCAGGTAACCGTTTTAAAACATCTTCTATGGTTTGTTCTGTTCCGCTATTAAATGCTTTTACTTTGTATGTCGTTGTATTACCTTCTTTTTTTTATTTTTCTGAAGGATTTAAAATCACTTCACTTAAGGCTTCTACTTTAATTTTTAAAATAAAGGAAAACGTATGCTCTTTTACGTTAGGTGTAAGTTTAAGCGTGTCTGTTTTTTTTCAAACCCAAAACTTTGAGCAGACACTATAATATGGTTTGTAAAATTGAACTGTGTTTCTAAAACATAAGCACCATTTGTTTCTGTTAAGGCATAAGCCACTATATTATTGTCTGAATCGTAAACAACAACACTTGCATTTTCTATGGCATTGTTATCGCTGTCTAGTACAAAGCCACTAATTTTAGTTTGTGCTAATGCGAAAAACGGTGATAGAATAAAAAAAGTAATTCCTAAAATTAGTTTCATATAATGGGTGTAGCCGACTAATTAAAAGGATTCAATAAACGCTTCACTTTTAATTTTTTGTTCTGGAACTTCTGCATTATATTTTTCTGCAATAAGTATGGAGTTTATTTTCATTTTCTCGTAAATATCATCCAGTCTATCTTTAAAGCCTTGTAGCGAATGCCAAGTGTTTGGGTGGTCTTTTGGTCGCTTTAGTTGCGTAATAATAGCGGTATTAGTGGTTGGGTATTCTATGCTTTTAAAATAAAAATACATTTCTTTATTGGCATCATAAGCCTCTAAAATTAAACCTGGTAAACCTTGTAGTTTCCAAGGGCCATAAGGGAGTGGTATGTCTAAAGCATACCAAGCAGTGTAACTACGGCCTCTGTAATTTGCTACGGCTTGATGTACTGTAAACTTTCCTATTTGTTTGGTCTTGTTGTTTAATTGCCAATTTATTTTTGGTGTTTTTTCTGCAACATAAAAATCTATCCATTGATTCCAGTAAATGCTATCTTTTTCTCCATTGTTATACACTTGGTTACCATACTGTGTGGTTAGTTGTCCTAAATATGAGCGAACACTCATACCGTCTTCACTACTGTATCATAATAAGTTGATTCATATCCATCTGGACAAACAACAGTTACCAAAGGATATTTTTTAACACTGGAGCTTCTTCAATTGGAGTAGCGGAAACACTCATTAGGGATAAACCTAAAACAAAAAGTCCCAATGACATAATTTTTTTCATAATAAATAATTTTAAACCAATAACATAATAGTGGTTGCTTAATAGATTTGAGAAGTCGTTTAAAAAACCAAATAGTTTAAATTGAGTACTCGTAATTTGGCGTTTTATTTATCAGAATCTGCAAAAAAATGACTCCAAAATAATTTGATTGAATTTTCTAACAACTCGAAAATAAAAAATAATAAATCAAAGCCCGTTACTTTTTAGCAGGTTTATTTGCATTTAATCGATTAGTGCTATTTAAAGTAGTTTTCTATTACGGTAAAAACCGTAAAAACAAAAAAAATGGCATACGCTTAATAAAACGTATGCCATTTAGAGGGGTGTAATTTAATTATTTAATCGCGCATTGGCTGGTTAGTAATTAAATCTATGTATTGGTTTACTTTATCTTTTAATAATTTTCTATGTGTAATGAAATCTAAGAACCCGTGTTCTAATAAAAATTCGGCGGTTTGAAATCCTTTTGGTAATTCTTTACCTGTGGTGTCTCTAACAATTCGCGGTCCTGCAAAACCAATTAAAGCACCAGGCTCACTAATATTAATATCGCCTAGCATAGCGAAAGATGCTGTTGTACCTCCTGTAGTAGGGTCTGTACATAATGAAATGTACGGAATTCCAGCGTCTGCTAATTGTGCTAATTTTACAGATGTTTTAGCTAATTGCATTAACGATAATGCCGCTTCCATCATTCTTGCGCCTCCAGATTTTGAAATAATCATAAAAGGAAGCTTGTGTTTTAAAGCATAGTCTCCAGCGCGTGCAATTTTTTCTCCAACAACACTTCCCATAGAACCGCCAATAAAAGCGAAATCCATACAAGCAATAACCATTTCTTTTCCTTTAGATTTTCCTACGGCTGTACGTACGGCATCGGTTAAGTTTGTTTTTGTTTGTGCTGCTTTTAAACGGTCTGGATATTTTTTAGTGTCTTCGAATTTTAAAGGGTCTTTAGAAGACAAGTCTTTATCGAATTCTTTAAATTTATTATCGTCGAATAAAATTTCGAAATACTCTTTACTTCCTATTCTTACGTGGTAGCCATCTTCTGGACTTACGTAGAAGTTCTTCTCCAATTCTTTAGAGTCTACTATCTTACCGGTTGGAGATTTATACCACAGTCCTTTTGGAATGTCTTTTTTCTCTTCGGTGGTTGTATGTATTCCTTTTCCTTTTCTTTTAAACCAAGCCATTGTATCTGCCATTTTTAGTTTGTTGCGATTATAGAATAGTCATCTAAATCGCTGCGTTAAGGATTAAGCAATGTGTTTGAGCTCTTTGTTTTTTTACTTAAAAAAACAAAAGCGAGTTGCGAAAGCCTGACCACAAAATTAAAGTTTTGTTTTTAATTTTGTGGTAACGCCATTAAAATTTTATAAAGTATTTACATTATTAAGGTCTTCGAACGCTTTTTTAAGGCGATCTACGAAAGCTAACTCTCCCCTTCTAAGCCATACTCTTGGATCGTAATATTTTTTATTTGGTACTTCACCTCCTTCTGGATTACCAATTTGCGACTGTAAATAATCCGTTTTTTCGGCCATATAATCGCGCACTCCTGTGGTGAACGCGTATTGCATATCGGTATCGATATTCATTTTAATAACACCGTAACCTATAGCTTCTCTAATTTTTTCTAGAGATGACCCGGAACCGCCGTGAAAAACGAAATCGATATGGTTATGCTCTACATTGAATTTTTTAGAAATGTATTCTTGTGAATTTTTAAGAATTTCTGGAGTCAGTTTTACGTTTCCTGGTTTGTACACCCCGTGAACATTTCCAAAGGCAGCTGCAATAGTAAACTGGTCGCTTACTTTACTTAGCTCTTCGTAAGCGTAGGCTACTTCTTCGGGTTGGGTGTATAATTTAGATTCGTCGACATCGCTATTATCTACACCATCTTCTTCACCGCCGGTAATTCCTAATTCTATTTCTAGGGTCATTCCCATTTTGCTCATTCGTGCTAAATACTGTTTGCAAATGGCTATGTTTTCTTCAAGTGGTTCTTCACTTAAATCAATCATATGCGAGCTATATAATGGTTTTCCTGTTTCTTTAAAGTGCTTTTCGCTGGCATCTAGTAAACCATCTATCCAAGGTAATAATTTTTTCGCACAATGGTCTGTATGTAAAATTACTGGTACACCGTAAGCTTCGGCTAATAAGTGCACGTGTTTTGCTCCGGCAATACTTCCTAAAATGGCGGCTTGATGGTTGTCGTTACTTAGTCCTTTACCGGCGTTAAACACACCACCACCATTAGAAAATTGTATAATGACTGGCGCATTTAAAGCGGCCGCTGTTTCCAGTACGCCGTTAATACTGCTTGATCCTACAACGTTTACTGCTGGAAGTGCAAAGCCTTTTTCTTTCGCCAATTTAAAAATTGCTTGAACTTCTTTTCCAGTTGCTACTCCGGGTTTTATTTGGTGTGCCATTTGTTATGGTTTTTTTATTGAAAATTTGAACGTCAAAAGTAATGAATTTTGATTAATTCTCTAAGAGTTGTTAGGTAATTGGAGTGGCCGTTTCTTTTAAAGTTTCTAAAGCGACTAAACACCCCCTTAAAACGGATAGTTTATACCTATATTATATACTGCATTGGCAAAATTGTAGTTGGTAAACCAACGGTTGTTTTCTGGGTATGAGGGATCGTAAGTTTTAAACCCGATATCTCCTCTTAGTATAAAAAACGTGAAATCGTATCGCAAGCCAAACCCAGAACCAATGGCGATATCTTTTAAAGAAGCAAAGGAATTAAAAGTGGCTCTATCGTCTTTTACATCGTCGAGAACATTCCAAATATTTCCTGCATCGATAAATAAAGCACCGTTTACGGGGCCTGAGATATTAAACCGTTGTTCTATACTATAGGCTACTTTTAAATTGGCTTCGTTAAACTCGTTGGTACTTTGTAAACTTCCCGGACCTAAATCGTAAGGCGACCATGCGCGATTGTCGTTAGCACCACCAGCAAAGAAACTTTTCGAAAACGGAATGTTAGACGAGTTGCCATACGGAATAGCAATACCTAAAAAGGAACGCATAGCCAACACGTTTTTATTACCCAAATCCCAATATTTTACATAATCGATTTCCGATTTTATGTATTGAGAAAAGGCCACGTTAAAGACTTCGTAACGGTCGTTTTTATTTTTTTTATTTCCCAGTATTTTTGAAACGTTTGCCAATACGTTGCCCGCCAACTCAAAGCGCAAACGCAAGATGGAGAAATCGTTATCGAATAAATTATCGCGCTTGTCTTTTACATAACTAAAGTTGGAAGCGAAAATAAGGTTGTCTTCCGTTAGTCTATTTTTACGTTCGTTAATCGCTTTTACGGTAAGAATATCGGTATTAGAAATGGGGTTAGACAAATTACCATTAACCACATCGTTAATAAATGCATTCGTTTGGTTGGGATATTCTAAATTATTATTACCCGAAATGTATCCTGCACTTGTTGCGATATCGTTTAAGGTGTTATACGTGTTTTTATACACGCCAAAATAATTACCAATATTTAGATTTTTAACAAACTGAATATTAAAAATATCTAATCTATTCGTCACTTTTTCGTTTGGAAACCACTTGTAATTAATTCGCCCTGTAAATGTTTGTTTGTCAAGCCCTACGTTAGTCTGACTTGTAAAGGCCAAACTGAGTAAGGTTGTAGGGAACATAGATTTCGGTATTATTTTCGCGGTGTTAAAAGGTGAGAACAGCCTTGGAATACGCAATCTTAAATCGGCACCAATTTCGTTAATATCGAATAATTTATCGCGATCGTTAGCGCCATCTTTAGAGGCGCCAATGGAGGCGATTCCACTAATCTCAAGCGTTTCGGCACCTCTAAAAACATTTCTAAAGAGTAAACTCGGACTAAAAGAAAAGCCCACACTTTGTATGTTGCTTTGTGAGACTTCCCCGCTAAGGTCTAAACCGAATTTTTTTATGGGTGTTAAATAGATATTCGCTGTTAATGTGGTATCTGGATTTTCTATGTAATCAATTCTTGGGTATTTAAACGTGTTTAAATTCGAAATAATACGCGAAGTGTACGGCCTATTTTTGTCTTTAAAGACAGAGTTTGGTGTAATAAAAACGGCGTCGGTTAGCGTTTTTGGGTTATAGCGTAATTCATCGATACTATAAATTTTAAAGCCATTATAAGTTGTGGTGTCTGTAATGGTTTTATTTTTGTTTTCGAAGGTGCTATTGGTATAGATATTAACGTCTTTTACTTTATAAATATTGAAAGGCTTAAAGGACGATGAATCGCCTTGAGTTGTTTCGCGATTACTAATTTGAAGATCGACATTGACTTTTTTAGTTTTCCCGATGGAATCCATTTCAAAATAAAAGTAATCTTGCGAGAAATGAAACACACCGTTATTCCTCATAACCTCAGTTACCCGGTCTTTTTCCTTTAAAATAGTTGCTGTTTTATATTGTGTATTGGGTTGTATTAACGATTTATCTTTGGTGAGTTCGTAAAGGGAGTCTATAACCGGCGACATAATTTTTGTAGATAGCGAGTCTATGTAATACGGTTTTCCGGTTTCTATAGTGTACGTTACTTGGGCACGTTTGTTGTCATTTTTTTTTGTGATATAATTGGCTGCAACATCAAACCATCCGTTATTCCAGTAATAACTTTCTAAACGTTTTATCGATTTTTTGTTTAAAGTATCATTAATAATTACAGGAGCCTCACCTGTTCTTTTAATCCATTTATTAAAATTAATACGCGATTGGTAGTAGCGGTTTAATTGTTTCGTAGATAAAAAGCGTTCCCACCGATTTTTTCGCTTAGGGTGTTT
This sequence comes from Bizionia gelidisalsuginis, assembly GCF_008086185.1. Classification (NCBI taxonomy): domain Bacteria; kingdom Pseudomonadati; phylum Bacteroidota; class Flavobacteriia; order Flavobacteriales; family Flavobacteriaceae; genus Bizionia; species Bizionia gelidisalsuginis. Next base: position 17,426 of record NZ_VSKN01000009.1, read on the forward strand.
TAAAAATTTAGCAGTAATAATAGAATCTATATTTGGTCGCGCTAAATTATAAATATGCAGACGTAATGGGGTGTCTATAAGTGGTAATTTACTATTCGGTTTTTGATAGATTAAATTTCTAACGGCTTCTTTCTTTTCTTTTTTATCGTTAACAATTAATGTTGCTTCTGTTAGTAAATGGGCATCCTCGGCAACGCGTTTTACCGTATTACATGCCGTTAAAAACCCTAGGGTTAAAATTATAAGTAGTACTTTTGAGCGCGTATTTTTCAAAAACAGAAAATTATTATTAGTTACTAGCGAGCTTTAATTAAATTGCAAATTATAAACAGTCAAAAATACATTTTTTAAATGCTATCAAAAAGCCAAATAAAAGTAATAACGCGTTTAAAGCAAAAAAAATATAGAGTACAAGATGGTTTTTTTGTAGCTGAAGGATTAAAAGTAATTAAAGAGCTTTTAGATTCTAATTTAGAATTGCATCAATTATATACAACTCTTAGTTTTGATGGTAATTTAGACAGAGAACAGCGTATTACGGAAGCAGAATTAAAAAAAATCAGCTTTTTAACTACGCCTAATAAAGCCTTGGCACTTTTTAAAATACCGGCGTCTAAAACAATTGATTCAGATCAGTTTGTTGTGGCTTTAGATTCTGTGCGTGATCCAGGGAATTTAGGAACAATTATTAGATTGTGCGATTGGTTTGGGGTTAAAGAATTAATCTGTACTACAGGAACGGTAGACTGTTATAACCCAAAAGTAATACAAGCGACAATGGGCTCTATTACGCGTGTAAATGTTAGTTATTTAGATTTAGAGCGGTATTTAAAGGAAACAAGAAGTCCTGTTTTTGGCGCTTTTATGGATGGTGATATTGTTTATAAAACCGATTTACCTACCATAGGCACTTTAGTTTTAGGAAACGAAGCCAACGGTATTTCTCCAGAGATTGAAGGCTTAGTAACAAACCGCATTACAATACCGCGTTTTGGAGCACTGCAAGCCGCCGAAAGTTTGAATGTTGCCACCGCAACAGCAATTTTATTGAGTGAGTTTAAACGTAAAGGGTAATTATAGAGGTTTAAATCTATAGAAATAAAATAGATGTCGTCTTTAGTTAGAGCGAATACTATGGCGCAAATTTTAAGTGCCAATAGGCGTCAAGATAGTTTGGTTCTAATAACGTTGCGGTCTTAACTGCTGCGATCTTGATGACTTCGTTTTACGTGATTTTTTAGTCTATCTAAACGTAAAATTAATAAAGATCCCTCTTGTTTTCATAGACGAAATATTTCCGGTCCACGGGCTATTGGGGTCTGCATCTTTAATTATTTCATCGCTTAAAGCAAACACACCGCGAATAGATGGCGTGAATTTAAACCAATATAAGTAAAAATCGATACCAAAACCAATATCGTAAAAGAGCGTGTTTTTGGTCGTTCTAAATTCGCCACCACTATTATCTTCAGGATTTTTTTCGTTACTCGATAAGTTTAAGGAGGTTGCTAAACCAAAAGTAACAAACGGTTTAAAGTTGTTAATTCGTTGCGTCGAAAAACGTAATAAAAGCGGAATATAAACATAGGTAGATCGTACCTCGCGAAGTAAATCGGAATCGTTGAGTTCTTCAGGTGGAATTATACCGTCAAAATAACTTACAGGATACATTAAATTTCTAGCGCTAATCACTAAGCCCGGCTCTAAACGAATGTTAATGTAGTCGTTAATACGCACATCACCCACTAACCCAACGTTAAAACTAAAGGTCTTTTCAGTTTGAATATTTTCGACATCAGAATTATAATCAAACTTATAATCTAAACTGTTTGTTCCTAAATAATAACCCCAACTTAAAGTCTGCTTATCCATACTTTGGTTGTTCTGTACTTTTTCTCTGGTAAAAAGTTGCGCAGTACTCGCTTGATAAATAAAGAATAAGGTAATTAGGGAAATTATTTTTTTCATATTACTGTTTTGAGGCTTTATAAATTGTTGCTACTCCAAAAGTTTGTGGGAGATCTTTAACATTTATAAACCCAATACTTCTTAAAATATTGTTTAACACTTCTCCAAAAGGAAATTGAGAGGCCGAATCGCTAAGATATTTATAAGCACTTTTATCTTTAGAAAAGGTTTTTCCAATAAGAGGTAATATATTTTTTGAATAGAAATTATAGCCTTGCTTATAAGGTGCTTTGGTTGGCATAGACGTTTCTAAAATAACGAATGTTCCGCCAGGCTTTAAAACGCGAAGTATTTCTTTTAAACCATTTTCTAGGTTTTCAAAATTACGAACACCAAAAGCAACCGTAATCGCATCAAAAGTATTATCGGCAAACGGCATATTTTCTGAGTCTCCTAAAATCATTTCAATTTTAGACTCTAAGTTTTTCTTTTTAATTTTTTCAATGCCAACGTCTAGCATTCCGCGACTAATATCGAGTCCTACAATTTTATCAGCGTTTATTTCTGCTAAATTTATAGCTAAATCTCCAGTACCCGTCGCGATATCAAGAATGGTTTTGGGCGTGCTATCTTTAACTATTTGCACTACTTTTTTTCGCCATTTAATATCTATTCCAAAAGAAATTACTCGGTTAAGACCATCGTAATCTCCAGAAATGGTGTCAAACATTTTTGTAACCTGTTCTTTTTTGCTAAGGTCGCTGTCTTTATAAGGATTTACTTTTGCCAAAATCTCAATTTTTTTAACAAAGATAATACATATACAGTCCTTAAGAAACTTGAAAACAAATAATTAATAGACAAGGCAGTTATTAATTTTATTTATCTTTGTAGTCTCTTTTTTAGATACATTACAAGAAATGAAAATAATTATTGCTGGTGCTGGTGAAGTAGGATTTCATCTAGCAAAGCTGTTGTCCTACGAATCTCAAGAAATAACATTAATAGACATTAGCAAAGACAGTTTGTCTTATGCCGATAACCACTTAGATATTAGAGTGATTAAGGGTGATGCGACCTCTATTGCTGTTTTAAAAGAAGCACGGGTAGCTACTAGCGATTTAGTGATTGCGGTAACCGCCTCCGAAACCACCAATATTACCGTTTGTGTGTTAGCAAAGCAATTAGGAAGTAAGAAAAATATTGCTAGAATATCGAATACAGAATTTATAACTCACAAAGATGAGGTCGATTTTACAGGCTTCGGTATTGATGAATTAATTTCACCTGAAGCTTTAGCAGCGAAGGAAATCGCGTTGCTATTGAAGCAATCGGCGTTTAAAGAAACGTATCAGTTTGAAGATGGTGCGTTAACGATGGTGAGTTTAAAACTAACGCGTACTGCGCTTTTTGTTGGGAAATCGGTGAAAGAGGCGGCCGAGTTATTTTCGAAAATTCATTTTGTACCAATCGCTATTCAGCGTTTTGGAACCCAGTTTACTATCATCCCTCGTGGCGACACTCAGTTTAAGGAAAAAGATACTGTCGTTTTTATTACCTCCAGCAATGGTGGAGAAGAGTTGTGTAGAATGACGGGAAAAGCCAATACACCTATTAAAGATGTAATGATTTTAGGCGGAAGTAAAATTGGGTATAAAACGTCTCGCGATTTAAGTGAACATAATTTTAATGTGAAGCTTGTCGAAAAAAATCGTGAAGTCGCTTTCGATTTAGCCGATCAATTACCTAATGTTTTAGTGATTAATGGCGACGGAAGAAACGTAGAATTGCTAGAAGAAGAGAATATTGAAGACATGGACGCGTTTATTGCGGTTACAGGAAATTCTGAAACCAATATTATGTCTTGTCTAGTAGCCAAATCCAAAGGCGTGCCGAAAACTATCGCATTGGTAGAAAATATGGATTATTTCGAATTGTCGCAATCCATTGGAATCGATACACTAATTAATAAAAAACTTTTAGCAGCCAATAACATTTTTCGATACATAAGAAAAGGGGAGGTTGTTGCAATGACTAAACTTAATAATATGAATGCCGAGCTCCTTGAGTTTAGAGTAAAACCGGTTTCACAAATTTGTAATAAACAAATTAAGGATGTCGCGTTTCCGCGATCGGCAATTATAGGTGGTGTTATTAGAGATGGAAAAGGTATTATTGCACTTGGTGATTTTAAAATTCAAGCCAACGACTATGTTGTAGTGTGCTGTTTACCGCGCTCTATTAAACAAGTTGAAAAACTGTTCTTATAATATTATGGCGAAGTATTTAAAACTCAATTTTAAAATCATTTTTCATTTTTTTGGACTGCTTATTTTATTTAACGGCTGTTTCGTCTTGTTAGCGACCTTGGTGAGTTGGATTTATGATGATGGTATTACCTTAAAATTACTTTTTTCAGGGGTTATAACGTTAATTATTGGAGCCATCGCAATGTTTGTTACGCGAGATCATAAAAAGGAAATCAAGAAAAGAGAAGGCTATATTGTCGTTTCTTTTGGCTGGATCGTCATGGCGTTATTTGGTACTATGCCGTATCTATTTACCGAAACAATACCAAGTTTTACCAATGCTTTTTTCGAAACCATGTCGGGTTTTACCACCACAGGAGCTACCATTCTAAATGATATAGAGGTGGTGCCCGAAGGTATCTTGTTTTGGAGGAGTTTAACGCATTGGATTGGTGGAATGGGAATTATCGTGCTCGCCGTTGCTATTTTACCCTTATTAGGAATAGGAGGGATGCAGTTGTTTGCTGCGGAAGCACCCGGGCCTAGTGGCGATAAATTACACCCACGAATTACAGATACAGCAAAGCGCTTATGGCTTATTTATTTTGGGTATACTGCGGCTGAAACTATTTTATTAAAAGTGGCAGGGATGTCCTTTTTTGATGCTATTAATCACTCAATGTGTACCTTGTCTACAGGAGGGTTTTCAACTAAAAATGCGAGTATCGCGTATTGGAATGATACACCAGTGATACAATATATTATTATCTTTTTTATGTTTTTAGCGGGTACAAACTTTGTACTCAGTTATTATGCCTTTAAAGGAAAGGTGAGTAAGATTATTGGCGATGATGAACTTAAATTGTATTTTAAATTCATTGTTATTTTTACGGCGGTCGCCTCTTTAATTATTTATTTTCAAGCCGATTTAAGTCTGTCGTCAATTGAACACCCAATGGTTTTAGGTCGCGCCGAAAGTGCGTTTAGACACGCTTTGTTTCAAGTGATTTCTGTGATAACCACGACCGGTTTCGTTACCGCCGATTTTACAATGTGGACTCCCTTTTTGATGGTGCTTTTCTTCGGGTTAATGTTTTTAGGAGGTTCAGCCGGAAGTACATCGGGAGGTATAAAAGTGATGCGGCATCTTATTACAATTAAAAACGGATTCTTAGAGTTTAAGAGAGCATTACACCCCAATGCTATTTTACCTGTGCGTTACAATCAACGGTCGGTACCGGGTGTCATCGTCTATAATATTTTAGGATTCTTTATTCTCTATATGTTATCTTTTATTGTGGGTGCTTTAGGCTTCTCGATGATGAATTTAGGGTTTAGTGAATCGGTAGGGTTAGCCGCTTCTAGTTTAGGAAATGTAGGGCCCGCATTAGGTGATTTCGGACCAGTAAACAATTATGATACCTTGCCAGATGTTGGTAAATGGTGGGCGTCATTTTTAATGCTTATCGGGCGATTAGAGCTCTTTACTGTTCTCGTATTATTAACGCCGTTCTTTTGGAGAAATAGGTAGGAATATAACTAATAAAATGAAAGTGCCTGGAAGTAGATAAACCATTGATTTCAATAGGAAACAGAAATGCCTTCCGAAGTAAATACATATAATATTTAGTCTCTACGACACGTTAAGAAACAAAAAAGCCACTTACAATATGTAGTGGCTTTTTTATTTATAGAAAGGAAAGGATATTACGCCAAAACTTCTTTTATTCTTTTTATCGCTTCAATAATTTGTTCTTGAGACGCTGCATAACTAATTCTAATACAGTCAGGGTTTCCAAAAGCATCACCAGTAACGGTAGCTACCAATGCTTCTTCTAATAAGTATAAAGAGAAATCCGTTGCGTTGTTTATTGTTTTTCCTCGAAACGTTTTTCCGAAGAAAGCAGAGACATTAGGGAATACATAAAAGGCGCCTTCTGGAATATTTGTTTTAAAACCTTCAATACCGTTTAATAAGTCTAGTACTAAATCACGACGGATTTTAAACTCATCAATCATATATTTAACCGACGATGGTTCTGCGTTTAAAGCTGTAATTACGGCGCGTTGTGCTATACAATTTGCCCCACTAGTAATCTGGCCTTGCATTTTGTTACACGCACGGGCAATCCAATCTGGAGCGCCAATATATCCAATTCTCCAACCGGTCATTGCAAAGGCTTTAGAAACGCCGTTTACAGTAATAGTACGGTCGAACATTCCTGGAATAGCCGCCATACTTGCGTGTGCTTTTCCTGTGTAGTTTATATGCTCGTAAATCTCGTCTGAAACCACATAAATATTCGGGTATTTTAAAACCACTTCAGCAAGTGCTTCTAACTCTTTTTTGCTATACAGCGAACCACTTGGGTTGCACGGTGAGCTAAACCAAATCATTTTAGTTTGTGGTGTAATGGCCGCTTCTAATTGTGCGGCTGTCATTTTAAAATCGTTATCTATAGAGGTTTTAACTTCTACAGGAGTTCCTTCTGCCAATTTAACGATGTCACCGTAACTTACCCAGTAAGGGCAAGGTAAAATCACCTCGTCACCGTCGTCTAACAGTACCATTGCAATATTTGCTAGCGATTGTTTAGCGCCTGTAGATACCACGATTTGTGGCAAAGTGTACGTTAAATTATTGTCTCTTTTAAATTTGGTTATAACCGCCTCTTTTAACGCGACATAACCATCTACTGGAGTATACGAATTATAGTTATCGTTTATAGCTTGTATGGCAGCATCCTTAATAAAGTCTGGCGTGTTAAAATCTGGTTCCCCAAGACTTAATCCTATAATATCTTTGCCTTCTGCTCTTAGTTCTCTGGTCTTTGCCGCCATAGCTAAGGTTGCAGAAGTGGCCATGTTTACTATGCGTTCTGAAAGTTGTGTACTCATTGCAATAAAAAATTAAGCTTGTAAAGCAGGATTTGCTCCCATTTCTTTTAGATATCTGAAATGCGCAACGATTGCTTGACGTGTGGTTTTATATTCGTTATATGGTAAATTAAATTCTTGTGCTGTTTCCTTTACAATTTTGGCAATATCACTATAATGGATATGACTAATATTTGGAAAAATATGGTGCTCTACTTGGTGATTTAATCCCCCAGTAAACCAATTTATAATTTTACTTTTTGCGCCAAAATTAACTGTTGTTTTAAGTTGGTGAATTGCCCACGTATTTTTCATGGTTCCGTCTTTAGCAGGTAGTGGCATTTCTGCTTCTTCCATAACGTGCGCTAATTGAAATACGACACTTAAAATTAAACCCGCGGTGTAATGCATTACGAAGAAACCGATTAAAACTGTCCACCATGCAGCATCTAAAATAAGCATTGGTAAAACAATCCACAGACTTGCATAAATAATTTTAGAAATCACTAATTTACTCCAATTCCACACTGGATTTGGGAATTCACCATACGATAATTTACGTTTCATATAGCGTCTCATTTGTTGAATATCGGTAGTAATTGCCCAATTAATAGTTAATAAACCATATAATAATACGGAGTAATAATGTTGGAATTTATGGTGCTTTCTCCATTCTGAATGTTCTGAAAAACGTAAAATACGGCCTGCTTCTAAATCTTCATCGTGACCGTGAATATTAGTGTAAGTGTGGTGTAAAACGTTGTGTTGTACTTGCCAGTTATAAACATTTCCGGCAAGAATATAAATACTACTTCCCATAAGGCGATTTACCCATTCTTTTTTAGAAAACGAGCCATGGTTACCGTCGTGCATTACATTCATACCTACTCCGGCCATACCAATACCCATTACAATGGTAAGTAACAACTGTCCCCAACCTGGAAGGTTTAAGGTTAAGATTAAGAAATAAGGCACCAAAAATATGGAAAACATTATAATCGTTTTCACCCATAGTTTCCAGTTACCAGTACGTTTTATATTATTGTCATTAAAGTACGAGTTAACTCTTTTGTTAAGCGTACGGAAGAACTTCGCGGGATCCGTTCTTGAGAAAGAAAGTGATTGCTGTGTCATAATTTAATTGCGTTTAATAAGATAGGGCACAAAACGTGCCAATCCTATTTTCACCTCAAAGATAATTAATAATGGCGGTTAACTATTATAGAAAATCATAAAAAGATGTGTTTTAAATGCATATTTTTGCAATAAAATATAGTAATGGAGCTCATTTTAAAATATTTCCCTGACCTAACTCAGGATCAAATTCATAAATTTACAAAGCTTGAAGTGCTTTACAAAGATTGGAATTTAAAAATAAACGTAGTCTCTCGTAAAGATATCGACGAGTTGTATTTACGCCATGTTTTACACTCTTTGGCCATAGCAAAATTGATTCAATTTAAAGACGGTTCAAAAATTATGGATGTAGGTACCGGAGGCGGTTTTCCTGGAATTCCTTTAGCTATTTTATTTCCCGAATGCTCTTTTCATTTAGTCGATAGCATCGCGAAAAAACTAAAAGTCGTAAGGGAAGTTGTAGACGGTTTAGGTCTAGAAAATGTTAAAACAACCCACTCCAGAGTTGAAGAAATAAAAGATACTTACGATTTTATCGTGAGTCGCGCCGTTGCTGTAATGCCTACTTTCGTGCATTGGATAAAAGGAAGAGTGGCAAAAGAACAAAATAATACGCTTAAAAATGGGGTGATTTATTTAAAAGGTGGCGATTTAGAGGAGGAATTAAAAAACTACCAAACAGCGGCTGTTTATAAGGTCTCAGATTATTTTACTGAAGAATTTTACGAAACTAAAAAGTTAGTGCACCTACCTATAAAATGGAGAGGTTAATCGCTTAGAAATCGCAATTCAGAATACAATCAACTATAAAAAAAGCCTTACTAATTAATTAGTAAGGCTTTTTCAGTAGGTTATAATAGGCTAATTATTCACCTAAGAAAGGATATCTGTAATCTACTGGGGTTACAAACGTTTCTTTAATTAATCGTGGAGAAATCCAACGCATTAAGTTTTGTGCAGAACCCGCTTTATCATTTGTTCCAGATGCTCTAGCACCTCCAAATGGTTGTTGGCCTACCACAGCACCTGTTGGCTTGTCGTTAATATAAAAGTTACCCGCACTGTTTTGTAATGCTGTAGTTGCTTCAACAATCGCGTATCTACATTTAGATAAAATAGCACCAGTTAATGCGTATGGGCTAGTTTCGTCAACTAATTTTAAAGTTTCAGAAAATTTATCTTCGTCGTATACGTAAATAGTAATTACGGGTCCAAATAACTCGTCTACCATAGTAGTGTATTTTGGATTTGTAGTTAATATAACTGTAGGCTCAATAAAGTACCCTTTAGATTTATCGTAGTTTCCTCCCACAACTATTTCAGCATCTTTATCGGTTTTAGCGGTATCAATATACTTCGCTAATTTATCGAAAGATCCTTCGTTAATTACCGCAGTAATAAAGTTATCCATATTTTCTGGAGAACCCATTTTAAAAGATTTCACATCTTCTATAACGTATTTTTTAACGTCTTCCCAAATATTGCTAGGAATGTAAGCACGAGATGCCGCACTACATTTCTGACCTTGGAATTCGAAAGCACCTCTAGAAATAGCTGTTGCTACTTGCTTAGCATCTGCTGTTTTATGTGCAACAATAAAATCCTTACCACCAGTTTCACCAACGATTCTAGGGTAAGTTTTATAATTTGTAATGTTGTTTCCTATTTGTTTCCATAAATCTTGGAATACTGGAGTAGAACCTGTGTAGTGTAAACCAGAGAAATCTGGGCTCGCCATAACAGTATCTGTAATCATTCCTGGGTTACCAAACACAACGTTTATAACACCTGCAGGAACACCAGCTTCTTCAAATACATCCATAATTACTTTTGCAGAGAATATTTGGTTGTTACTTGGTTTCCAAATTACAACATTCCCCATCATCGCCATACAAGATGGTAAATTTCCGGCAATAGCTGTAAAGTTAAAAGGGGTTACTGCGTAGGTAAATCCTTCTATTGGTCTGTATTCAACTCTGTTCCAAGCGTCACTTGTGCTTTCTGGTTGTTCTTGATAAATGTCAGACATATACTGAACATTATATCGTAAAAAGTCTATTAACTCGCAAGCAGCATCAATTTCTGCTTGGTAAATATTTTTAGACTGACCTAGCATTGTCGCTGCGTTTATTTTGTCTCTGTAAGGCCCAGCAATTAATTCAGCAGCTTTTAAAAAGATACCTGCGCGTTGTTCCCAAGGCATTTGCGACCATTCTTTTCGTGCTTCTAAAGCCGTAGAGATCGCCTCTTCAACGTGAGATTTTTCAGCTAAGTGGTATTCGCCTAAAATATGCTGGTGATCGTGAGGTGGAGACATTGTTCTAGTGTTTCCAGTTTCAATATGTTTACCGTTTATATACAAAGGCACGTTAACTTTCTCGTTATACATTTTTTTGTATTCTTTTAAAACGGCTTCTCTTTCTGGAGACCCTGGTGTGTAGCTTTTAACGGGCTCGTTAATAGCTATTGGCACATTGAAAAATCCTTTTCCCATGATATTATTATGTTTTTTAGTATAAATTTTCGAAACACGAAGTTACACATTTTTATTGATTTATTTTTGTTCTCTTAAGTCTTAACATTTCTTTAGTTTTATGTTATTTTTGAAAACTATTCACTCGCTTTTTAAGATTAAAATTCTATGTGTACTGTCACTTTATATCCTATAAATTCTACGGATTTTATTTTAACGTCCAACCGTGACGAATCTCCGAGTCGTCGTGCATTGGCTCCACGAATATATACAATGGGTTCTGCGGAAGTACTGCTGCCTAAAGATGAAATTTCTGGTGGAAGCTGGATAGGTGCGAGTTCTAAAAAAAGAGTGTTGTGTTTGCTCAATGGCGGAAGTATTCCATACCTAAGAAAAGCAGCTTACAGAAAAAGTAGAGGAGAAGTTGTACGCGATTTTTTAACGGCTGATATGCTTTTAAAAACAATTGAAGCTTATAACCTTAGCGATATAGAGCCTTTTACTTTAGTAATTGCCGATTGGAACACGACACTAAACTATTATGAATTTATTTGGGACGGACTAGCAAAACAGCTCATTTTATTACCACCCGAACCCCGAATATGGTCTTCTACTACCTTATATACGCAACAGCAAAAGGACCTGAGAAAAGATTGGTTTGAAGCGTTTAAATCTAAAACAGAATTAAACGCGCAATCGTTATTAAAATTTCACCACACCGCTGGAAACGAACACCCAGATTTTGGAGTGATTATGGATCGCGGTTTCGTGAAAACCACAAGTATTACTCAAGTTATAAAAAATAAAAATAAGATAGCAATGCGTTTTGAAAATTTGGATTCTGGGGAGATGATAGAAAAAGAACTTTAGTGGAGAGGTTTGTTTTTGTTGTTATTGTGTAAAAATAGTATCAAAATATCCTTCTCTAATTTGCACTATTTCTCCCGTTACAGGATTTAAAACATCAAACCAAAAAGTTCCAGACACAATATTATTTATAAAATCCAATTTTGTTATAGTTAATTCTCCAGAGTTATTTATATCTGTAGTACTAGACTCACCCTGAGTAGTCGATATGCTAAAAAAAGCACTACCAGCCGCATTTCCATTAGTTTCTTCTATTAATTGTAAAGTTTCTCCTTCCATTATAGTTTTTGCTATAGTTCCAAATGAAATACTCCATGGTAAATTTGTATTTTTATAATTATTATCAATACCGCTGATACTAAAGTAGTATTCTCCATCAACATTTTGATAAAAGCAATTAAAAAAGCCACCACTTGTGTCTACAAAATTTTGTCCATTTACTTTACAAGCAAAAGTACCTGCACCACTTTGTGTAATTGGTGGTAAATTTTGGTTGTCGTTATCGTCATCTTTATTGCAACAGGTTAATAAGCCGCAAATGCAAAATAGGATTAGTAATTTTTTCATAGCGTCTTTTAATTTTAAGTTTTATAGAGTTAATTATTTGGCGATAGTTATGTGAACTTTGAAGGGTTGCTATCTAAATAGTAGTCCTTCTTTTTTGTAATTATATTTAAGTGATGCTTTTACTTGTTTTATTTAGTATTATTTTTTTTCTAAATGAATTTGAAAACCGATTACAGCATTTATATTGTTAATTTTAGCAAATACCGAATTTCCTCGTTCATATTCTAAAGCAAACTCTAAACCTACAACGCTATTAAAAAAGACTACCTGCCCTATACTAATTCCATAGTAGTTTGATGCAGTACTATAATCCCCTCTGTCCACAGGAGAAACAGCATTCATATAATCATAATGAATTTGGGCGAATAGATTAAAAGCTTTATCTGCTTCTAAAAAATAATATCTAGAAAATAAACCACCTCCATATATATCAAAACTGTTTGACTTTTCATATCGAAAAGATGCACCTATAACGAACTTATCTTTTAAAAAATAACCAATATTAGGTTTAATTGATATTAAATCTTGTTTTTCTTTACTTCCACTATCAAAAGTAGTGGTTTGACTAGTATAACTACCACTACCTCCAACGAGCCAATTTCCTTTATCTAATTGTGCATTAGCATTTGTATAAATAAAAGCTAGTAATAGAAATAATTTTAATGTTTTCATATTGTTTAAATTTTTTAGTTGTTTGTAATTATTTGTTAATGTTACAATTGGCGGATTAATTATTTTTGTTTCTGTGTTTCATACACTTTAAATCGTTAGAGTGAGTCATCCTTGTTGCCAATTTATTATAACTGATGCTAAAGAGGTATTAATATTTTGTGAGTTTCCAAATTGTACAATGTTACAAAGTAAAATAGGAGTAGTATTGCGTATTTTTTACTCACTAATCTCTTTAATTTTAAATTAAGGAGTTTGTGAATTAATAACTTCATAATTTTGAAAGTTGAATTAGGCAAAGTTGAACGGTTGTTTAATTTGATTTTTTGATGAAAGACTGCTTACCTTGTAAGTGGTCTTTCTATTTTAGCTTTGTTTTTTAAGTCATAATAGCTTGTTGTTTCTAAATTAGTTTGTGTAGTTCATATCAAATCGACCATTTGTTATATTTATTTCGTTGCCATCATTATCTACAACAGTGAACTCAAAAGTCCCAGATATTATAAAATTATCTTGGTCAAATCTTGTGATAGTTAATGTTCCAGGATTATTTACAGTAGTACTATATATTTCTCCATTTCCTCCTCCTAAATAGTATTCTCCAAAATAATTACCAGTAACAAATTCTAATAAATTGTAATTAATTTCTTCTATAAGCGGCATATCTAAACAACCTAAATTAATAGATTTGAGTTCTGTACCTCCACCAGTCCCACCAGAAATGCCCAAAGTATATGCACCACCTACAAATTGGTAAAACGCACTTGGAGAATTACTACCAAAACTTGGAGGTACAAATGCTTCGCCATTAATTAAACACCCAAAGGTTTGTGCACCTGTTTGCGTAGCTGGTGGCAATTGGTCTATTGGGTTTGTGGGTTGGTCGTCGTCGTTTTTGTTGCAATTGCTTACTATAAGAAGCATTGCGAATGCTAAAAGTAGATTTTTCATCGTTTTGTTATATTATGTACTCGATTTTTGTTAGATATAATTTTTGTGATGTGTTCCAGCAAAACGAGTTTTATTTTATTGCGTAAATTGCATATCAAAGCGTCCTTCACGTATTTGATGAACAACTCCATTGTAATCTTCTATATCATACCAGAAAGTTCCTGATACTATGTTATTAGTAAAGTCAAGTTTTGTGATAGTTAATTCACCTGTGTAATCTTGCGAAGTATATGTTTCAAGAGTTGCATAAGAGTATCTTCCATAAGCATTCCCATCAATATTTTCTAGTAAGTTAAATACTTCATTTTCTTCAATCTCTAGAGACTTTGTAGAGAGAGAGAGAGTTATTCTATTATTTAAATCATCTCTTTTATTAGCTTGAAGAGAAAAGTAATAACCTCCATTAACAAATTGATAGACACAATCTAAAGGGTTTTGGCTATTACCTGGCAAAAAAGGTTCTCCATTTAATAAGCACCCAAATGTACCTGCACCTGTTTGCGTAGCTGGTGGTAATTGGTCTATTGGGTTTGTGGGTTGGTCGTCGTCGTTTTTGTTGCAATTGCTTACTATAAGAAGCATTGCGAATGCTAAAAGTAGATTTTTCATCGTTTTTTTGGTTTAAATGTAGGGCTAATTTTAATACTATCATTACGGTAAAAACCGTAATGGTTATTTTTTGTTGGTCGTAAATCTGTGAGAAAAGCTGTGGGTATTGCGTTGCGCTGTGTTTAAAATTTTTATAAAATAAATGAGATAGAATAAACTAAAGTATTCAGTTCGCAGAGCGTAAAAAAACATATTATAATAGAGAGGGTTTCAAAAGAAACGATGGTCTTTCCGAAGCCTAAATTAAATCAAGAACAATTCAAATTAAAGCGGCAGCGTTAAAAAATCAGAAGAAAAAAGAATGGTATTAGTTTAGCGCAAAAGGTGCACTTAATTTAAAGGTAGGAATTTCGACATTAAAATACCTGTTGGTAGTGAAATCTAACATTTTATAATGACCGTTCATCGCGCCAAAAGGAGCGCTTAATAAACATCCTGAAGAATAGGTGTGCGATTCGCCAGGTTTTAATACAGGTGTTTTGCCAACAACGCCTTCTCCGGTAATAATTTCGGGCGTGTTAAGCGCATCGAAAATATTCCAGTGTCTCGCTAATAACTGTACCTCTTTTTTGCTTTGGTTTTCTATGGTAATTTTATAACCAAAGGCATAGTGGATTTTATAGTCTTTATAAAACGTGCCTTCAAAATGTGTATGTACAGAAATTTTAATTCCTTGTGTTACTTGTTGCACCATAGCAGACTGTTTTAGTATTAAGTCGTTATTAATGTAAGAGTATTACGTGTAAAATCATAATAATAGGTGTAACTATTATAATTATTCGATGAAACGTTGTTTTAATTGGTAATATTAACCGAGTTACCTTCGCCAACGCCTATAATACGATCGTAACGCGCACCCAAATCGCGGTAATAAATAAGGACTTTGTAATCGTTTTCGGTTTGGTAAAAGTTGCCACTTATTGCATTCTCATCGATAGTTCCATTGTTGTCTTTAACAACGTATTTGTAATTGTAAAAACCTTGTTTTAAACGCAAGGGCAGTTCGTAGCTTCCTGTGTCGTTATAATAGGTCATCTGGTTGGTTTCGTCTACCACATAATTATTAAAATAGCCGTAAACATGTACGGTTTTATTATTGGGTAATTGCTCTAGTTGCAAGCTAAAATGTACCTGCGCATAATCGGCATTCGTTTTGGGCGTATCGGTATCTAGCGCCGTGATTAAAAAATTACCGTTAATATCGGGGTTGTAGGTATATGGAGCATCAAATCTTGGAATATTACGGTATAGATACGTGTTGTAAAGCTCTTTTAACTTTATAAACTGAACGCCATTATTCGCGCCTCTTAAATTTTTGTTTTCAAAATACAAATACTCGTTACCCCCGTAAAAACTACTTTCTTTAGTATAGCGATAGCTTAATTGTTCGCCTAAAATATATTGTGGTTTTAAATTGGTAATAGCTGTTTTTAGATTGCTATTCTGAATAATAACGGCCTTAACCGATTGCTTTGGGTTGTTAAATATGAAGTTATTAGCATTGACAACAATATCTACGGTTTGCTTTTCCTTAATGGCTGAAACATCGCGAGAACGTTTAATATCTACCCCCACATTAACAACGTCTTCATAAACCATAAATTTTCTAGTAAACTCGATCTCATTATAATCGTTGTAAATAATGAGACTATAATTCCCCGATTTTTTAAGTCCGCGTGTTTGCTCGTTAGGAATAGTGAGTGTGTAATGCGAAAAAATTTGGTAGGTATTAAATGAGTTTCGGTAATCGCGAATGCGTTGTTCGTTAAAGCCTTCTAAATACTCAGACTCTATAAGTACAGACGGGGTCCAATCTTTATTATAATGTTTTATTTCGTAGTAGAAATCGTCTTCGTTACCGTTAAGCACATCAAACTCTAAAGTAATAGTTTCACCCAATCTAAAAATAGGAAGTGCGCTCTCTGGTGCTTTACTAAAACTGATGGTTTTTATATAGTCTTGAGGGGCTATTTCTTCCACTTGAGAACACACCGTTGCAAGCGTAAAAAAGGTGAGTAGTAATAGTTTATAAGATAACGACATTCTAATTGTTTTTAAGTGTAAATATAAGCAAATTCTATGCCTAATGGTTTTTGGTTATTTAGAATAGTTATAAATAAATAAGATACTTTCTTTTGAAGGCGTAATTAGGTTATTATTCGTAAATTTGCCTCGATTTTTATTGATCTTAAAAATCATATCAATAAACTATTAACAAATAGATTTTTAATATGTCAAATGACATTAAGATTAAGAAGGGTCTAGATATAAAGCTACAAGGAGCTGCTGAAAAGGTGACTGAAAACGCCATTATTAGTAACTTTTATAGCGTTGTGCCAGACGACTTCCACAGTATAATTCCTAAATTGGTAGTTAAAGTTGGTGCAAAAGTAAAAGCAGGCGATGTGCTCTTTTATAATAAAGCTAACGAAGACGTAAAATTCGTATCTCCTGTTTCTGGTGAGATTGTTGACATTCCAAGAGGAGAGAAAAGAAAGCTTCTTTCAGTTAAAATACAAGCTGACAAAGAACAAACCTTCAAAGATTTTGGGACTTTAAATGTGGAGAGCGTTACTGCTGAAGCTGTAAAGTCAAGATTGCTGGAGTCTGGTTGTTGGGCTTTTGTAAAACAACGTCCGTACGACGTTATTGCAAAATCTGATGCCACTCCAAAAGCCATTTTTGTATCTGCTTACGCAAGTGCGCCATTAGCGACCGATTTAGACTATGTGTTACAAGGCAAAGAAGCAGAGCTTCAAGCGGCTGTAACGGCATTAGGTAAATTAACAAGCGGGAAAGTTCACGTTAGTGTAGATAAAAACGGGAATTCACCACTATCAGGCTTGTCGGGTATTACACTTCACAAAGTGTCTGGACCACATCCATCAGGTAATGTGGGAACTCAAATAAACAAAATCGATCCGGTTAATAAAGGAGAAACAGTGTGGACAGTAAATGCACAAGATCTTGTTATTATAGGGGAGTTATTATTAACTGGTAAATTTAATGCGAAGCGTACTATTGCTTTAGCAGGATCTTCAGTTAAAAAACCCAGATACTTCAAAACGACTATTGGTAGTGAAGTAGCCACTATGGTTTTTGATAACGGTGTAGATAAAAACGGTAACGATCGTATTATCTCTGGAAATGTTTTATCGGGTAAGCAAGTAAAAGCAGATGGGTATTTAGATTATTATAGCAATATAATAACGGTAATCCCAGAAGGCGACGATTACGAGCTTTTTGGTTGGAATAAGCCCGTGTTTAATAAAGTATCGACGTCTAGAGCATTAACCTTTTCATGGTTAACACCTAACAAAAAATACGACTTAAATACCAATACAAACGGAGAGCATAGAAATTTTGTAACCACGGGAACGTACGAACAGGTTTTTCCTTTAGATATTTACCCAATGCAAATTCTAAAGGCGTGTATGTATCAGGATTTAGATGAAATGGAAGCTTTAGGAATGTACGAAGTAGCGCCAGAAGATTTCGCTTTAACAGAATTCGTATGTGTGTCTAAGCAACCACATCAAGAAATTATTAGAACAGGTTTAGACTTAATGCTTAAAGAAATTGGATAACTTATTCATTGCACAAAGCAAAATGAAAAATACACAAGATGGGTTTAAAAAGTAATTTACATAATTTAAAAGAAAAGTATAAGGGTACCAAGATGGCGCCGGCGTTTAACGCAATACATACGTTTCTATACTTACCGAATGAGACCACTCACAATGGAACTCATATTAAGGTAGCCGACGATTTAAAAAGAACAATGAACACTGTTATTATGGCATTGGTTCCTTGTTTAATTTTTGGAATTTTTAATGCCGGTTACCAACATTACGCAGCAATCGATGCCGTTAACGGTATTACTACCGAAGTGTCTTTATGGGCTAATTTTATTACGTGGGATAACTTTGTAATGGGGGCTTGGACAGTTTTACCATTAGTAATAGTGTCGTATGGAGTTGGGCTAGCAGTAGAATTTGTATTCGCCGTAATTAAAGGACATGAAGTAGAAGAAGGGTACCTGGTAACAGGAATGTTAGTGCCACTTATCGTACCAATCGACACGCCATTATGGATGCTTTCAGTAGCGGTTATTTTTGGAGTTGTTATCGGAAAAGAAGTGTTTGGAGGAACAGGAATGAATATTCTTAACCCTGCGCTTACTATTCGTGCCTTTTTATTCTTCGCCTATCCTACATGGATGTCGGGAGATAAAGTATGGGTGCACGGAGCAAAAGCAATGGAAGGTCAGCCAGACGCTATTTCAGGAGAAACAATTTTAGGTAGTCTCGCTCAAAATAACGTTGTAAGTTATGATTGGATGGATATGTTCTTCGGATTTATTCCGGGTTCAGTAGGGGAGACCTCAACAGTTTTAATTCTTTTAGGAGGCTTATTCTTAATCTTCTCGAAAATTGGAAGCTGGAGAATTATGTTATCTTCTGTAGTGGGAGCTATCGTTATGGGATTAGTCTTTAACGGTGTTGTTAACGCCGGATGGATAACAGAGTCAAGTAAATTTTACGGATTAATGAGCACCGATTTCTGGATGCATTTATTAATTGGAGGGTTTGCTTTCGGTACCGTGTATATGGCAACCGATCCTGTTACCGCTTCACAGACCAATAAAGGAAAATGGATATATGGTTTCTTAATCGGATTTCTTTCTATTATGATTCGTGTATTCAACCCAGCATACCCAGAAGGTGTAATGTTAGCGATTTTATTAATGAACGTATTTGCGCCAACCATCGATCACTATGTGGTTCAAGGTAATGTTAAGCGTAGAATGAAACGTTTAAAACTAAAAACAGCATAATTATGGCAGTTAATACAGATAAAAATTCATACACAATACTCTTTGCAATTGCAATGGTAGTTATTGTAGGTTCTTTGTTAGCCTTTACAGCGTCTACGTTAAGACCTGCAATTGAGGAAAACGAACGTATGGAAAAACAACAAAACATTCTTTATACTATCGGTATAAATGAGAATGGAGATAACGATATTGTTTTTGTAGGGACAGAAAAAGTAGGCGAATTATTTTCTACTAACATTTCCCAACAACTTGTTCTAGAAGCAAAAGACGGAAAGATCTTGAAAGAAATGACGCGCCAAGAATATATGGACACTCATAACGATCAAGAGCCTTACCTAATAGACGTTAAGAAACAACAAGCTAGAGCTAAAGAAGGTAAATCTAGATTCTTACCTTTATTTATTGGTGAGAAAGACGGCGAAACTGTTTACGTTGCACCCATTAGAGGTAAAGGGTTATGGGATGCTATTTGGGGCTTTGTTGCTTTAGATAAGGATATGGTTATTCAAGGTGTGTTCTTTGATCACGCAGGTGAAACGCCCGGTTTAGGAGCGAATATTAAGCAACGTTATTTTATGGATGATTTCGAAGGGGAACATTTACTTAGCGATACCGGTGCCTTTAAAGGGATTGAAGTAGCAAAAGGAAATAACGACCCACTAAACGAAAGAAAAGAAGATTATAAAGTTGATGCCTTAGCGGGAGCAACAATTACAGGAGACGGTGTAGCTGCAATGATGAAGAAAGATTTAAAATTGTATTTACCATTCTTCGAAAACTTAAAAACACAATCTAACTAATATGGGACTACTTTCAAAAAAAGACGGTAAGTTAATCACCGATCCATTAGCAGATAACAACCCAATTACTATTCAAGTATTAGGTATTTGTTCGGCATTAGCTATTACTGCCGAGCTAAAGGCATCACTTGTAATGGGAATTGCAGTGTTATTCGTATTAGGAGTTGGAAATGTTGTTATTTCGTTATTGCGTAACATTATTCCTTCAAAAATTAGAATTATTGTACAACTTATTGTTGTAGCGACATTAGTAATTATTGTAGATCAAGTACTAAAAGCTTATGCTTACGAGTTAAGTAAAACCCTTTCGGTATTTATTGGTTTAATTATTACCAACTGTATAATTATGGGACGTTTTGAAGCGTTTGCTTTAGGAAACGGACCTTGGAGATCGTTCTTAGATGGTATTGGTAACGCGTTAGGTTATGCTGTTATTCTTGTTATAGTAGGATTCTTTAGAGAGCTTTTAGGATCTGGAACCTTATTTGGTATTCCAGTTTTAGGAGATGCTATTGAAAAAACAGGAGTGTACTCTATTGGATACGAAAATAACGGGTTTATGTTAATGCCTCCAATGGCTTTAATTATCGTAGGACTTCTTATTTGGGTACAACGTAGTAGAAACAAGGCATTAATCGAAGACTAATCAAAACACAGTTTGAGTTCGTGTTAGAAATAACAACAACAAAAACTAAAAAATAAAAGACAATGATAGAACACATAGAATTATTTTTTAAGTCAATTTTTATTGACAATATGGTGTTTGCGGTATTCTTAGGTATGTGCTCATATTTAGCAGTATCTAAAAAGGTTGCAACAGCAGTTGGTTTAGGAGCTGCGGTAATATTCGTATTGGCTATTACAGTACCCTTAAACTGGTTATTAGATCAGTATTTATTACAACCTGGCGCTTTAAAATGGCTAGGTCCAGAATATGCAGATTTCGATTTAAGCTTCTTATCTTTCATAATGTTTATTGCAACCATTGCAACAATGGTGCAATTAGTAGAGATTGTAGTAGAGAAATTTTCACCATCGTTATATAACTCATTAGGTATTTTCTTACCACTTATTGCCGTTAACTGTGCCATCTTAGGGGGGTCTTTGTTTATGCAAGCTCGTGAAATAGAAACGCTAGGGTTAGCACTTAATTACGGAGTGTCTTCTGGAATTGGTTGGTTTTTGGCCATTCTTGCTATTGCAGCCATCCGTGAGAAAATTAGATATAGTAATGTGCCTGCACCATTAAGAGGTTTAGGAATTACTTTTATTATAACGGGATTAATGGGTATTGGTTTCTTAAGTTTTGGTGGAATGTTAACAGGAGGTGATGAAGAAGGAGAACCATCAACAGAACCAGAACCAACCTCTCAGGTAGAACAAATTGAAACTGAAAAATCAGTAGAATTAGCCAATAACACTAAGATAATAGAATAATTATGATTTTAGCAGCAGGAACAACAGGAACAATAATAGCTACCGTAGCAGCGTTTTTATTAATTACCCTAATACTAGTTAGTTTATTATTATTCGTAAAACAAAAATTATCACCTTCTGGTCCAGTAACCATTAAGATAAACGGTGAAAAAGAAATTGAAGTGGCGTCGGGTGGTACATTGCTATCTACATTAAGTGCGCAGAAAATATTCTTACCATCGGCTTGTGGTGGTGGTGGAACGTGTATTCAATGTGAATGTCATGTAATGTCTGGTGGTGGTGAAGCGCTGCCAACAGAAACACCGCACTTTTCAAGAAAAGAATTAAAAGATGGTGCACGTTTATCTTGTCAGGTAAAAGTGAAACAAGATATGGAGATTACCATTCCAGAAGAAGTTTTTGGAATTAAAAAATGGGAAGCTACCGTAGTACGTAACTATAATGTTGCTTCCTTTATTAAAGAATTCGTGGTACAAATACCTGAAGATATGGGGTATAAAGCGGGAGGATATATTCAAATTGAAATTCCGCCGTGTGAGGTAAATTTCTCAGAAATGGATATTACGGCACACCCTGAAGAACACGATACGCCAGACAAATTCCAAGCAGAATGGGAGAAGTTTAAATTATGGCCTCTAGTAATGAAAAACACTGAGACTGTAGAACGCGCCTATTCAATGGCCTCGTATCCTGCAGAAGGACGTGAGGTTATGCTTAATGTGCGTATAGCAACACCGCCTTTCGATAGAGTTAAAGGAGGTTGGGCCGATATTAATCCAGGTGTGGCATCGTCTTATATCTTTAACCAAAAGAAAGGGGATAAAGTAACTATCTCTGGACCTTACGGTGAATTCTTTATTAACGAAAGCGAATCAGAAATGCTTTATGTTGGTGGTGGTGCAGGAATGGCGCCTATGCGTTCTCACTTATACCACTTGTTCAAAACCTTAAAAACAGGTCGTAAAGTAACGTACTGGTATGGAGGACGTTCTAAAAGAGAATTATTCTATATGGAACACTTTAAAGAATTAGAAAGAGATTTTCCAAACTTTAAATTCTATCTGGCGCTTTCTGAGCCGGCCGAAGAAGATAACTGGAAAGTAAAAGAAAACATTGATGCTCCAGGGGATGGTTTCGTAGGATTTATTCACAATTGTGTAATAGACAATTATTTAAACCACCATGAAACACCTGAAGATATAGAGCTTTACTTCTGTGGACCGCCATTAATGAACAAAGCCGTTCAGAAAATGGGTGAAGATTTCGGTATGCCAGACGAGAATATAAGATTTGATGATTTTGGAGGATAATCCTTTTAAAATGCAATACAGAAAAACCCAACACGATCGTGTTGGGTTTTTTTATACAAATGATTTAGATTTTTGTATTTTTGTTGTTCAATAATTTACATTTAAAAGCCCTGTTATAAATGAGTAAAGCACTTACAAAACAAGAATTGCATAATCTTGCAATGAACCACGTAGGAAAGGATTTAGAGAAACGAGGGTTCGAATTTATAGCGATAAATAGCAAATTAAAAAAGCATCCGCAGTTTGTCTGTATAGACGCTAATAGCCAATACTTTTTTGTGATAGTTAAAGCGGTAATTTTACCAGAGAATCCTAATAATTACGATGTGATCTGGATGGAATCCTTTAAGAAACACGCTAGTGAAAAGGAGGCCAAAGTTTTATATGCAGGTGTAGGGCTAGCCAATCCTAAGGGGGACGACTTACCTGTCTATTTAAATGAAGATTATTTAATTGAATACAATGGTATTCAGTTTATAGACACACATTTAAATTAAATATCGCGCAGTAAAACTCACCTTTCATTGACTTTAAATAAATTTTAAAATGAAAAAATCAGTCGTACTTATAGTCTTTTTAATTGTGCTTTCGGCGTGTACAAAAGAACCGGTTAACACAAAAATAAGTGGCGGTGTATTCGGTACATTTTATGAAGTAACGTATCATTCTGAAGGCAACGAAAAATACAATACGCAATTTGATAGTCTTTTTGCTGTCATTAATAGATCAATGTCTAATTATCAACCGGATTCCGATATTTCAAAATTAAACCGTCACGAAATTGATGTAGTAGATGATCATTTTGTAAACGTGTTTGTGGGTGCGAAACAGATTTTTAAAGATACTAAGGGCGTTTTCGACCCTACTATTGGTATACTCGTCAATGCTTGGAATTTTGGTTCTGAAAAGAATTTGAAGCCATTAGATAGCGTTAAAGTAGATAGTTTAATGCAGTACGTTGGTTTTAATAGATTGTTATTAAGTGGCAATACCATTAGAGAGAGTTACCCACGCCCTTATATCGATTTTAATGCAATTGCTAAAGGCTATGCTGTAGATGTTATTGGAGATTTTTTAGTTAGTAAAAACATTCAAAATTTTATGGTTAATATTGGGGGTGAATTAGTAACGCGAGGAAGTAATGTTGAAAGTAAAAAAGGATGGACCGTGGGTATCGAAAATCCTAATTACGATGGTTCTCAAACGTTCGATAAAGTCTTTGTATTGAAAGATGAAGCAATGGCGACTTCTGGAACTTATAGAAAGTTTAAAACAGACGAAAACGGAAACAAATACGCCCATATTATTAATACTAAAACGGGGTATCCCACAAAAACGAAGATTCTTAGTGCTTCAGTGATTACTAAAAACTGTATGTTAGCCGATGGTTACGCAACAGCGTTACAAGCGATGGGAGTTGAGGGCGTGAAACAATTTATGGCACGACATAAAGAGTTAAAAGGATATATCATCTTCGAAAATGAAAATAAGGAATACGAATCTTTAGGATTTAATAATTTTCCCGAGTAAGAGTTATTAGCTAAGAAAAAGGAATAATACGATGACGTATTCGAATCTTTATGGCGGTAAAACCTTTAGCGATGGTCTGTTTTACTCCGTTTTATGGTTCTATCTCGGCTTTGGAAATTATAGTTTGATTGAGCTTTTTAGCGGCCCGTTAATTCGTAGGCAAGCAAAATAGTATCATTCTAGAGTCGTTTAACGTTAAACAGACTTGTAAGGGCTGTTAATGATATGTCTTTTACATCAAGTAACTAAGCGTACTTCATTATTTAGCCTCTGGTTTATAAACTACAGGAATAATTTCGCCTTTTGCTAAGCAATATTTGGTTATATCCTCTGGCGATAGCATTGCAGTATAATCTACCTCTTCAACAGTAAAACCTATGCGTCGTAGTTTATTAAAATAATCGCGACCGTACACGCGTACGTGGTCATATTGCCCAAATAGTCTAGCGCGTTCGGCTTTATCTGTTATCGTGTCGTCTTCAAAAGTCGTTTCGCGATGTAATTCTTGAGGGATTTGAAAAACACCATAACCGCCAGGTTTCATCACGCGATATAATTCTTGCATTGCTTTAGTATCGTTGGGAATATGTTCTAACACATGATTGCATAAAACAATATCATAGCTATTATTTTCAAAGGGTAAATTACAGATGTCTGCTTTTACATCGGCGATAGGGGATTCTAAATCGGTGGTGGTATAGTTTAAGTTTTTTAAGGCGCGAAAACGTTTAAAAAAACACTGTTCTGGAGCAAAATGAAGAACGCTTTTGTGTGCTGAGAAAAAATCGGTTTCTTCTTTTAAATAGAGCCATAGAAGTCGGTGGCGCTCTAAACTTAACGTTGAAGGTGATAACACATTGTTTCTTTGGTTACCATAGCCATAAGGTAAAAAGGTTCTAAATCCTTCACCATCTATAGGGTCGAAAAAAGAATCTCCTTTTAGAAAGAAAGCTAAAAACGGACGAACAGTATAACTTAACCTAATTAAAAAAGGTCGCGGTAGAAAGTTTAAAAAGAATTTGAATAGGTTTTTCAATGTAAAAAAGGCTATGCTGTTTTGTCGTGACGAGAAATTATAAGGCTGTTTATGGTATCCCATAATTGTATTCTAGATCTTAACGCGGCTTTAGCCACCGCTAAAACGTCATCCCATTTTTTAGAGTCTTCACCACACATTTCGGTTATCATTTTTAAAGATAACGGGCCGTGATTATCGCCATCAACTTCTATATGTCGGTGTAAATAATAACTGAGTTTACTATACGGATTAGCGTTATTCTCTTTTTCAGATTGCGCTATAATTTGCAAAAACATATCAGGTATTAAATCTTCGCGACCAAAAGTAAAAGCTGCGGCAATTTTATGTGCTTCATTAGTGCTTATTACTTCAAAAGTATGGGTTACAAAAGCTTTCGTGTCGGTATGTATATCAATGCTATTTAAAGCGTCTTCAACCGAGGCGCCATTTTTTAAATGGGCAATTAAAGCATCAATAGGTAGTGTGTTTGCCTTAATTTGCTGCATCGCATCGAGATATATTTCAAAATGACTTTGTGGCTCATTATACTCGTTAACATCACTCTCTTCTCCTAAAACAATTTCGTTTATAAACTGAGAAATTGTAGGATTGCTTACAGGAATCCAAGGTAAAGTTACCGTTGTTAACTGTATTTGAAGCGCTTTTAACAGAGACATAAAATCCCAAACTGCATAAACGTGCTGCTCCATAAAGATTTTTACGTCTTCAATGGAGCTCAGGTTTTTATAAAGTTTATGCTCCTTTAGCTCTTTTTTAAGAGGCGCTAATTCGGTTTCAATGCGAGCAATAGTATTCATTCTAAAATAATAATTATAGTACGAAGGGAATTTGTCTAAATTCGTCTTCTTCCGTAGATGTGATGCCTAAGGCGTCATAAACATAGGCGAAAGTCGAAAGCAATTCTGGTTTGCCGTCTACAATTGCGACATCGTGTTCAAAGTGAGCGCTTGCTTTACCGTCTAAGGTAGTAATAGTCCAACCGTCGTTATGTTGTTTTATGCTTTGCGTACCTAAGTTAATCATTGGTTCTATGGCTACGACCATTCCATCTACAAACTTTTTACCACGACCACGTTTTCCGTAGTTAGGCATTTCAGGATCTTCATGCATTTTTCTGCCTAACCCGTGTCCTACGAGTTCGCGTACGACACCGTAACCGTGATCTTCGCAATACTTTTGAATAGCATAACCAACATCACCAACGCGATTTCCTCTTTTTAACTCCCTAATACCAAGGTATAACGATTCTTTGGTAACTTGTAACAGTTTTTCGATTTCTGGCGCAATCTCTCCAATAGCAAAGGTGTAAGCATGATCGCCATAAAAACCGTTTTTTACTGCACCACAATCTATAGAAATAATATCTCCTTCTGCTAACGGTGTGTTATTCGGAATACCATGTACGACTTGCGAGTTCGGACTCATACACAAGGTATTTGGGAAATCGTACAGCCCTAAAAACCCAGGTATTGCACCTTGATCTCTAATGCATTCTTCGGCAATTTTATCTAATTCTAAAGTGGTTACTCCAGGCTTTACAGCTTTGGCGACTTCTCCCAAAGTTTTAGAGACAATTAATGCGCTTTCTCGCAGTAATTCGATTTCTTCTCTTGTTTTAACTATTATCATGTGCATAAAAAATTATATGCAAATATAATAAATTTAAAGCGCTATATAATGTTTATGGAATATGACTTTTGGCAGTTTTTAAATGCTTAAATTTTGCGATATTTGTAGAACTAAAATTTCCATTATGTATACATCAGTATCGGCAGAAGAAGCAGTAAAAATTGTAAAGTCTAATAATAAAATTTATATCCAAGCCGCGGCAGCTGCACCTCAACTTTTAATTCAGGCGTTAACCAATAGACACGAAGAATTAAGAAATGTACAAATATGTCAATTACATACAGAAGGAGAGGCACCGTATGCAAACCCAGAATTACGAGATAGTTTTCACGTTAATTCTTTTTTCATAGGCAAAAATGTGCGCCATACACTAAAAGCAGGAAATGGATCATATACTCCTGTATTTTTAAGTGAAGTACCTCTATTATTTAAACGGAATATAATTGATTTACAAGTTGCTTTAATTCACGTTTCGGTGCCCGATCAACACGGGTATTGCTCGCTAGGCGTTTCAGTGGAAGCTACGTTGGCAGCTATTGATAATGCCGATTACGTAATTGCGCAAGTGAATAAGCAAATGCCTAGAACCCACGGCGCAGGGATTATCCATATCGCAGAAATTAATGCGTTTGTAGAATGCGACATACCACTGCCAGTACATACTATTGTAGAGCCTACGATTATTGAAAACCAAATAGGAAACCACGTGGCGAGTTTAATTGAAGACAGAAGTACTCTGCAAATGGGGATTGGAAATATTCCTAATGCGGTGTTATCGCGATTAATTAACCATAAAGATTTAGGATTACATACCGAAATGTTCTCGGACGGTGTGATTGATTTGATTTTAAAAAACGTTATTAACTGCAACTATAAAGGCGTGAATAGAGGGCGAGCCTTGGCTACTTTTTTAATTGGCTCTAAGCGACTTTACGATTATGTAGACGATAATCCGTTTATAGAAATGCGCGCCTCTAACTATACAAACGACGTGTCTATTATTAGGCAAAATCCTAAAATGGTAGCCATAAACTCTGCTATTGAAGTCGATTTAACAGGGCAAGTCTGCGCCGATTCTATCGGTTCTAAAATGTATTCTGGCGTAGGCGGGCAAATGGATTTTATTCGAGGGGCTTCCTTAAGTGACGGAGGGAAAGCCATAATAGCCTTGCCTTCAACTACAAAATCGGGTATCAGTCGTATTGTGCCAAGTTTAAAGCCTGGTGCGGGAGTCGTGACGACAAGAGCACACGTGCATTATGTGGTTACCGAATATGGTATAGCAAATTTATATGGTAAAACCATTCAAGAGCGTGTAAAAGCGTTAGTTAATATTGCACATCCAGACCATAAAGAAATCATAGATAAGCAGTATTTTGAGTTGTCGAGAGGGTAATTATTTTTTCAGAAATGAAAATAACCCCTTCTTTTTAGGTTGTGGAAGTTGTGGAGCGTCGTTAGTGAGCATCTGATAGACTTCACCCCAGCCTAAAACACCACCAATATTACGATCGTCAATAAATAAATCTGCATGAATTTTCCGACTTACTGAAGCCGTGTACTCTTCTTCCGGATAGCTATTATTAACGGCATAAAAGGTAACACCGTTGTCGCTACAAAAGGCAACGGCTTCCTCTAATTTTTTACTAGATCTGTAGGTCCATAAAATTAAACGGTGTCCGTCTTTTTGAAGTCGTTTTAGAGTTTCAAAAACAAATAATCTTGGCGTTCCAATACCCGGATAGCCATCTTCTACAATAGTTCCATCAAAATCTACGGCTATTATCAATCCTTTTTTCATCATAACAATACAGTTTTACTCTAAATCGGGGTTAAATTAAAGAATGTTGGGTCATCGCTTTTGGTTGTTCTATGCCCATCAATTTTAAAATAGTTGGTGCGATATCTCCTAAAATACCGTCTTTAATTGTGGTTAATTCATTGTCTATTAGAAGTACCGGAACCGGATTTGTAGTATGCGCTGTATTTGGCGATCCGTCTGGGTTTATCATCGTTTCACAATTACCATGATCGGCAATTAAAAGCGTTGTGTAGCCATTTGTTAAAGCCGTGGTAATTACTTTTTCTACACAAGTATCTACAGCCTCGCACGCTTTTATTGCAGCGTCCATTACGCCGGTATGGCCTACCATATCACCATTAGCGAAATTTAAGCATACGAAATCTGGCGCTTGTTTTTCTAATTCTGGTACTAAAGCTTCGGTTAATTCGAAAGCGCTCATTTCTGGTTTTAAATCGTAAGTGGCTACTTTTGGAGAGTGTTTTAATATACGCGTTTCTCCTAGGAATGGTGTTTCCCTCCCGCCGGAAAAGAAAAAAGTAACGTGAGGATATTTTTCAGTCTCAGCAATTCTAATTTGCTTTTTATTCTCTTTCTCTAAAACCTCTCCTAAAGTTTCAGTAATATTATCTTTATTAAAAACAACGTGTAAATTTTTAAAATTCTGGTCGTAGTTCGTTAACGTAACATAATGTAAATTTAATTTATGCATATCGAATTCAGGAAAATCGCGTTGTGATAAAGCATCTGTAAGTTGGCGACCGCGATCGGTTCTAAAATTAAAAAAGATAACCACATCTTCATCTGCAATAGTTGCTAACGGTGTATTGTTTTCATCTACCATTACAATGGGTTTTATAAACTCGTCTGTAATACCGTTGTTGTAACTCTTTTGAATGCTTTTTACAGCGTTTATAGAATGTTCGCCGTCTGCATTTACCAAAGCGTCGTAAGCTAATTTTACGCGTTCCCAGCGGTGGTCTCTATCCATAGCATAATAGCGACCAATTATAGTTGCTATTTTAGCGTGTTTGTTAGTGGTGTAATTTTGCAAATCTTCAATAAAATGTTTTCCCGATTTTGGGTCGACATCTCTACCATCGGTAAACGCGTGAATAAAGGTGTTTTTAAGACCTGAATTTTCGGCAACCTCCAGCAATCCTTTTAAGTGATTAATATGTGAGTGCACACCGCCATCGCTAACGAGTCCTAAAAAATGAACTGCTTTGTTGTTTTCTTTAGCATACTGAAACGCATTAAGTAAAACCGGCTCTAAAGCCAATGTTTGCTTCTCTACAGCTACATTTATTTTTGCTAAATCTTGATACACAATGCGGCCCGCTCCTAAATTCATATGGCCTACTTCGCTATTTCCCATTTGACCTTCTGGTAAACCCACATGTAAACCGTCCGTGCGAAGTTGTGCATGCGGATATTTGGAGTATAAGCTGTCTATAAAAGGAGTGTTAGCGTGGTCTATAGCAGATACTTTTGGGTCTGGAGATTTACCCCACCCGTCAAGAATCATTAAAATAACTTTTTTGTTCATTATTTTCAAAAATTTAGCTGTTCGCAAAGGTACTGAAGTTTGTTAAAACAATGTAGAATACTCCTTTAAAAACTAGCGTTATACTGTGTTTTAAAAACAGTTTGGGGTTGTGCTTAGCTGACTATTGACTGCTAAAAAAGAGATTTATGCTTACTGTAACAGATTTACAAGAGTGTTGACTTTATAGTATATCAATAAATACATTAATCATCAATCAAAATCATTTATTATAAAAATATCAATCCTCATTTCCGCAATTGTATTCGTTTTCTCTTTCGTTACCGTTACTGCAAAATCCATCGCACTTGTTGTAAATAATAACAACATAGAAACTGTTTTTAACGTGAATTCTTTTTGCATATTTATTGTAAAAGGCGACGTAGAAACAGTTGTTAAATTATTAGTTAGAGGGAATATATCAATCAAAAAATGGGATGGAATGACGCCGGTAATGTACGCTGCTAAATACAATAGAGTTGAAATTTCAAAACGTTTTATTGAAAAAGGAGCGGCGTTAAATACAGAATCAAGCAAGGGGTATACGGCGAGAGTATGCTAATATGCACGGAGCAGATGCCGTGAAAACGGTGCTTAACGACGCGTTAAACGATTATAATTAACAATAATTATTTTAGTTTTTTTATGCAGTTATCTTACCATTTGGTAGTAGAAAGTTACTAAGAAATTAATTATTATTCCTATATTTTTCTATCGATGCTCTAATATTTTCGACGCGGTTATCTGGATCTGGGTGCGAACTTTGAAACTCAGGAACCCTATTTGAACCTCCAGCCGCTTTTAAAATGGCCATAACTTTAATCATTTCCTCCGGGTTATAACCCGCTTTCATCATAAAACGCACCCCTAAATCGTCACTTTCTAATTCGTCGCCACGTCCGTTTTTAAGTAATATGCCGTTTCCACCTTGAGCGATTAGTCCGCCAATTTCATTGCCAACAGAACTCCCGGCCGACGATAGGCCTTGCCAAAGGTCTGAGTTTGCAATGCGTTCTGCAGAGTGTTTCCCTAACACGTGACCAATTTCGTGACCTAAAACCCCTGCCAATTGGTCTTCGGTTTCTAATTGTGAATATAAAGCGTAGGTAATAAAAATTTGACCGCCCGGTAAAGCAAAAGCATTAATCGTAGAATTATCGGCGAGTAAATGAAATTCGTACTGGTAAGGTGTTTCTTGCGCAATACTGTTATTCACTAATTTCCTGCCTACTTCATCTACCAGTGCTTGCATTTCTTCGTTTGGGTATAGACCACCGTACTGTTGCGCCATTTGTTCGCGACTCGCCAAACCCATTGCTATTTCTTGATCTACCGTCATAGAAATTGCTTGTTTTTTTCCTGTATAAGGATTTGTTTCTTGTCTGCTCAAATATTGGAACAACGCAAAAGCAGCAATTACGACTCCAATTATTATTCTACCTTTTAATCCGCCTCTTCTCATAATACATTACTTTTTTGACGTTTAAATTTACAAAAGTTCTGGATTTATATCTAAAATATTTTCCGAGAGGTACTTTTTTATAAAGGGTTCATCAAAATAATCGCTTCCTAAAAGCCCTTCAGATTTTAATAATTTTGAAATATCAAGCTTACCATAGGCCTCTAAATAAGGTTTAGAAAGGGGTTTGTAGCTATAATGCCATGGCTCGTATTTAAAGCCTTTTCGTTGGTAGAGGTCGGTGTAAACTAAATAAAAGCCATAGCGTTCAGCGTTGCTATCCATCCAGTCTTTAAGTTTGCAGTAAACCCCATTGCCGTGATAATTTTTGGATTGCAAAATGCGCGCAGGTCTTGCTACGCTGGTATCGTAAATATCGATATCGGTACCCCAATGGTGTCGCGAAGTGCCTGGAATAGTTGAGTATTCGATAATTTTAGCAATACTTTCTTTAGGTGAAAGTCCTTGAGAAATAAAGGTGTTATATTTTCTATTCCAAATACGTTTTTGATGATTAAAATTGCGGTAGCTAGAAACAGCCGAAATTGTAATGCCTTCTTTTAAAGCTTCCGCTTTAAGTTTTAAAAAGGCTTGGTATGCTTCTTCTCTAATAGAATAACCGTTTCCAAATAGGGTAGGAGTTCCTTTTCCTATTAACTCTTCATCTGAAATAGTGTGTTGGCCGTTACTTTCTTTAGGAGTAAATGCCATTATTAATAAAAGAATGCATAAGAGATGTTTTAGTTTTTTCATTGTTTAAAAATATCAATTTAAGAAGTGATTTTATGTCAATACTTACGCTTAAAATAGTCTAGTTAGACTTCAGCGTAAAAAATATGTCTACAATTCAAAATTAATTACTTTTGAGGAAAAAACGTGACTATGTCTATTTCATTTAAAATAATACCCGCCAACGATATTTTTATAATCATCCCTTTTCTGCAGAAATTGTCTAATAATGCAAATTCTGAGGCTGTTTTACAAGAGCGACTTTTAGAAATGGTAACTCAGAATTACGAGTGTTTGGGTGTTTATAAAGACGATAAACTAATAGGAATCTGTGGTTTATGGTTTATGACGCGTCATTATGTAGGGAAATCTGTTGAGATAGACCACATTTATATTTGTGAAAAATTTCAGGGTCAAGGTATAGGTAAAATAGTAATGAAATGGGTCGATAATTATGCGCAATCTAAAGGGTGCAAAGCTTCAGAGCTAAATACTTACGTTCAAAATTACCCATCGCACAAATTTTACTACAATCAAGGCTATGAAATACTCGGATATCATTTTTTAAAGAAATTTTAAAAATTACTTGTTAATAACTGAAATGTTTAAGTATCTTTGCACTCGGAAACGCGAGAGTAGCTCAGTTGGTAGAGCGTCAGCCTTCCAAGCTGAATGTCGCCGGTTCGAACCCGGTCTCTCGCTCTAAAGCCTCATCTCACGATGAGGCTTTTTTATTTTATGTCTTTTAAAGATGTTCCGGTTTCAATTTCAAACGGAGTTTTTTTGTATTCAAAAATAATCGCTTTTAAGGGGCCTTTTAAAAGCATAGTGTCTCCTTTTATTTCAATCCAACTTCCTTCTCTTAATCCCACAACAGGGGGCGTATTGTAATGATGAAATTCTTTAATTCGCGTTTCGCGGGTTTCACCCATATGTGTATTGCCGCCGATAGGGTCTAAATAATGCGGATTTATATTGAAGGGCACAAAACCCAATGTTTTAAAACTTGGCGGGTACACAATAGGCATATCGTTTGTCGTGCTCATTGTTAAACCGCAAATATTGCTTCCCGCACTTGTGCCTAAATACGGCGTTCCCTTTAAAACGACCTCCTTTAGGGTGTTTATACAGTTGCTTTTATATAATTGACTAACTAAAACAAAGGTGTTTCCTCCACCAACGTAAATGCCTTTTGCTTCTTGAAGCGCTTCTGTTGGCGATTCAAATTCGTGAATGCCAACTACTTTTTTGTTTATTTTATTGAATACTAGTTGTATGTTATTAGTGTATTCTTCGTGAGATATGCCGCCAGGCCTTGCATACGGAATAAATAATATAGTATCTGTATTTTTATATAACTCTGTGAGGGCGTCTAAAATGTAATCTAAAGGTGCGCCACCAAACACGGTAGACGTACTCGCAATAATTAAATGTTTCATAGATGTTAATAGCGTTAAAGATTGATTTGTATTAAGAAATTATTGTAAATTTAGGCAAAGCATATATTTAACAAAAGTTTAAAAGTGTTTTAAATTTATATTTAGATATGAAAACCTTTATTTACGTTACTAAACCATTCCAAATGAAGCGCTTTTTACTTTTTACAGCATTTTTATGTTGTGTTACTACCTTTTATGCGCAAGAACCAGAACGTGTCCAGGTTTTGGGTAATATATATGTCGATGTCGATGATTTAGAAAATGTTACTATTTTTAACGCGTCGACGAATACAGGGGTTATTACCAATGCCGATGGTGAATTTAAAATTAGTGTGGGTTTAAATGACGAAATTCAAGTCTCTGCCCTGCAATTAAAACCGTTTAAAACTAAAATAACCGCGGCGGTCATAGCGTCAAAAAGCCTGAAAATATATTTAGTGGAACAAATAAATAGTTTAGCGGAGGTGATTTTATTACCCTATGATTTAACCGGTAATTTAGAAACCGATGTAGCTAATGTTAAATTAGTGACTCCAATTGTATTTAGTTTTGGTAGTTTTGAAAATTTCGATATGCCAGATGATAAGTATTCGGCCGTTGAAAATAGTGCCATAAATCAAGGTCAAATACGCTACCAAGCTGATGCTATCGCTATTTTGGGAGCTTTAGTGGGGTTGTTATTTAAAAACAAGAAACACGATACAAGTAATTTTAAAGACCCCAGGCTAGAAACCCCTATTTCTAAATGGGCAGATGCCTTTCCAAAAAGCTATTATATAGAAAATTATAATATTCCTGTACATAGGGTCTCCGATTTCATTTCTTTTTTAGAATCTCAAGATGGCCCTGAAATATTACTAACGGATAGTAACGAATTTCAACGGGTCGCTTATTTACACAAACAAAGCGAATTATTTTTAAAAGCGACAGGTGAATAAAGTTACATACTTGTTTTCCATTCTTATACTCTTTACTATTTACGCTCAAGGGCAAAAACTAGTTATTGATGGCGAAGTGTTTTCAGAAGATAGTGATGCTATTGAAGGTCTTCATGTTATAAATACCACACAAAATCAAAACACGACTACAGACGCTAATGGGAAATTTACCATTGAAGTTGCTGTAAATGACCAATTGGAAATCAGTTCTATTCAATATAAAAAAGTAACCTTAGTAATTACAGAAACACATCTTAAAAACAAACGTATTGTACTCTATTTAGAAATCGAAGTCAATGCATTAGCTGAAGTAAAATTAGGAAATACATTATCTGGAAACTTATACGATGATATTGCGAACTCGAAAGCTAAAAAACCTATAGATTTTTACGATGTCGGTATTCCAGGTTATAAAGGAAAAAGAAAAACAAAGAGCGAACGACTACTGCAGGAAGCTGGAGATTTTAAACCAGGTATGCTTATCGGGATTCTTGTGCTTTCTGTACCAATAAACCCAATACTAAATGGGTTATCTGGAAGAACAAAAAGGCTTAAACAACGAGTCGCACTAGAGGCAAATACAGAAGCTATGCAAAAATTAATAGCTAAATTGGGAGCCGCTTTCTTTAATAATTACCCGTTAGAGACTTCACGTAGAATGGATTTTTTCTATTTCTGTGCTGAAGATGAAAATTTTAATAACCATATCGGCGGAGGCAATATTGAAATGTTCGATTTTGTGATTGAAAAATATAAAGAGTATCAAAAAAATCTTAATCTTAAAGAATAACAGACTTTGGGAATACGTTTTGAAACTAATGGTTAAATTTGTAATTGAAATTTTTTAACTATGAATACTCTAAAAAAAATAGCACTACTCTTAATTTTACCTTTACTGGCGTTTACGGCTGCACACAAATATTACGTTAGCGTTACCCAAATCGATTATCTCGAAGAGCAAGAATCGGTACAAATTATTACGCGAATCTTTATCGATGATTTTGAGAATGTTTTACGCCAACGTTACGATGCATCATTGGTTTTGAACGATAATATAGACAATGCGCTAATGGATAATTATATCGAAAAATATGTGTTGTCCCGTATTCAAATTAGTATTAACAATTCTCCAGTCACTATTAAATATCTGGGAAAAAAATATACCGATGATATTGTAAACTGTTATTTAGAAATTAGTAATGTCAAGAATATTAAAAGTTTCGAAATTAAAAACGAGGTGTTGTTTGATATTTTTCCAGATCAAAAAAATATTGTACGAACACATATCAATTCAAAAAATAAATCCTTTATTCTCATTCCCCAAAAGGATAAAGGTTTGTTAAAGTTTTAACAAATCTTAAGCCTTGATAATTTAAAATGTTAATTTCAAATTCTATTTTGAAAAAAAAATCAAACTATGCGTAATATTAAGTATTATTTCTTGTCATTTATGTTTGTGACTATCGGTGTTTTTGCTCAACAAGAGCAGCAAGACCAACGTGTACCTCAAGAGGGGCATACAAACAGCAATAAATTTAAACAACTCTACGAGGAGTTTTCTACTCCGAATATGTTTAGAGCGGCTTCTGGCGCACCAGGCCCTGCTTATTATCAGCAGCAAGCCGATTATAAAATGGACATTGTTTTAGACGATGACAAAGCAATACTTAGTGGTCAAGAAACGATTACTTATACCAATAATTCTCCAGAGACTTTAAATTATCTTTGGGTGCAATTAGATCAAAACGTAAGAGCTAAAGATTCTAAGTCGCCTTTAATTGAATCAAGTAAGGTTGCGCCAGTACAACAAGCTGCAAGTTTTGCTAAAAATCATTTGGCAGAAACGTTCGACGGTGGTTTTAACATTGAATCGGTTACCGATACTAACGGGAAACCTTTAACGCACATGATTAATAGAACAATGATGCGTGTTGAAGTGCCGAAATCTCTAAAGACAGGTGAAAAGTTCTCTTTTAATATTAAATGGTGGTACACTATTAACGACCACGTTAAAGATGGAGGACGTTCTGGGTTCGAGTATTTTCCGGAAGATGGTAATAGAACCTACGTAATTGCGCAGTTTTATCCAAGAATGGCTGTTTATAATGATGTCGAAGGATGGCAAAACTCTCAATTCTGGGGGCGTGATGAATTCGCTTTACCATTTGGGAATTTTGAAGTTAACATTACAGTGCCTGCAGATCATATCTTAGATGGAACCGGAAAGCTTACCAATAGAAAAGAAGTATTTTCGAAAGAAATGATGAAACGTTACGAGAAAGCAAAAAAGTCTTACGACGAGCCTGTTGTAATTGTAACGCAATCGGAAGCTGAACGCGCTGAAAAAAGTAAATCGAGTAAAACAAAAACGTGGAAACTATACGCAGAAAATGTGCGTGACTTTGGTTTTGCGTCATCAAGAAAATACATCTGGGATATGATGGCCGTTAAATTAGGAGATAGAGACGTTATGGCGGTGTCATTGTATGCTAAAGAAGGAAATCCGTTATGGGAAGATTGGTCTACAAAAGCAGTAGCTAGTACCTTAAAAACGTATTCTAGAATGACTTTCGATTATCCTTACCACAAGGCTATTTCAGTACACGCAAAACAACAAGGTATGGAATACCCAATGATTTGCTGGAATTATGGTCGTCCAGATAAGGACGGTAACTATAGTGATAGAACTAAATTTGGGATGATGAGTGTTATTATTCATGAAGTAGGACATAACTTTTTCCCAATGATTGTTAACAGTGACGAGCGCCAATGGACTTGGATGGACGAGGGTTTAAATACATTCGTACAATATGTAGCAGAACAAGATTTTGGAAAATGGCATCCTACAGCACTGTCTGAAGGGCAAACATCGTATCCTTCACGTCGTGGACCAGCAGCAAAAATTGTAGATTACATGGGTGGTGATCAAAATTATATCGCACCAATTATGACCAAAGGTTTAAATACATACCAATTTGGTAATAACGCCTACGGAAAACCAGGAACAGCCTTAAATATTCTTAGAGAAACTGTTATGGGTGAAGAGTTATTTGACTATGCCTTTAGAGAGTATGCCAACCGTTGGATGTTTAAACACCCAACACCTGAAGACTTTTTCCGTACAATGGAAGATGCTTCGGCATTCGATTTAGATTGGTATTGGAGAGGTTGGTTTTACTCGACAGATTACGTCGATATCGGAATTAAATCAGTGAAGAAATTCCACGTGTCTGCA
Source organism: Bizionia gelidisalsuginis (assembly GCF_008086185.1). NCBI lineage: Bacteria > Pseudomonadati > Bacteroidota > Flavobacteriia > Flavobacteriales > Flavobacteriaceae > Bizionia > Bizionia gelidisalsuginis. The sequence goes on from NZ_VSKN01000009.1 coordinate 55,462, forward strand.
ACACCTAATAAAGAAGGTGCTGAAATTGCAGACCGTTATAATATAGATTCTAAAAGTTTAGTGTATTATATTGAAGAAGGTACGGAAGAATTTTCTGATGATTTGAAAAACAATAGAGACTTAGAAAACGACATCTCATCGTTAAAAGAGTATTTAATGGATAACTTCACGCCACAAGAAAGAGCTAAAATGGAGCAGCCTAAATACTTCTACGAGGTTACCTTTAATAAACCAGGCGGATTAGTAATGCCTGTAATTGTAGAATTTACTTATGCCGATGGTACAAGTAAAACTGAAAAATATCCGGCGCAAATATGGAGACTCAACGATAAAGAAGTGAGTAAAGTAATTGCTTCAGGAAAAGAAATTGTAAAAATAACTGTAGATCCTAAGTTAGAAACTGCAGATGTTGATACAGCAAATAATTCGTGGCCAAGAGAAGTGCAACAAAGCGAATTTGATGCTTTTAAAGACAAGACAAAAGATTAAATAGTACAGTCCTTAGTTTTTCAAAACCCACTCATTTCGAGTGGGTTTTTTAATGCGCAAAATTCTTTAGTTATTTAATTGTTAGTTAATTATTTGGTTTTACTATCACATTATTTTCCTACATTAGTGAGGTTATTAACTAATCAAACAACTAAAAATATGGAGTCAATGATGATTTATATGCCAATTGCTATGGCATTCTTGGGTTTAATTTATATGTGGATAAAGCGAACGTGGGTTTTAAAACAAGATGCTGGAGATGGTAAAATGAAAGAGATTTCAGATCACATTTATAAAGGAGCCCTCGCTTTTTTGGGCGCAGAATATAGGCTCCTAACCGTTTTTGTAATTATAGTTAGTGTGCTATTATTTATCGTTTCTCAAGTGGTCGATACGACACATTGGTTAATAGTTGTCGCCTTTATCTTTGGTGCTATATTTTCGGCTTTCGCTGGTAATATGGGAATGAAAATCGCTACAAAAACAAACGTAAGAACAACGCAAGCCGCAAAAACTAGTTTGCCAAATGCCTTAAAAATATCTTTTGGTGGTGGTACCGTAATGGGACTTGGTGTTGCAGGTTTAGCTGTATTAGGGCTGACGACATTCTTTATCTTTTTCTTTTATTTTTTTATGGATGGCGTTTGGATCTCAACCGATAAAATGACTATTGTTTTAGAAACCCTAGCAGGTTTTTCTCTAGGCGCAGAATCCATAGCCTTATTTGCGCGTGTGGGAGGCGGAATTTATACTAAAGCAGCCGATGTTGGTGCCGATTTAGTGGGTAAAATAGAGGCTGGAATCCCAGAAGACGATCCTAGAAATCCTGCAACTATTGCCGATAATGTAGGGGATAATGTGGGGGATGTTGCCGGAATGGGTGCCGATTTATTTGGGTCTTACGTGGCGACCGTGTTGGCCGCAATGGTATTAGGGAATTATGTAATTAAAGATATGGGTGGAAACATAGACGATGCTTTTGGAGGTATCGGTCCTATTTTACTACCAATGGCGATTGCAGGTGTAGGAATTATTATTTCTATTATTGGGACGATGCTCGTGAAAATTAAAAATAATGACGCTAAAGAAACTGAGGTTATGGGTGCCCTAAATATTGGAAATTGGACTTCGATTATTTTAGTAGCGATCGCCTGTTTTGGTTTGTGTTATTGGATGCTTCCAGAAAAAATGATGATGAATTATTTTGGAGAAGGTTTGAAGGAAATTTCTTCTATGCGGGTGTTTTATGCCACTTTAGTCGGTTTATTTGTGGGGGCTGTTATTTCTTCAGTAACTGAGTATTATACCGGTTTGGGTAAAAAACCAATCTTAAAAATTGTTGAACAATCAAGCACGGGGGCAGGAACAAATATTATTGCAGGTTTAGCAACGGGTATGATTTCTACGTTTCCTTCAGTATTGTTATTTGCAGCGGCAATCTGGACATCGTATGCCTTTGCAGGGTTTTATGGAGTGGCTTTGGCGGCTTCGGCGATGATGGCAACGACAGCAATGCAACTAGCGATAGATGCTTTCGGACCAATCTCAGATAATGCCGGTGGAATTGCCGAAATGAGCGAGCAAGAACCCATCGTTCGCCAACGCACAGATATATTAGATTCTGTAGGGAATACAACAGCTGCTACCGGAAAAGGATTTGCGATTGCTTCGGCAGCACTAACTTCTTTGGCTTTATTCGCGGCTTACGTAACGTTTACAGGAATCGACGGTATTAATATTTTTAAAGCACCAGTGTTAGCAATGCTATTTGTAGGTGGAATGGTTCCGGTTGTGTTTTCTGCTTTAGCAATGAATGCTGTAGGTAAAGCAGCAATGCAAATGGTGCAAGAAGTGCGTAGACAGTTTAGAGAGATCCCGGGAATTATGGAAGGTACAGGGAAACCAGAATACGATAAATGTGTCGATATTTCTACCAAAGCGTCTTTAAGAGAAATGATGTTACCCGGCTTGTTAACCATTGGTTTTCCTTTAGTTATTGCGTTTGTACCAATGGCGTTCGGTATGCACTCTTTAGATATTGCCGAAATGCTTGGCGGGTATATGGCAGGTGTTACGGTATCTGGTGTGTTGTGGGCAATTTTTCAAAATAATGCTGGCGGTGCTTGGGATAATGCAAAAAAATCATTTGAGGCTGGGGTAAAAATCAATGGTGTTATGACTTTTAAAGGGTCTGATGCTCATAAAGCCGCAGTTACTGGAGATACTGTCGGTGATCCGTTTAAAGACACGTCTGGGCCTTCAATGAATATTTTAATTAAACTAACGTGTTTAATCGGATTGGTAATTGCACCTATTTTAGGAGATCATTCGGATTCTGTTTCCGTTGAAAAACAACAAGAAGTTAATATCTGGATTGATGAAAATGGGGAAAAGCACGTTTTAGACGGCACAGAAACTGTGAAATTTATAAGTAAAGAAGAAGCAGCAGGAAATGTATCATCAAATAGTACGTATACGTCTGTAGAAATGACAAAAAATGAGACCAACAATATGGTTAAGGCTGTTGTAACTATAGAACGTAATATTAACGGTGAAACGCAAGTTGAAACTCAAGAATTTACGGGCACCGAGGATGAAGTAAGAAACCAGTTAAAAAAGGTAGAGGATTTTAAGATTAAAATAAAAGACAAACGCTAACCACGATTTAATATTTAGAAAAAAACCACAGGATATCCTGTGGTTTTTTTATGAAAAATGATATCTTCATTGTTTCGATCGATACCGATAAGTATGTTTAAAAAAGATCCTCTTCAAATTATAGCGTTCCAAAGTTATGGCACAAATACGCACTTCTATTTAAAAGGTAGAGCTCTCGAGGACGAAAATATAAACCTCGAAAATAAAACGTGGATTAATCTACTTATAAATTCTTATAAACGCTTAGAGGTTGATGAGGTTCGAAATACCACATTAGATATAAAACTACCAAACGGAAAAATCTTAAAAACAACCACCGATAATAAAGGGTATTTTAAGGTGAAAGCAGAACTGGTTGGTTTAGAATCTCTAACCAATAGTGAGGGATGGTTGCCTTGTCAAGTAAGCTATAGCGATGTTAATATTAAACGTAACATACAAAACAAGAATAGTTTTCCGGCTGAAATTTTAATACCCTCGTCTCAAGCTAACTTTGGTGTGGCCAGCGATATCGATGATACTATTTTGCATACTGGCGTCGTGTCCTTTTTAAAATGGCGACTAATAATTAATAGTATTTTTAAGTCGGCACTCGCACGTATACCTTTAGAAGGCGCTCCAGAGTTTTATCATTTACTACATCGTGGGATTTCAGGTGACGAAGCAAATCCTATTTTTTATGTGAGTCATAGTCCGTGGAATTTATACCGATACCTAAAACTCTTTTTGAAACAAAACGATTTTCCGAAAGGCCCTATTTTACTGCGGAATTTTGATAGTTTATTTAAAAAGAAAACTATTGACGAAAAACCTCAAAAGCAAAAGGAGATTGTAAATTTACTTGAAACATATCCCAATTTGCCTTTTATTTTAATTGGTGATAGTGGTGAGCACGACCCCGATATCTACATTGAAATTGCAGAATTATATCCCGATAGAATTAAAGTAATTTATTTAAGAAGTGTAAATCATAATAAGCGAATGGAACGTGTTAGAGGTCTTTTAGAAAATTATAAAACCACACCAGTGCTTTTGGTAGAATCTAGTAAGCAAGCCATAGCACACGCTAGATCTATTGGGTTTATTAAGTAGGCTTCTGCTAATAAAACAAGCCGCCTTTTAAATTTATGAGAGTGTTTTTTAGTCCTTTTTCTCTTAAAACATGAATAGCCATTTCGCTTCTCATTCCGGCTTTACAATACACTATAATATCTTTTTCAGTCTGTAATTCTTTAAACCGTCGGTCTAATTCCTGTAACGGAATATGTAAACCTCCAATATTAAAATGTTCGCGTTCTAAAGGCGTTCGTACGTCTAATAATATAAAGGGGTCTTCTAATGTATTCAACTCCTTCAACGTAATTTCAGTAAGCGGTTTCGCTGTTATTCCGCAAAAAAGGTTATAATTGTCTTGTAAATGGTTAATTGTAACAGAATTGTCCTTTTTATAGTTTACAATAACCTGTTGCATCGTAAGCGTGTTGAAAGTGAGGAGTTTTTCAGTTAAAACGGTGCCAATACCACAAATTATTTTAATCACTTCATTCGCTTGTAAACTGCCAATAATTCCTGGTAAAATGCCTAAAACGCCAATTTCAGAACAGTTTGGAACTGTATTAGGTTCTGGAGGCGTTGGAAACAAACAACGATATGTAGGGCCGTTTTGATAATTGAAAACAGACACCTGCCCTTCGAATTTAAAAATAGATCCAAAAACAACTGGTTTATTAGTAAGTACGGCCGCGTCGTTAACTAAATAGCGTGTCGGAAAATTGTCGCTTCCGTCGACAATAATATCGTATAAACTAAATAGAGTTAAGGCATTTTTAGTTGATAGTCTTTCCGTGTAAACTTCAAAATTCACATACGGATTTAATCCCGATAATCTATTTGCGGCTACTTTAGCTTTGTGTTTGCCTATGTCGTTATGTGTGTATAACACTTGACGTTGTAAGTTGCTTTGCGAAATAGTATCGTCGTCTATTATTCCGATTTTTCCAACGCCAGAGGCTGTTAAATATTGTAAAATAGGACAGCCTAAACCACCAGCGCCAATGACTAAAACGCTAGATTGTTTTATTTTTTCTTGACCAGAAAGGCCTATTTCATCTAAAATAAGATGGCGATTATATTGTTGTTCTTCGCCGTGCTGTAAAGTCATTTGTTATTTAATTTAACTTAATTATGTTTATTTGGTGCCAGTGAAAACGTTTCCCAGTCTTTCCAAACGACTTCAAAATCTTTTTCTTTTAACATCGCAGTTATGGTTTCTGTACTACGATCGTCAGAGATCTCAAACTGTTCTAAAGATTCTGGTTCTACAACATAACCACCAGGATTTGTTTTAGATTCGGCACTCATAGAAGTGATACCAAAATTGATAATGTTATTTCTGAACTTTTCGCTTTCTCTAGTGGAAATCGACAATTCTACATCTTCATCTAACAATCGATAGGCGCAAATTAGCTGTGCTAAATCAGCATCTTCCATAATGACTTTAGGTTCCAAACCTCCAGAGTGCGGTCGCAATCTAGGAAATGAAATAGAGTATTTAGTTTGCCAATAGGTCTTTTGCAAATACTGTAAATGTAAAGCGGTGTAAAAACTGTCTGCTCTCCAATCTTCTAAACCAAATAAAGCGCCTAAACCAATTTTATGAACTCCTGCTTTTCCTAAGCGATCTGGGGTTTCTAAGCGGTAATAAAAATTAGATTTTTTGCCTTTAGGGTGGTGTTTTTTATACTCTTCTTTGTGGTAAGTTTCTTGGTAAACTAAAACTGCATATAGGCCGTTTTTAGACAATAGTTCGTAGTCATTTTGGTCTAATGGTTGTACTTCTATGGTAATGTTTGCAAACTCTTTATTAAGGAGTTTAATCGCCTTATTTATGTAATCGACACCAACGGTTTTGTTAGCTTCTCCAGTAACCAAAAGAATGTGATTGTAGCCTTTATTTTTTAAGAAATTAGCTTCTTTTAAAATCTCGACATCGGTTAGTGTGCGTCTAGGTATTTTATTGGTTACACTAAAACCGCAATAGGTACAAATGTTTTGGCACTCGTTACTTAAATACATTGGGGCAAACATTTGCATTGTATTCCCAAAGCGTTTTTTAGTTAATGCGCTACTCAATTGCGCCATTTGCTCTAAATAGGGGGCCGCAGCTGGCGAAATTAAAGCTTTAAAATCTTCTAGTGTGCGCTTGTTATTATGTAAAGCCGTTTCTACATCTTCACTAGTTTTGCTGTAAATATCGGCGACTATAGTGTCCCAATCCTGACGGTTAAAAAGCGATGTAAAGCTATGCATTCAAAAAAGAGGTGAGAGGAGAACTTGCTTCGGCGGTATGTTTTGTTGGTGCTAATTTGGCAGTGTATGCTAAACGACCAGCTTCTACCGCAAGTCTAAAAGCATTCGCCATAGCTATTGGGTTTTTAGAGACTGCAATTGCGGTATTTACTAAAACAGCATCTGCGCCTAATTCCATTGCGTATGCCGCGTGAGAGGGAGCGCCAATACCAGCATCTACAATTACAGGAACGTTACTTTGAGCGATAATTATTTCTAAAAAATCCACTGTCTTCAAACCTTTGTTACTGCCTATGGGTGCGCCCAATGGCATTACGCACTGTACGCCAACATCTTCTAATCGCTTACATAAAACAGGGTCTGCGTGTATATATGGCATAACTACAAAACCTTGCTTTACCAATTCTTCTGCGGCTTTTAATGTTTCTATGGGATCTGGTAATAAATATTTTTGATCGGGATGAATTTCTAATTTCACCCAATTGGTTTCTAAAGCTTCACGCGATAATTGAGCGGCAAAAACAGCTTCTTTCGCTGTGCGAACACCCGATGTGTTTGGTAGTAAATGAATTCTAGAATGATTTAAATGTGATAAAATGTCGTCATCTTCATTAGCGATATCTACACGTTTTAAAGCCACGGTAACCAACTCACTTTCTGAGGCTACTATCGCGTCTTTCATTACAGTTGAAGAACTAAATTTTCCTGTGCCTGTAAACAAACGTGAGGTAAAGGTTTTATCTCCTATTTTTAAACTATTGTTCATCGTTTTCCTTTTTGTCAAATGTGTAGCGCTGCTCTAATGTCGGGCCATTTATTATTTCATTTAACGCGTTAATGTTATTGAAATCTCTGGTAATTTCTCCTGAAACAGCAATACCATAAACACCCGTGTTTACTATATCGGCCACGTTTTGTAATGTAATGCCACCAATGGCAATAATTGGAGTGTCTGTTTTTAACGTCTTTAAAATATTTTGGTAGCCTTCTATTTCTAGAATCGGACTTAAATTTGTTTTTGTAGACGTCAATTTAAACGGCCCAAGACCGATATAATCTACTCCTTTTTTTATTAGGTTTTCGCAATCTTCTAACGTGTTGGCTGTACCGCCAATACTATAAAATTTGCCTAAGTAATCACGAACTTCAATTGGGCAAGCGTCATTTGTTCCTAAATGTACGCCGTCTGCTCTTACTTCCTTCGCAATTTTATAATGGTCGTTAATTATTAAACGGGTTTGGAAATGCGCCGTTAATTCTCTTGCTTTTAATGCTGTTTTTAGTAAAGTCTCTTCGTTCACGTCTTTTAAGCGTAGCTGAATCCAATCGGCGCCAGATGAACAGGCTTTTTGTATGTTTTCTAAATGAATTTCTGGAGTGTCTCCTTGTGTTATATAATGTAATTTGCTAATCATTAAAGTTGTAATTATGGGTTCCTAAAAGGGATGTATTCGAGTTTAAAAAGGCTTCGGTGTATAGTTTTGCTAATTTGCAAGCATCTTCTAATACCATGTTTTTTACAGTATTTGAAGCTAAAGCCGCAGATAAAACACAACCGCTGCCGTGTTTTTGATGTATTGACGTTGCCGTTGGCGGAATGTTGAGTTGTACAATTTTATTATAATACACTTCGTCCCAACCTATTTTGTCTTTTCGGTGACCGCCTTTTAAATATATATTAGTTTTTTCCGAAATGTATGAAATAGTATCTTCAATCGTTTTGTCTGGGAATAAAGCGTGTATTTCTTCGTAATTTGGTGTGATAAAATAACAGCTGTTTAATATTTCTGAAAGGGTCTCTAAGTTTGATGAATCGTGAAAATGATAACCAGCACTTGCTTTTAAAATAGGGTCTAAAATAATTTTAATTTCTGGGTTTAATCGTTTTAAAGTTTTAGTAATGTCGTGTAAAACCTCCCAGGATTTAACTATTCCTATTTTTACTACGGAAATAGTAAAGCGTTCGAAAAGTATTTCAATTTGTGAAATAATAACCGCGCTATCCATCCAAATGCAATCTTTAAAAGTCGTATCGTTTTGAATGGTTACTGCCGTGCACACCGATAAACCGTAAAGATTATGGACTTCAAACGTTTTTATATCTGAAGTGATTCCGGCGCCGCTTGAAGGATCGAAACCGGCAATACTTAATATGTATGGTTTTTGAGTCATTATTTGCGTTGCTTTTGAAGCTGCTCTAGCGTGTTTTTAATTCCTAAAAAGGCCTCAAGGGGGTGTTCTGCATTCCAGACACCACCTAAAACACCAACACCTTTATAACCTAACTGCAGCGTTTTTTCTATAGTTTCTGAATTAATACCACCCATACCAATTATAAATTTATCTATTCCTGTAACATTAAACCCCTTGCCTTCGTATCCTTTTTTTGAGATTGAAGAAAACACCGGACTTAGTAAATGATAATCGAATTCAAATTCGCAGTCTTCAACGTCCTTAGGATCGTGAAAAGAGCTACTCATTGTTTTGCCGACCATCTGTAAGGTGTTAAAATAACCTTTTCCATTTTCTAAAACATCAATTCTTTTTTGTTCTTGAAAGTGAATACCTTTTAAATTGAAGGTGTTTACTAACTCGTGAAAAAAATGAATGACAATACGATTGTGATATTGCGGTTCTATTAGGTTTAAGAAAGTGATGTGTTCATCGATATTTTTAGAGGGTTTTCTTAAATGATAATGCTCTAAACCGGCCTTAAATAACAGATGAAGCGTGTCTATTTCGTTAGTAATATCTTCTTCGGGTGCTATAAGTACAATCATTTTTATAGTTGAAATTTTATAGTTTTAGATTTGGCATAAGTTAGGGATTGTAGTGACATCCTTTTGCTTTTTTCTGCAAAAGATATAACGGAAAGCCCGCCTTCGTCTTTTCTTAAAAAAGGCGAAGGAACTTCCATATTATTTTATAAGTAAACTTTGGATCCGTTATCTTTAAATTCTCGAGATTTTTCGTCCATTCCTTTGGCAAACACTTCGTCTCCTCTTATTTCGTTAACGGCAGCAAAATCGCGTACTTCCTGAGAAATTTTCATCGAACAGAATTTTGGTCCGCACATAGAGCAGAAATGGGCTATTTTTGCCCCATCGGCAGGCAAGGTTTCATCGTGATACTCTCGGGCCAATTCGGGGTCTAAAGCCAAATTAAATTGGTCTTCCCAACGAAACTCAAATCGCGCTTTGCTCAGTGCATCGTCTCTATGTTGCGCACTTGGATGTCCTTTTGCAAGATCGGCGGCATGGGCCGCTAATTTATAAGTGACAACTCCTGTGCGTACATCGTTTTTGTTAGGTAAGCCCAAGTGTTCTTTTGGTGTGACGTAGCACAACATTGCGCAACCAAACCAGCCTATCATAGCCGCACCAATACCAGAGGTAATGTGGTCGTAACCCGGTGCAATATCTGTGGTTAGTGGACCCAATGTGTAAAAAGGAGCTTCGTCGCAAACCTCCAATTGTTTGTCCATATTGGCTTTTATCATATGCATTGGCACGTGTCCGGGACCTTCTATAAAAGTTTGCACATCGTGTTTCCAGGCAATTTTTGTAAGCTCTCCTAAGGTTTCTAACTCGGCAAACTGTGCTTCGTCATTAGCGTCTGCAATACAACCCGGACGTAAACCGTCTCCTAAAGAAAAGGCAACATCGTAGGCTTTCATAATCTCACAAATCTCTTCAAAATGCGTGTATAAAAAGCTCTCTTTATGATGTGCTAAGCACCATTTTGCCATAATAGAACCACCACGAGATACGATACCGGTAATACGTTTTACTGTCATTGGTACGTAACGCAAACGCACGCCCGCGTGAATGGTGAAATAATCGACGCCTTGCTCTGCTTGCTCAATTAGGGTATCGCGGAAAATCTCCCAGGTTAAATCTTCGGCAGCGCCATTTACCTTTTCTAAAGCTTGGTAAATAGGTACGGTGCCAATGGGTACTGGTGAGTTGCGCACAATCCACTCGCGGGTTTCGTGAATATTTTGCCCGGTAGACAAATCCATAATATTATCTGCTCCCCAACGGCATGCCCAAACGGCTTTTTCTACCTCTTCTTCAATAGATGAGGTTGTGGCCGAATTACCAATATTGGCGTTTATTTTAACTAAGAAGTTACGACCTAGAATCATAGGTTCGGCTTCGGGGTGGTTTATATTACTTGGTAAAACTGCGCGGCCGCGAGCGATCTCGTCTCTAACAAATTCTGGTGTGATTTTCGCAGGAATACTGGCTCCAAAATCTTGACCTGGATGTTGGACAGATAAGCGTGTGATTTCGTCTATACGTTGGTTTTCGCGAATGGCAACATATTCCATTTCTGGAGTAATAATCCCTTTTTTTGCATAATGCATTTGCGATACATTTTCGCCTTTTTTCGCACGCATTGGATTTTTTAATTGTCCGAAACGCAAGTGGTCTAAGCTCTTATCGTTTAAGCGCTCGTTGCAGTATTGAGACGAAAAACTGTTTAATTGCTCAACGTTACCGCGGTCTAAAATCCATTGTTCACGGATACGTTCTATTCCGTTATGTACATTAACGTCCTTATTGGGATCTGTGTAGGGACCGGAAGTATCGTAAATAGTTACAGGTTCGTTTGGAATGTGTTTTTTTGTTAGTGAATCTACCGTATCACTTAGTGCAATTTCTCGCATTGCCACTTTAATTTCGGGAAATAATTTACCGGCAATATACACTTTTTTTGAGCTAGGAAAGGGGTGTCTTGTAATACCGTTTTGTTTGGGTGCGGTGTCTTTTTTTTTCATAATGATGTAAGAGGTTACGATTTTTAAATTTTAAAAATAGCTTTAGGAATTAACCGCCTTGTGTTGCCTTTATGATTAAAAGGGCATCTGTATTTGCGAGTGTTGTTTTAGGCCACTTACTTTTTTGAATGATGTTATTGTTTATTGCAATAGCAATTCCGTTTTGAGAAATTTCAAGTTGGGTTAACACCTCGAATAAAGTGATGGATTGTGGAAAGGAATGTTTTTTTTCGTTTACTGTAATAGTTACCATAGTTTCTTAATTCTTTAAGTTAAAAGAATAGACTAAGTTGTATGATAGTAGTACACAAGAAAATTGCAAAAAGTGAAATACGTTCACAGAAAATGAACATATTAAATCAACTTTTCCCTACGTTGGTATGAGCCAAATCAGGTTCTAAGGTTATTTCTCAAACTATTTCTAGTTACTCCTAAAGTCTATGTGGTAAATGTAATAAATTAACTCTGATAAAGCGTTATAAAATGTAAACTCTAGCAGAATTGATAGTTTTAATTGTCGCTAATTTTTTTGAAATAGGCGTAAGTGGCTAGTTGTGACTGCACTAATGGGTTGTTGTTTGTAACGTAGTCATTCTTTTGTTCGGGATCTATAATTCTAGCTTTAACATTGTCGGCCAATTGAATATCTAATACGTCTTTTACAATTCTATAATTATCAGGGTCTAAAACAGGAGCGATAACTTCTATACGATGCGATAAGTTACGGGTCATCCAATCGGCAGAACCGATATATAATTTGGCGTCACCATCGTTTCCGAATAAATATACGCGACCGTGCTCTAAAAAGCGGTCTAAAATACTCGTGATTGTAATATTGTCACTTTGATCTTTTATTCCCGGCACTAGGCTGCAAATGCCGCGAATTAATAATCGGATTTTTACACCAGCATTGCTCGCTTTATAAAGCAGCTGAATCATTTTTTTATCTTGAAGGCTGTTCATTTTTAAAATTATAGACCCCTCTTTTCCTGCATGAACTAAAGCAATTTCATTTTCTACTAATCGCGAAAACATATGTCGCGATGTAAATGGAGAGATTAATAATCTTTTAGCTTTTGGTACAATTAAAACACCTTCGAGCACTAAGAATACACGGTTAAGCTCTTTACACATTTTTTTATTTTGAGTCATCAACCCGAAATCTGTGTATAGTTTTGCTGTTTTTTCGTTGAAATTTCCAGTGGCAATATAGCTGTAAGCTTTAAGTTCGCCCTCGACTTCTCGCTCTATATATAAAATTTTTGAATGTACTTTAATTCCAGGGTAGCTATAAATGACTTTTGCTCCGTTTTCTGAAAATATCTTGCCCCATTTTAAATTATTGTCTTCATCGAAACGTGCTTTAGCTTCAATAAAAACGACAACCTTTTTACCGTTTTTCGCGGCTTTTGCAATGGCGGTATTTAATCGCGAGGTTTTGGCTAAGCGATACAGTGTCATTTTAATGGTTTTTACTTTTGGATCGTCTGCGGCTTCTTCCAATAATTTTATAACCGGCTCGAACGATTGATATGGATAGTGTATAAGTTGATCTTTAGCATCAATAGCTTTAAATACCGAGTCGTATTCGCTAAGTAATTTATGTGGTAACGGTTCTAAAACCGTGTTAGATAGTTGCTTGTTCGTAGGGTTAGGAAAACGGAAAAAATCCTTAAAGTTATGATAAACACCACCAAGAATAATATCGGTATTATAGATGTCTAGCGTCTTTTTTAATACCGCCAATAAATTCTTTGGGGCATTAGAGTCAATGAGTACACGTGTTGCTTGACCTGTTTCTCTTTTAGGAAGTGCGTCTTTAATTTTCTGCATTAAATTACCTGAGAATTCGTCTTCAATGTATAACTCGGCATCACGGGACAACTTCAAGGCGTAATAGATATTGCTATTTTCTTTGAATAGATTGTGTTTTAAAATATCGTCTATAAACGTAATATAAAAGGTGTCGTTATCTGAAGGAAATACGTAAAAACGAGATTCTTTACTGGGGATTTCTACCATTTCAATTAAAGAATCGTCTTTTAAACACGCGAGATAAGAAGCTTCATTTTTTGCAAATATAGAATCCTTTAGCGTTGCTTCTCCCGTTTGCGTGTCAATGTTATCTTTTAAAACGGTTTGGTAATAGTCTTCGGCTTGTTTCTTTTGTTCGGAAGAAAACGCGTTATAATCTATTAAATGAATGTTTTCGGCTTTTAAATCGGGAATAATTTCATTGTAAAAAGCATCACCAAATTCTTTTTGTTGACTGTTAACTTGCTTTTTAATTTCCTCTAAAACCTTATTAGGTTGGGTAACCAGTTTTTTACGGAGCGGTTTTTCTAGATCTTTTACTTGTCTAATATCAGAGACACGCACCTTAAAAAACTCGTCTAAATTAGACGAGAAAATGGCTAAAAACTTAATGCGCTCGTAAAGCGGATTGTTTTTATCTCTAATTTCTTGTAAAACGCGGTGGTTAAATCTTAGCCACGACAGATCTCTATGGTAATATTTGGAATTGTAAAGCTTGCTCATCAATGAATAGAATAATGAGCAATTTAAGAGATTAGAAATAAAATAATGTAAGAATTTTGTTAACTTATTTAGAATAATCCGTTTATTTGGGCATCAATCTTATTGAGGATAAGACCTAAATCTTCAGGGTTATCTACAAAATCAAGATTGTCAACGTCAATAATTAATAAATTCCCTTTATCGTAACCCGAAATCCACGCTTCGTAGCGTTCGTTAAGTCTGCTTAAATAATCAATACTTATCGAATTTTCATAATCGCGACCACGTTTGTGGATCTGTGAGACTAAGTTAGAAATCGAACTGCGTAAATAGATTAATAAGTCTGGACCCTGAACAAAGCTTTCCATAAGATTAAAGAGCGACCTGTAATTTTCGAAATCACGATTTGTCATTAGGCCCATAGCGTGTAAGTTGGGAGCGAAAATATGTGCGTCTTCGTAAATGGTTCTGTCTTGAATAATGTCTTTACCGCTTTCTCTAATTTGTGCGATTTGTCGGAAACGGCTATTTAAAAAATACACTTGCAAATTAAAACTCCAGCGTTCCATTTGATTATAGAAATCATCCAAATAAGGGTTATCTACAACGTCTTCTAATTGAGCTTCCCATTTGTAATGTTTTGCTAGTAAAGTTGTGAGCGTCGTTTTTCCTGCGCCAATATTTCCGGCAATTGCAACGTGCATATTATTTTATTTTTAGTTGGTACTGGTAAAGAAATTTACCGTCGTAAATATAGAGGATTCCGTTGGTTAGAAAAAACTGTTTTATTAACAAATTTGGGATCTGTATTTCTTCTCTGTTTTCAGGTTTTTGAGTTAAATATAACAGTTTATCGACTTTTTCTATAATAATATTTTCGTCGCTTTCTGAAATAGATAAAAACCCTTCATTTTTTATTTTGTAGATCAAGCTACCAAAATAGCTGTATTTGTATAAAAAGTTTTCAGTAAGTAACCAGCATGCGTTATAATTACTGGTAAAATCTAAGACAGCGCTCTGCACAGGTTGGGTGGTGGCGCGTGTACTGTTGGTTTTATAATCGTATACTTCTAGCTGTTGCAAATCTTGATTGAAAATCCAAATGGTCGTGTCACTTCCCGTCGAAATATGGGTGACGTTTTTATAATTTTTATTGCTGTTAAAATCAATTTTGTAAACTTCGGCCAATCTATTGTCTAATATAATAACCGTATTAAAAGCCTGGTAAAACAAATTTATTTTTAAAGGATTAAAGGTGTTAGCCGAAGTGATATTGCCTAATTGAATGTTGCTGTAAGTGGTTTCTTTATCGCCATCATTTTTAATAAAAACATTATTCTTGGTATAATATAAGGCATTAAAAGCATCTATTCCTATCAGATAATCGGCGTTAATTTTAGATTTTTTTACAAATGAAGTACTCAGCGTTACTTGGCCAAAGCAAGTCGCGGAAAGCAAAAATAGAATGTATACAGCGTGTTTCATATCGGTTTGAAAAGTACAAAAACTAAACTGTAATTTATTATTTATTTAAGTGGTCTCGCATTGAAGCCAAAAGCGATTTCTAAATTTTAAGATTTATTTAACATAAATAAATTTAACATTTGCGCATTATAGTCGTCTTACTTTAGAATAGAAACCTATTAAATCAACTTTAAAATGAACAACTTACGCTCAAAACTATTTAAAACAACCGCTTGCTGGCTTGCTATTTTTGCTTCGACAGTAACGCTGGCGCAACAAGACTTTCAGGGTGTTGCAACGTATCAATCTAAAACCACTATAGATCTAGATAAATGGGGAGGAGAGAAAATGAGTCCGGAACGTAAAAAGATGATTATGGAGCGTATGAAAAGTATGTTCGAAAAGACTTTTATTTTAACTTTTAATAGAACAGAATCCACTTATAAAGAAGAAGAGAAGCTAGGAGCTCCTGGTAGTGGTGGGGGTTTTGGTGGAATGATGGGCAGTTTTACACCGGGCATACAATACAAAAATGTGAAGGATGGCGAGTTCTTGCAAGATCAAGAGTTTTTTGGAAAACAGTTTTTAATAAAAGACAAACTCGAAAAATTAGAGTGGAAAATGACGGGTGAGACTAAGCAAATTGGTCAGTATATGTGTATGAAAGCGACGGCTATTAAAAAGGTAGATGAAATGGATTTCTCTAATATGAGACGTAAGAATAGAGATAAAGAAGACAAAGAGGAGCAAGATGAAAAAGTAAAAGATTCGTCCGAAACCGCTAGCAACGACGCGCCTAAAGATATGATGGACGAGATCGAAATCCCTGAAGACATTGAAGTTGTTGTGTGGTACACAATGCAGATACCAGTAAATCAAGGTCCGGGAGAATTCTGGGGATTACCAGGATTAATTTTAGAAGCAAGTTCTGGACGTACAACTGTTTTATGTTCTAAAATTGTTTTAAACCCCGGCGAAAAAGAAGAGATTAAAAAACCGACTAAAGGTAAAGAAGTCACAAAACAAGAATATACCGACATTGTAAAGCAAAAGGTAGAAGAAATGCGCGAGATGTATGGTGGTAGAAATCGTGGACAACGCAGAAACTAATAGGAGCTAACAACAGCAACAAAACGATGAAAAGAAACCTAATTCTGTTACTTTTATTGGTAACAAGTGTAACTTTTGCACAAGTAAAATTTGAGGGTACCGTAAAAGATAGTATTGGTACGCCTTTAGAATTAGCCAATGTGGTGGCTATAAACCAAACCACAAAAATTATGGATGCTTACGGCATTACCAATGCCGACGGAAAATATAAATTATCCTTAGAAAAAAATACAACCTATAACATTCAAATTAGCTATATCGGTTTTAAAACCGAACAGCGTGTAATTGCAGTAAAAGAAGATAATATACAGCTCGATTATATTCTGCAAACCGATACTTCGTTAGATGAGGTTGAAATTGTATATGAAATGCCAGTCACTGTAAAAGGAGATACTATTATTTATAATGCCGATTCTTTTAAAAACGGTACCGAAAGAAAGCTAGAAGACATTCTTAAAAAATTACCCGGTGTTGAAGTTAATGCCGATGGTGAAATAGAAGTAGAAGGTAAGAAGGTCACTAAAGTAATGGTAGAAGGAAAAGATTTTTTCGATGGCGATTCTAAGCTGGCGACAAAAAACATTCCGTCTAATGCCGTAGATAAAGTACAGGTTTTAAAAAACTATTCTAGCGTTGGGCAGCTAAGCGGCGTGACCAATAATCAAGATAATATTGCTATTAATATAAAGCTAAAAGAAGGTAAAGGCGCTTTTTGGTTTGGTACTGTAACTGCTGGCGGTGGGGATTCAGAAAATAATAGTTTGTACTTATTGCAACCTAAACTGTTTTTCTACAGTCCAGAATATAGTATCAATCTTATTGGCGATTTAAATAATATTGGCGAGGTGGCATTCTCACGTAGAGATTATTTTAATTTTACCGGTGGTTTTAAAATGCCAAGTCAAAGTAGTGGTACCAACCTTAATTTAGGAAATAATAACCTTGGGTTTTTAGCACTTCAAAATAATAAAGCCAAAGATATAAACACCAAGTTTGGGGCCGCTAATTTTAGTATGTCTCCTAATAAAGCACTTGATCTTAGCGGTTTTGCTATTTTTTCAAACTCCAGAGTACAGTTGCAGGAAAATAATTTTGTGCAATATACAGATGAAGATTTTAATATTCCAAACGAAAGCACAGCAAGTGCAACCAAGCAAAGTAGCGATTTAGGAATGTTGAAATTAAGTGCTAAATATAAGCCAAATGCTAATAATCAATTGGATTACGATATTCTGGGACGCGTGTCTAAAGAAACACAAAATCAGAATTTCTTGTCTTCAGAAATTGGTAATATAAACCAAGTGGAAAACACGAAACCGTATAGCATCAATCAAAATATAAACTACTATTATACAGCAAACGAGAACAATATTTTCGCTTTTTCGGGTCAGCATTTACTGCAAGACGAAGATCCTTTTTACAACGCTTTTTTAGAAGATAAAACCAATTATAACGACACGGCAAACGGGTTGGGCTTAGATAATATGCAAGTGGGTTACGATATTGCTCAAGAAAAGCGCGTAAAATCGAATCAGTTAGATGTGAAATTAGATTATTGGAATGTCCTCAATACAAAAAGTAACATCAATTTTACGTTAGGAACCATTTACAGTCAGCAAGATTTTAATTCTAATCTGTTTCAATTTCTAGACGACGGTAGCGCCTTTAACCCGACGCCAACACTAAACGACGGGCGCGATGAAAACGATACAAAATACACCTTTAACGATGTGTACTTAGGTGCGCATTATAGATTCATTACAGGTAAATTTACGTTTACTCCGGGGCTTTCAGCGCACGCCTACAGTTCTGAAAACGCACAATTTGGTGCCGATTATAAAAACACATTTACACGCGTTTTGCCCGATTTCAATATGCGAATACAATTAAAAAAGAGCGAACAGTTAGTTTTAAATTATAGTATGCAAACCGAATTTACAGACGTTACAGATTTGGCTCGCGGTGTGGTCTTAAACAATTATAATGCCTTAAGTATTGGTAACCCAGAGTTAGAAAGTGCGTTGGCGCACGCTGTTAATTTAACGTATTTCAGCTTCAATATGTTTAATTATACCAATGTGTTCGCCAACGTAGGCTACACAAAAAATATAGACCGTATTCGTAGTGCTTCTAATTTTGCACCCGGCAGTGTTATTAGTGTGAGCTCCCCTTTTAACTCCGATTTCGCCGATGAAAGCATTACTATAACGGGACGTTTTCAGCGGTCTTTCGGTAAATTAAAAGCCACGGTAAGCGGTAATTTTAATTACGCAAAATTCAATCAGTTTATAAATAGCAAAGTATCTACAAACGAAAATTACACACAAACGTACAGTGTAGGGTTTAGCAGTAATTACCGCACGGCACCAAATTTCGATATTGGCTACCGCTTAACACTTCAAGATAACGATCAAGGCGCTACGCGCTCTAAGTTTTACACCCACGCGCCCTCTATAGATTTTGATGCGCTAATTTTAAAACGCTTCACGTTTAGAACAGATTACACGTTCAACGATTTTAGAAATCAGGAAGAATCTATCAATAATTACGAGTTTTGGAACGCCTCGTTATCGTATCGAAAAACAAAGGATAGTAAATTCGAATACGAAGTGAAAGCCACTAATATTTTAGATACGAAATCACAAAATAACACGAGTACCAGCGCCTTTTCGGTGAGTACAACAGAGTATTTTATACAACCGCGATTTGTAACTTTTAGAGTTATTTATAGTCTGTAGTTTTTGGGTGTTACCCTAAAGGGTCGCGTTTTCGCTACTCACTCTTTTTACAAAAAAGTAAAAAGGAGTTCAAACAGACCGCTCAACCGCTAACACAGTAGAAAGGGATACACAATAGAATACAAATGCTAATTGTATTTTCCAATGTATTTTCCAAGTAAAAAATAAATGATCAATAAAATGAAAAAAAGAGTAGCTTCGCACACTTGTTAAACAATTAAAAATCAATATAATGAATTTGAAAAATTACATAGTAGCAGCATTTATAACGCTGTTTTGTGCAGTAAATCTTAACGCACAGAAAAAAAAGGTAGCCGTAGTTGGGTTTTACTCAGATAAAATAATTGGCTTTTCAGAATTAAATGGCGTGGGAGAAGCATTATTAACCGAAGTGCTTAAGTTAAGGGATAATCCAGATTTCGATTTAACGCCAATGCTAAATAATTACCACGATGCGTTTTTTAATGACTACGCTAAGGACTTTCCATTCGATTTAGTTCCAGAAAAGGAAGTGTTAGCAAACGAAGAATACCAAGCATTCGTACCAAAATACGAACTGGACGACGAAGCCTTAAAACGTTATGTTTTTATAGACGGTTACAAGCATATTTACGAAGGAGCATTAGGTAAAGTAAATGAAGAAGCTGTAGCGAAAATGTTTAGCGATATCGCCGATGGTGTGCTATTTGTAGAAGTGCATTTCGATTTAACTAAAGGTTTCGGAATTGGCTCTACAGCAACTGTAAAAATGAAAGCATTCACCAGAATTTCTCTTTACGATAAAACAGGAAAAAAAGTATTCGTTATTAACGAATCTGCACAGTCGAAAAAGACTTCGGTAATGGTAGGCGGTATTCCGGTAATGAAAACAACAAAGATATTACCAATGTGCGAAAGTGCTTTAGAGCGATTAATGAAGGATTTAGACAAAAGACTTCCTAAAATTATTAAAAAAGCAGATAAATTATAAAAATCTAAACTTCTGGTTTTAAACCCTTCAATAGTATTGGAGGGTTTTTTATTTTATTTCACGTAAAAAAAACACGAAAAGTCTTTGAGTATACGTAAAACTTAAATATATTTGCCATCGGTTTTGGGGAGATACTCAAGCGGCCAACGAGGGCAGACTGTAAATCTGCTGACTACGTCTTCGCAGGTTCGAATCCTGCTCTCCCCACATAAATTAAAAGTCTGTAAGCAATTACAGACTTTTTTTATGCGCTAAATTTGGCTTTTAATAGCGTATAGAAATATATTAATTTTTGTACTACAATTTTTTGTATTAAGCCCTAAGTGTTGGTTTACCTTAATAAAGGTAAACTACTACAACCTAAAAAGCTTTGTAATGCCTCGTTATACATATCTACACTAAATAAGTTTCGTTTGGTCGCAACTAATTAATTCTCCAAATACAAATATTTGTTACGCTTTTAAATTACCGATGTAGAGTGTTTTATATATCGATTTTGAAAAATAATCACAAAAAATGATTTTTATAGGGTAACAATTTTGCATAGGGTGGTATCTAAACTCAAATACTAAATATTGTTTAACTTTTAATTTTAAAAATTATGAAAACATTTATGAAAACACTTGGGGTTTTAAGCGTATTATTTGCTTTTACAGCATTGACTTCTTGCGAACCAAAGAGTAAAGATTCGGAGCCCATTAAACAAGAAGAAATTAAGGAGCTATTTGCAATGCACACGGGACCCATTGTCTCTGTAGAATCTGCCAGAAATCCTGAAGCTCAAGTAACCAAAGGGGTAATTGTGGGGACTAAAGATGAAATGATTGCCTTTATTGATAAAATGACTGAAGCAAATGCCGATGTAGATGGTGATACTCCTCCTGGACCTCAAGGTATTTCTTTACAAGGTCACATTGGTTGGAAATATCATATTTACGGTCCAGAAATCCCTACAGGATGGGAAATCCAACAAGCATGTTTGGACCTATATTACCAGGAATATTTAGAGAAAAAATTTCAATATCAAGACTATGTAAACCAAGGTTGTAATACCTATACAGTTACATTTATGTGTCCTTTTAATAATGTTATATACTCCACTTATTCTATAGAGCCTACTGTAGATTGCTATCCTAATGATGAGCCTAGTACAAACGATGACTATTTTGTGTACAACAAATATAAACTTGTTAAATATCCTTTTGGTTTAGAAGACACTAGTGAGATGGTTGGAGAGTTTATTGAAGCATTGTCTGTGCAATAAGCTATAAGTTTTTAGAGCAAATAATTATTAGAAAATATAACGCATCTTATAGAGTCTTGGTTGTACTTATAGAGTTTAAAAATAACAACTGTATTAATCAAGAATAAACTTTAAGATACGGTAACAAAAAACCTCCATACTAATTAATATGGAGGTTTTAAATTTTTCTAACTGGTTTTTATAAACCGAATGCAGCTTTTACTGTATCTACATAGTCTAATTTTTCCCACGTAAATAATTCTACTTCTAGTTTTATTTCTTTTCCGTAAATATCTTCAAACGTTTTTGTAATTGTTTCATTTTTACGTCCCATATGTCCATAAGCGGCTGTTTCGCTGTATATAGGATTGCGAAGTTTTAAGCGTTTTTCTATTTCAGAAGGTCTCATATCAAAAATAGCAGCTACTTTCTTAGCGATCTCCCCGTCAGTCATATTAAACGGACACGTACCGTAAGTGTCTACAAAAATACCCATTGGTTCTACAACCCCAATCGCGTAGGATACTTGCACTAATACTTCATCGCAAACGCCTGCCGCTACTAAATTTTTAGCAATGTGTCGTGTTGCATAAGCGCCACTTCTATCTACTTTACTAGGGTCTTTTCCTGAAAAAGCGCCACCACCGTGAGCCCCTTTTCCACCGTAAGTATCCACAATAATTTTACGACCTGTTAATCCGGTATCGCCATGAGGCCCACCAATAACAAATTTCCCTGTTGGATTAATGTGGTAGGTAATGGTATCGTTGAATAACGGTTTTAAATTTTCTGGTAATTTCGCAATTACTCGAGGGATTAAAATAGCAACAAGATCTTTTCTAATTTTAGCCAGCATTTCATTATCTGCAGCATCAACATCTTCTTTAGCTTTTGAAGCCGGTTTAACAAAATCGTCGTGCTGCGTAGAAATTACAATCGAATCAATACGTTGTGGTATATTATCGTCGCTATATTCAATAGTTACTTGACTTTTAGAATCGGGTCTTAAATACGTAATATCCTTTTCTTCACGACGTAAAGCCGCAAGCTCAATTAGTATTTTGTGAGACAAATCTAAAGCCAAAGGCATATAGTTTTCGGTCTCCGTAGTTGCGTAACCAAACATCATTCCTTGGTCTCCAGCACCCTGTTCTTCTTTGTTTTCTTTATCTACGCCACGATTAATATCTTCACTTTGCTCGTGTATTGCAGATAATACACCACAAGAACTACCGTCGAACATATAAGCACCTTTCGTGTAGCCTATTTTATTTATGGTATCTCTTGCTATTTTTTGTACATCGAGGTAGGTGTTCGATTTCACCTCTCCCGCTAAAACAACTTGACCTGTCGTAACTAGCGTTTCGCAAGCCACCTTAGAATTCTTGTCGAAAGCCAAAAAATTATCTATTAATGCATCACTAATTTGATCTGCTACTTTGTCTGGGTGTCCTTCAGAAACACTTTCCGAAGTAAATAAATATGCCATTTTTCTATTATTTTTTGTCAGAAGATTTGACGAAAACGTCTAAGGAAGCTTACACTGCCTTTAGCATTTTTTTAAGAGGTTGCAATCAGTCAAATCCTTCCTCGTTTCATTTAACACCTCAAAAGTACAAAATTTAAATAATTCAAGTCTAAACTTGGCGTTAAAAAGTCGTTAACACTTTAAATGGGTGTAGAATACAGCGTTTTATTTCAGATTAGGTGTTCAGTAGTTCAATTACTATCATAATTATATTTTTGTGAATTGCAAAGTATTACCGCGTTTTTAGGTGCTTATTCACTAACTTTAAATAAACTCTTTAAAAAAATCTATCGATGTCTGTTCAGCCTAAATTAACGCGATTCAATCAAAATGTACTTTCTAAATATCAAATTTATAATAGCATATTTATGACCTTACCTTTTGATGCGGTGACTAAAACGGGTGTTTTATTGCCGTTGTTTTATGATACGTGTAAAAGGGGTTTTGAAAAAGGCGATAATCCTACAACGATTGTGGAAACCTTCTTTTCAAACTATCAAGGAAAACGCAATACCACAAGTCAGGTGAATTTGTTATTTCGTTTTATTCAATATATAGAACGTCAGGTGGTGTTGTTTGATGCGATTGAAGATGCCGCGTTTCCGGTAGTTAATAATATGGATGGTATTGGAACGCTTCGCAGTTTGAAAGAAACGGCTGCTGCAGAGAAGAAATTAGACAAACTACAGGCGTATTTGGAGGATTTTAAAGTGCGAATAGTACTTACCGCACACCCCACGCAATTTTATCCGGGGGCGGTTTTAGGAATTATTACCGATTTAACGGCTGCGATAAAAGAGAATAACTTGTTACGTATTCAAGAATTATTAGCGCAATTGGGTAAAACACCCTTTTTTAAACACGAAAAACCGTCGCCTTACGATGAGGCCGTGAGTTTAATTTGGTACCTCGAGAATGTGTTTTATTATTCCTTCGGATCGATTTACGATTATATTCAGCAAAATATTTTTGATAGCAAACACATTAATAATGACATTTTAAATATAGGATTCTGGCCGGGAGGTGACCGCGACGGAAATCCGTTTGTTACCCCAGAAATTACTTTAAAAGTAGCTACCCGACTTAAAGAAACTATTATTAGAAACTATTATAAAGACGTTCGTGCTTTAAAGCGGAAACTAACTTTTGATGGCGTCGAAGAACGTATTCAAAACTTAGAATCAGAATTGTATGGTATGATTTTAAATGAACCATCGGCGTTTACGTTAGCGTATTTTGTGTCAGAATTGCGAGCTATTAAATATAGTGTCGAAGAGACGCATCAAGGCTTGTATGTGTCTGACATTACCAGCTTATTAAATAAAATTCATCTTTTCGGATTTCATTTTTCGAGTTTAGATATCCGTCAGGACAGTCGCGCTCACGATAACGTATTTACCGAAATGGTAACAGTATTAATAGAAAGTGGAAGTTCTATTTTTCCTAAGAATTACTTGTCATTATCAGAGAAAGAGCAAGTCAATATCTTATCGAAAGTTAAAGGTAAAATAGAGGTATCGCTTATTAAAGATGAAGACACGTTAAAAACGTTACGTACCATTCAAGTTATAAAAACGATTCAAGATAATAACGGGGAACGTGCTGCAAATCGTTATATCATTAGTAATAATCAAACGGCTTTAAACGTTATGCAAGTGTTTGCAATGCTAAAATTAGTGGCGTTTCAAGAGTCGTTAACGGTAGATATTGGGCCGCTTTTCGAAACCATTACCGATTTAGAAAAGGCGCATTTAGTTATGGAAGAGTTATATATAAATCCAGAATACCGTGCGCATTTAGAGCAGCGCGACAATAAACAAACCATTATGTTGGGCTTTAGCGACGGCACAAAAGATGGTGGTTATTTAATGGCAAATTGGGCGATTTATAAAGCTAAAGAACGTTTAACAGCAATTTCTCGAGCACACAATATTACTGTTATATTTTTTGATGGTCGTGGCGGACCACCAGCGCGTGGCGGTGGGAAAACACATAATTTTTATGCTTCTTTAGGCCCCAAGATCGAAGATAAAGAAGTGCAATTAACCATTCAAGGACAAACGATAAGCTCGAACTTCGGAACGTTAGATTCTTCGCAATACAACTTAGAACAGCTAATAAGTTCTGGGGTTTACAACAGGTTAAGTGATACTGATTTAAGTATGACGCAAGATAATATTGCCGTTATGGATAAATTATCAAAACTGAGTTATGAAGCCTATGTAAATTTTAAGAATCATCCTAAATTCATTCCTTATTTAGAGCATATGAGCACTTTAAAATATTATGCTAAAACAAATATTGGAAGCCGGCCATCGAAACGCGGAAAGAGTGAACGTTTAATTTTTGAGGATTTAAGAGCGATCCCTTTTGTGGGGTCTTGGAGTCAATTAAAGCAAAATGTGCCTGGCTTTTTTGGTGTCGGCACCGCTTTAAAATGTTATGATGATGCCGGAGAATTTGAGAAGGTAAAGCAATTATATAAAACCTCTAATTTCTTTAGAACGCTGATAGAAAATAGTATGATGTCGTTGTCAAAATCATTTTTCGATTTAACTAAATATATGTCTGAAGACCCAGATTACGGTCCTTTTTGGTCCATTATTTATGAAGAATATAAAATATCAAAAGCACTAATTTTAAAACTTACCGACTTCACAGAATTGATGCAAGAAGAACCCATTGGAAAAGCGTCAATAAATATTCGTGAATCTATTGTGTTGCCGCTATTAACCATTCAGCAATACGCTTTAAAAAAGATTCAAGAATTGGAAAAAGCGGAGGTTAGAGATGAAGACCAAATTCAAGTTTTTGAAAAAATAGTGATGCGATCGCTCTTCGGAAATATTAATGCAAGTCGAAATTCAGCTTAAAAACAGCAAAGCGGATAGAAAACACTAATTAAACCTGTAAACGAATAAAAAATAGTTAAAATTCAATATTCTTAAACAGCTAAATATTTCTTCACAAAAAATGCGTTTTTTGTGTAAATGTGGAGGGTATTCCGGTGCATTATTATTGCTTTTTGGGGAAGAGTGATAATATAATAGCGAATGCTTCTCAACTATTTTAATAAATCGATTACTTTTGCAGGCTAATTGAAATAAAAGATGAGGTATTTTATAAGTGTTTTTTTAGTACTGCATTGTTTTTATGGTTTTTCTCAAGTAGATAAAAACCCGTTTACTATAGATGCGAACGCGTTTTATGGTACTATTTTAGAACATAATTCAGACATTGCTCATTTAATCACCGATCATCCTACGGGACTAATTTTAAGTTATAACCAGAAAACATTTGGGCAAAATGCCTGGGAAAGCCGTTATAATTATCCAGATTATGGTGTGTCTTTAGCGTATCAAGATTTAAAGAATGAGTTTTTAGGTGCGGCTTATGGATTGTATGCACATTTTAATTTTTACTTTTTAAAACGTAATTTAAAGTTTAGAATAGCTCAAGGTGTGGCGTATGCCACCAATCCTTACGACAAAGAAACGAACTATCGCAACAGTGCGTATGGCTCCGATTTATTGAGTTCGACGTATATTATGCTCAATTACGATAAACAAAATATTTTTAACGGATTAGGGGTGCAAGCCGGTATTTCTATTATTCATTATTCGAATGCAAATTTTAAAGCACCCAATAATTCTACCAATTCGTTTGTGTTTACGGTGGGAGCAAATTATATGATTGGTTACGATAAGCAGCCGGAATATATCGCCTCTACCGAAGACAAGAAATTCACGGAGAAAATACGGTATAACTTAGCTTTTAGAGCGGGAATTAATGAGAGTGATGTCAATAATATGGGGCAGTACCCTTTTTATGTAGTCTCTGCGTATGCCGATAAACGTATTAATCGAAAATCGGCATTTCACGCCGGAACCGATATTTTCTTTTCTACCTTCCTAAAAGAATTAATCACTTATTACGCAATCGCATTTCCAGAAGATAATGTTTCTGGCGATGAAGATTATAAACGTGTGGGTGTTTTTGTAGGACACGAGCTCTTTATTAACAAACTATCGGTTATTACACAATTAGGTTATTATGTGTATTACCCTTACGATTTTGAGGGGCGTGTCTATAACAGATTAGGTTTAAAGCGGTATTTCGGTGATAAAATGTATGCCGCAATCACTTTGAAATCTCACGGAGCAAAAGCAGAAGGAGTTGAATTTGGAATAGGAATAAGATTATAAAAGCAATGAGGAAAATAGCAGTTATACTATCGTTAATTTTTTTGGTGAGTTGTAATGGAGACAACGCGCCAGACTGTTTTCAGAATTCTGGTGACCTTATAGAACAATCCTTTATCGTTGAAGATTTTTCTGAAATAACAGTTTTTGAGCGTATTGAAATGGTTGTAAAAGAGGCTCCAGAATATTCGGTTACTGTGCAAACGGGTGAGTATTTAATGAGTGATATCGAGGTGAAAGTCGAAAACGGAAGACTCTTATTAAGAAATAACAACGCTTGTAATTTAACCCGCGATTACGGTATTACAAAAATAACGGTTACAGCACCAAATCTTACCGAAATAAGAAGCAGTACAGGGTTACCAGTGCGCAGTGACGGCGTTTTAAATTACGATACTTTAAAATTGATTTCTGAAAATTATAGAGAGGAATACCACACTAGCGGTATTTTTGAATTAGAAGTAAATACCACACAATTATCGCTTACAATGAATGGGTTGTCTAGTGCTTTTATAAGCGGCACATCGACTAGTTTAAATATTAATTATGCTTCGGGAGATTCTCGATTTGAAGGGCGGTTTCTAGTCGCAGAAAATGTAACAATCTACCACCGCGGTACAAATGATATTACAGTGAATCCGCGGCAATCGCTTACCGCTAATTTAGTCAGTACGGGGGATGTGATTTCTGTAAACACGCCAACTACACTCGATATTAATGAGCAATATACTGGGCGCGTTATTTTTGAGTAAAAAAGAATAGACGATTTAGCTTGTCAATTCTCTGAATAAGGTTTCCAGACTGGTGTTTTTCTGATTTAACTGAAGTATTTTTAAGGCGTTATCGTGTGCAAAATCAAAAACCTGAGAGCGCATATCGTCTGGGGTCGAAAAGGTGATTTCATAAATAAAATCGAAGGTGTTAACCACCGTTTTTACATTTGGTAATCGCTGTAAGAATGCCGTTTCAATGCGGTAATCAAACTCTACAACAACCACTTGTTCCTGCTCATCGCGTAAGTCTTTAATTTTTTTATCGGCAACGATTTCACCTTTATTAATAATGATTACACGATCGCACATCGCTTCAACTTCTTGCATTATATGGGTTGATAAAAAAACTGTTTTTTCTTGACCAATACTGCGTATTAACTTTCTTACCTCTACCAATTGGTTAGGATCTAATCCAGTAGTGGGTTCATCTAAGATTAAAACATCAGGGTTGTGTAATAGTGCATTGGCTAAACCAACACGTTGTCTGAAACCTTTCGAGAGTTCTCCGATTTTTTTATGCGATTCTGCCGTCAATCCTGTTAACGTAATAACGTCTTCAATGCGGGTTTTAGTAACTTTATAAATAGATGCGTTAAACTCTAAATATTCTCTTACATATTGTTCTAAATATAATGGGTTGTGCTCTGGTAAATAGCCAACACTCTGCTGTACTTTTTTAGGGTGTAGCGCAACAGAATACCCGTTAACCTCGGCTTTGCCCTCTGTAGGACTTAAAAAAGTGGTTAAAATTTTCATCATTGTCGATTTTCCTGCGCCATTAGGTCCTAGAAATCCAACAATTTCAGGCTTGTTTACAGAAAAAGAAACGTTGTTTAGTGCCTTTTGACTGCCGTAAACCTTTGTGATATTTTCAACTTTTATTGACATACTTAAAATCTTTGCTTCAAAAATAAACATTAAAAATTTTAATTCGGCGATTCGTTTAAAATCTTTAAAACTTCAAGTTTCAAGTGGTGTTGCATTATGATTTTTCATATTATTTATAGAGATTAGTAAAATAGTTTTATTTTATTTTTAGTGTAAGATATTGTTTATTAGTGGTTTAGTTGTTTTTTTAGTTGAGAGGGTTTCATAATAATTAGGACAGTACTAATTTATTATATACTTTTGACAACTAATTAGAGGCTATGTAATAGCACGAATTAAAAATGAAAACAACACAAAACACATATTTTAGCTGGTATTACTTCTTTAACCTAAAGAACGAGACGCGCTATATGTAATTTTGAAACCTCATAATAGTTATACACTAGTCTCGATCTTTATCGGGACTTTTTTTTGCTCAAAACTGAACTAAATATTAATTTATAATGCACAAAACTGTAGCCATACAAGGAATAAAAGGATCGTTTCATCATATTGTATCACAGCAGTATTTTAAAAATGAGGTAGACGTTATTGAATGCCCATCGTTTCAAGATACTGTTTCTGCGTTACTAAATGAGCAGGCCGATGTTATAGTAATGGCGATAGAAAACTCTATTGCGGGTTCTATTATTCCTAATTACGCATTAATTGATGCTAATAATTTGCAAGTGGTGGGAGAGTATTATTTAGATGTTCAGCACCATTTAATGGCGTTGCCAAATCAAAGTATTTCCGATATAATGGAAGTGCATTCGCACCCTATGGCACTATTACAGTGTGCTGTGTTTTTTAAAGACTATCCGCATATTAAATTAGTAGAAGCCAAAGATACTGCTGATGTTGCAAAACATATTCAAGTAAATAAAAGCATCGGAATAGCTGCCATTGCTAGCGATTTGGCAGCAGAAACTTTTAGCTTAAACATTTTAAATAGAAGTATTCAAACCATAAAACATAACGAAACACGCTTTGTTATTGTGCAACGATATTCCGAAGAAATTAACAAAGAGAGTATTAATAAAGCATCGATTAAATTCGAACTAGAACACAAACGCGGCAGTTTGGCAACGGTATTAAATGTGCTGAGTGATTGTAAATTAAACGTGACTAAAATACAATCTCTACCCATAATTGAAACTCCTTGGAAATACGCCTTTTTTGTCGATGTTACCTTCGCAGAATATAAAGACTTTGAAAAAGCAAATACAATTTTAGAACTAATGACAACGCACATAAAAGTGCTTGGTGCTTACAAAAACGCAAAAAAATAATGGAGGTAGCAAACAGATTAAATACGATTGAAGAATACTACTTCTCGACTAAATTAAAAGAGGTGATAGCGTTACAAGCTAGCGGAAAACCGATTATAAATTTAGGTATTGGTAGTCCCGATTTAGAACCGCCAAAAGAAGTGGTTTCGGCATTGGTAAGTAGTTTATACGATAAAACGGCAAACACATATCAAAGCTATCAAGGATTGCCAGAATTGCGTAACGGGATACGCGATTTTTATCACAATCATTTTAAGGTGTCTGTAAACCCTGAAACTGAAGTCCTACCATTAATGGGGAGTAAAGAGGGGGTTTTACATATTTCTTTGGCGTTTTTAAATAAAGGAGATGCGGTGTTAATTCCAAATCCTGGCTACCCAACTTATTTTAGTGTAACTAAACTAGTAGAAGCTGAAGCTGTTTTTTATGAACTTGAGGCTGCTAATAATTGGTTCCCAGATCTAGAAGCGCTTGAGGAAAGAGATTTATCGAAAGTAAAATTAATGTGGGTGAATTACCCCAATATGCCAACGGGCGCGAGAGCCTCGAAACAGCAATTAAAAGCGTTAGTAGCTTTTGCTAAAAAGCACAATATTTTGCTGGTTAACGATAATCCTTATAGTTTAATATTGAACGATGAACCTTTAAGCTTATTGGCGGTAGACGGTGCAAAAAACGTGTGCTTGGAATTGAATTCTCTAAGTAAGACTTTTAATTTAGCAGGTTGGCGTGTCGGTATGGTTTTAGGCGCGGAAGAGCATATCAACGCCATTTTAAACGTAAAAAGCAATATGGATTCTGGAATGTTTTACGGTATTCAAAAAGGTGCGATTAAAGCGTTAGAAGTTCAAGACGACTGGTTCGCGACTCTAAATACCGAATATGAAAAACGTCGTGAAGCCGTTTGGGAGTTGGCAGAACGTTTAGGCTGTACCTTTAATAAAAAAGCATCAGGTCTTTTCGTTTGGGCGAAATTACCAGAAGGATTAGATTCGGAGTCATTTATCAATGAGTTATTAATAAAGAAAGATGTTTTTATTGCTCCCGGGTTTATTTTCGGAAGTCAGGGTGATGGCTACATTCGGCTGTCTCTTTGTGCGCCGTTAGAAGATATTCAAACTGCAATTCAGCGATTATGATACAGACCGTTTATATTATTGGAGTAGGGTTAATTGGCGGCAGCCTAGCGATAGACATTAAAAAGCAGCGTCCTGATATTATTATTTATGGTATCGATAATAACGCACACCATATTAATGAAGCCTTAGAACGTGGTATTATAGATAAAAAAGCATCGATAGAAGCTATTGAAAAGGCCGATTTAGTCATTTTGGCAACACCGGTAGATACTGCTGTTATGCTCTTACCGATGTTATTGGATCGTATTTCGGACTTCGGATTAATTGTTGATGTTGGTTCCACAAAATCAAGTATTTGTAAAATAGTCGCATCACATTCTAAGCGAAGAAATTTTCTAGCGATACACCCTATTGCGGGCACCGAATTTTCGGGACCAAAAGCGGCTGTGCCTAATTTGTTTCATCAAAAAACAACTATTATTTGCGAAATCGAAAAAACAGCGGCTACTCTTCAAGAGAAAGCTTTAAATTTATTTGCGACTATAGGAATGCGCGTGCGTTATATGCATCCCGAATCGCACGACAAGCACATTGCTTATATGTCTCATTTATCGCATATAAGTGCTTTTATGTTAGGGAAAACAGTCATTGAAAAGGAGAAAAACGAACGCGATATTTTTGATATGGCAGGCAGTGGTTTCGAGAGTACAGTACGATTGGCAAAAAGTTCTCCAGCAATGTGGACGCCTATTTTTAAACAGAATAAAGATAATGTTATAGACACATTACACGACTATATAAGTAATTTATCCCGTTTTAAATCGCTATTAGAGAATGACGATTTCGACGGCATTTATAAGGAAATGGACAAGACGAATTACATTAAAACTATTTTAAGCGGTATACAGTAAGGCTTAAGAATAAAAGAAAAGGATATGAAGAATAAAAAAGAAATGAGAACCTGGTTAGACGATTTAAACTTAGATCATCCTTTAGTAATCGCGGGACCATGTAGTGCAGAAACCGAAGAGCAGGTGTTAAAAATTGCTCACGAACTTAAAAATACAGATGTGAGTTATTTTAGAGCTGGAATCTGGAAACCGCGAACACGCCCAGGAATGTTTGAAGGGGTTGGTGCGTTAGGATTACAATGGTTGCAGAAAGTAAAAGCAGAAACCGGAATGAAAACCTGTACCGAAGTCGCTAATGCGGCCCACGTAAAATTGGCTGTCGAGCACGATGTCGATTTATTATGGATTGGTGCGCGCTCTACGGTGAGCCCTTTTATCATGCAAGAACTCGCCGATGCTTTAGCAGGAACAGATAAAATTGTATTAGTAAAAAATCCAGTAAATCCCGATTTAGCGCTTTGGTTAGGTGGTATTGAGCGATTGCACAATGCCGGAATAAAAAACTTAGGTGCTATTCACCGTGGGTTTTCAACTTACGAAAAAACAAAATATAGAAACATTCCAGAATGGCAATTGGCGATCGAATTTCAGAATAGATTTCCCGATTTACCTTTAATAAACGATCCGTCGCATATTACAGGAAATCGCGATATGGTTTTCGATGTTTGCCAAACGGCTTTAGATTTAAATTTCGATGGCTTAATGGTCGAAACACATTACGACCCGGATAATGCTTGGAGTGATGCCGCACAGCAAATCACACCCAAAGCTTTAGTACAAATGATGATAGATTTGAAGATTAGAAAAGAAAGCGATCCAGAAGCTAAATTTAATCACGATTTAAGTAACCTCCGTGCTAAAATTGATGTGGTAGATAATCAAATTATCGATTTGCTCGCCAAGCGTATGCAAGTCGCAGATGGTATTGGCGTTCTTAAAAAATCAAAAAATGTTGCTGTTTTACAAAGCAAGCGATGGAATGAGATTTTAGGGAAAATGGTGCTTCAAGGAGAAGATAAAGGGTTGAGTGAAGAATTTATTTTAAAGCTATTTAAAGCCATTCACCAAGAATCGATTAACCATCAAGAAAAAGTTATAAAGGGTTAAAACAAAAAAACCTTATAACTACAACCTTTTGTTGTAAAACAGCACAATAATTTTCATCTTTGTAATAATGACAGGACTCGTATATAAATCTACAGGAAGTTGGTACACCGTAAAAAACGAACTCGGTGTTACTTACGAATGCCGAATAAAAGGAAAATTTCGGTTACAAGGCATAAAAAGTACTAATCCCATTGCTGTTGGCGATTATGTAGATTTTGAGCTCGATACAAAAAGCGACCAGGAAACTGGCGTTATTTCTATTATTCACGACCGTTACAATTATATTGTGCGCAAATCGGTGAATTTATCTAAGCAAACCCATATTATTGCTTCTAATATCGATCAGGTGTTTTTATTGGTAACTATCGATAATCCGCCGACATTTACCAGTTTTATAGATCGTTTTTTGGTGACTGCCGAAGCGTATTCTATAAAAACAGTAATTCTGTTTAATAAGGTAGATACTTACGATGAAGAGACCTTTATGGAAGTGAAGTATTTGGCGCATATCTATCGTAAAATTGGGTATGAATGTATTGGTATTTCTGCTAAAACAGGAAAAAATATCGATCAAGTAAAAAGCTTAATGAAAGACAAAGTGAGTATGTTTACTGGGCATTCCGGTGTTGGTAAATCGACTTTAGTTAATGCTATCGAGCCTAATTTAGATTTAAAAACAAAAGCCATTTCAACACAACACAGCCAAGGGCAACATACCACGACATTTGCCGAAATGTTCGACCTTAGTTTTGGAGCCAAAATTATAGACACGCCAGGTATTAAAGGCTTCGGAATTGTAGATATGGAAAAAGAGGAAATAGGTGACTATTTTCCTGAGTTTTTTGCCTTAAAACAAGACTGTAAATTTAATAACTGCCTGCATATTGAAGAACCAAAATGTGCGGTTAAAGCCGCCTTAGATCGCGATGAAATAGCCGCTTCTCGTTATGCCAGTTATGTGCAAATGATTGAGGGCGACGATCAAAATTACAGAACAGATATTTGGGAAAAAGACCAGTAAAAGTAAACCGTGTGTAAAGTGCGGATAGAATAGAATGAGAGCAGTAATTCAGAAAGTGTCAGAAGCCAGTGTAACCATCAATAATTCGCAGGTGGCAGCCATTAAAACGGGGCTCTTAATATTGTTGGGTATCGAAGCTAGCGATGATCACACCGATAGTGAATGGCTGGCGATAAAAATAGCAAATCTGCGTATTTTTGAAGACCAGAACGACGTAATGAATCACTCCTTATTGGCAATCGATGGCGAGGTAATTGTTGTGAGTCAGTTTACGCTTCATGCTAGTACAAAAAAAGGAAATCGTCCCAGTTATATTAAAGCGGCACGACCAGAAATCGCTATTCCGTTGTACGAAAATTTCATAAAACAAATGGAAAACGTTATTAATAAACCAGTCCAAACGGGCGAATTTGGTGCCGATATGAAAGTGGGATTAATCAACGACGGCCCAGTCACCATACTTATAGACACAAAAAATAAAGACTAGATTTTTAGCATTTTATACTAATAATTAGGAGCTAGAACCTGCTCTCGGCAGTCGCTTCCCAATAGCTATCGCTATAGGGAGAGCTTCAACAAAGCCTCCATCAGGGCTAAAACAAAATATGTATTATGGATATTAAAAATGCACAATTAGAAGTCGATAATTGGATTAAAAACCACGGCGTTCGTTACTTTAATGAATTAACCAATATGGCACAACTTACCGAAGAGGTAGGGGAAGTGGCGCGAATAATAGCCAGACGCTACGGCGAACAAAGCGAAAAAGAAAGTGATAAAAACAAAGATTTAGGCGAAGAACTAGCCGATGTTATGTTTGTCGTTTTGTGTTTAGCAAACCAAACCGGTATTAATTTACAAGACGCTTTCGATAAGAAATTAGATATTAAAACAGAACGCGATCACGATCGTCATCATAACAACGAGAAATTAAAATAGCCGTTTGCTCTTCTGTTTTTTTTTTTAAAATAAAAAAGTTTGAAACGCTATCATAATAAAGTATGGATATTCATCTTAAAAAATCTGAATTAAAAAAAGAACCGTTAGCGGTTCAAATTACGGGCTCTAAAAGCGAAACCAATCGCTTATTGCTTCTGCAGGCTTTATATCCAGAATTGCACATCGAAAACCAATCCAATTCAGACGATTCTAGTGTAATGTTAAGCGCACTAACATCAAAAGATGCTGTTATCGATATTCATCACGCGGGGACGGCAATGCGTTTTCTTACGGCCTATTTTTCAACACTAAAAGAAAGAACAGTAACGCTAACCGGTTCGCAACGGATGACGGAGCGTCCCATTGCCATTTTAGTGAATGCTTTAACCGACTTGGGAGCGGATATTGAATATATAACCGAAAACGGATTTCCGCCGTTACGTATTACTGGTAAAACGTTGCCTAATCATAAGGTTGCCTTACAAGCCAATGTGAGCAGTCAGTATATTTCGGCATTATTACTGATCGCGCCCACATTAAAAAACGGATTAGAATTAACTTTAAAGGGAACTATCACTTCGGTGCCTTATATAAAAATGACGCTACATCTATTAGAGCAAATAGGTGTTAAAACGCAATTTGAAAATCAAATAATTACGGTATATCCGCACTTAGGAACTGTAAAGAAACAAACTATTGTAGTAGAATCCGATTGGTCTTCGGCGTCTTATTTTTATAGTATCGTTGCGTTGAGTGAAATCGGGACACGTATTACGCTAAACTCCTATAAAAAAACAAGCTTGCAAGGCGATTCTGTGTTAGCACAATTGTACGACCAGTTTGGTGTGACTTCAGAGTTTAAAGATCATACATTAAATCTTACAAAAACAAGAGCGGTACAGAAAGATACTGTCATTGCTTTTAATTTAGTAAACGCTCCAGATATTGCGCAAACAATTGCAATAACGGCGTTAGGTTTAGGGCTGCAATGTGATTTGTTGGGATTACACACCTTAAAAATCAAAGAAACAGACCGTTTAGAGGCGCTTAAAGTTGAAATTGAAAAACTAGGTGGTAAAATTGATGTGACGGATTCACGTTTGCATTTGTCTAAAAATGAAAAACTTACGGGGGGTATTTCTATTGCAACATACAACGATCATAGAATGGCTATGGCTTTCGCGCCTTTGGCTTTAAAAATTTCAATACTAATTGAGGATGCTTCGGTGGTGTCTAAATCGTATCCTACATTTTGGGACGATCTAAAACGCATTGGATTTTCATTTTAATAAATAATAATCAGTCATTTACTTGACAACGGCTATCTTGAGATTGTATATTTGTAATCATAATATAAAACAAACTAAATGAAATTATCACATTTTGGCTTCGAATTACCGGAAGAGCTATTAGCAGAATACCCTTCTGAAAACAGAGATGAATCGCGTTTAATGGTTTTAAACCGAAAAGAGCAAACCATAGAACATAAGATGTTTAAGGACATCATAGATTATTTCGATGAAGAGGATGTAATGATACTTAATGATACAAAAGTATTTCCTGCACGTTTATTTGGTAACAAAGAGAAAACGGGAGCTAGAATTGAAGTGTTTTTATTAAGAGAATTAAACGAAGAACAACGCCTTTGGGATGTTTTAGTAGATCCAGCTCGTAAAATAAGAATTGGAAATAAATTATATTTTGGGGAAGACGAAAGTTTAGTCGCTGAGGTTATAGATAATACAACCTCTAGAGGTAGAACATTACGTTTTCTGTACGACGGATCGTATGAAGAATTTAGAAAAAAATTACACGAATTAGGAGAAACGCCACTTCCTAAATATATAAAGA
Organism: Bizionia gelidisalsuginis; assembly: GCF_008086185.1. Lineage (NCBI taxonomy): Bacteria > Pseudomonadati > Bacteroidota > Flavobacteriia > Flavobacteriales > Flavobacteriaceae > Bizionia > Bizionia gelidisalsuginis. The sequence continues at coordinate 92,313 of NZ_VSKN01000009.1, forward strand.
GAGACGTAGAGCCGCAAGACGAAGAGCGCTACCAAACCATTTTCGCGAAAACGGAAGGTGCAGTAGCAGCGCCAACTGCTGGATTGCATTTTTCTAAACACTTATTAAAACGCTTAGAAATTAAAGGTGTAGATTTTGCTGAAGTAACTTTACACGTTGGTTTAGGTACCTTTAACCCTGTAGAGGTTGAGGATTTATCGAAACATAAAATGGACAGTGAAGAAGTATTTATTGGCCCTGAAACGGTAGAAAGAATAAACAGAGCTTTAAAAGAAAGAAAACGTATTTGTGCAGTGGGTACCACGGCAATGCGTGCTGTAGAAAGTGCGGTGTCTTCTAGTGCAACATTAAATGAAATTAACGGATGGACTAACAAATTTATTTTCCCTCCTTACGAGTTTAGTATTGCCAACTGTATGATTACAAATTTTCACACCCCAAAATCGACGCTATTAATGATGGCTTCAGCTTTTGGAGGTTACGATTTTGTAAAAAAAGCGTATGAGGAAGCTGTAAAAGAAAAATACAATTTTTATAGTTATGGAGATGCGATGTTAATCATCTAATGACTTCTAAATAAAAGACTAAAAGCCTCAATTGTTATCAGTTGAGGCTTTTTTTATACGTAAAACTATCATAAAAAATAATCAAAAATCGTTTAGCGCAAAACGATTCACTATTTTTGCAAAACTTATGGCAGAACAAAAAAAAGACATACGCGCATTAACGAAGGAACAACTTCGCGCATTCTTCGAAAAACAAGGCGATAAAGCCTTTAGAGGTAACCAAGTTTACGAATGGTTATGGGGTAAAGGTGCTCATAGTTTTGAGGATATGACCAACGTATCTTTAGAAACCCGTGAGATGTTGGCTGAGAATTTTGTGATTAATCACATAAAAGTGGACACGATGCAGAGAAGTAGCGATGGGACTGTTAAAAATGCAGTACGCTTACACGATGACTTAGTTGTAGAATCTGTTTTAATACCCACCGAAAACCGAACAACGGCTTGTGTTTCTAGTCAAGTAGGGTGCAGTTTAGACTGTAAATTTTGTGCAACTTCGCGTTTAAAACGTATGCGAAATCTTAATCCAGACGAAATTTACGATCAGGTCATTGCTATCGACAACGAGAGTAGACTGTATTTTGATAGACCGTTAAGCAATATTGTGTTTATGGGAATGGGAGAGCCTTTAATGAACTATAACAATGTTATTAAGGCAATCGATAAAATTACCTCGCCAGAAGGTTTAGGAATGTCGCCTAAGCGCATTGTCGTGTCTACATCGGGAGTGCCTAAAATAATTAAGAAAATGGCAGACGATGCTGTTAAGTTTAATTTAGCCGTCTCTTTGCACTCTGCAATCGATGAGGTAAGAACAGAAATTATGCCGTTTAATGCGCATTTTCCGTTAGCCGATCTTAGAGAAGCCTTAGAATATTGGTATGCTAAAACCGAACGTAAAATTACTTACGAATATATAGTTTGGAAAGATATTAACGACAGTCAAAAAGACATCGATGCACTAGTTCAGTTTTGTAAATATGTACCCTGTAAAGTTAATATTATAGAGTATAACCCTATTGATGATGGCCAATTTCAGCAAGCCGATAATCAAGCAATAGAAGATTATATTTATCACTTAGAAAAAAATAGAATAGTTGTAAATGTGCGCAGAAGTCGCGGAAAGGACATCGATGCGGCTTGTGGTCAATTAGCAAATAAGAGTTAATTAACATGTTCTTTATAAATTAAAAAAGCGATCAATTGTAACACTGATCGCTTTTTTTGTGGTTTAAAAGTAAAGAAATTAATGCTTAATGATTTTTAAGACTTTAACTTTTCCGTCAATAAATACTTTAGTTAGAAGCACACCCTCTTGAAAACTAGACAGGTCAATGTATTCTGTTTTATTAGAGAGTGGTCGGTTTACTATTTCTTGTCCTAGAATATTATGAATTTGAATAGCAGTAAATCCAGAGTGAATTGTGGATTCCAACTTTAAAACATCTGTGTTTTTATCATAAAAATAAGAGAACCCATCTGAAGCAAATTCATCGACACTCAGTGTAGATGTGATATTAGAATCAAAAAGCAAAAGGAATCCGGTTCCACCAGCTCCAAAACTACGGTAAGCTATGTGATAGTCTCCAGTAGAAGTAGGTGTAAATTGATGCATCTCTTCGTAAGCTTGAGTTTCTAAATCGGCAAAAGCTGTAACATCAGGAATGTTAGCATTAGAGAACAAAGTTGCTACTTGGTTGGCTGTATAAGTTGGTCCGTCTATAATAAACGCTTCTAAGCTTCCTGAGCCTCCTGTAGTGTTAAAGCGGCTAACAACTTCGTAAGGAGTTCCAGCATCCAAAGTAAACGCCGGACTAATTAACCAATCGTTTTTAGTTGCGCCTGCAGCAGAGTTACCGTTTGTAGCAAACGTTTCTGGAGTTCCGTCTCCATCTAAGTCTAAGTCCTGTTGAGAAATCCAAGAGATGCCATCACCATCAACATCTTCTTTTTCATAACACACCATAAACGTATTATTATCATCAAAAGTTTCTGCATACGGTAAACTATAATTACAGCTTACGGCAGTTTCTGTTACTTGGAAATCAAATCCAGTAGCCTCCCATCTGTCGTCAAATACAATATAGTAAACCGAACCTGTAGTTATCTCAAACGTTAATTCTGATAGATAATTTTGTCCTGCAAGATCAACATCGTCATTTCCTCCAATACATACTAAAGCTCCACAAGTCCCAGAATAAATATGTAGGTTTGTGTCTCCACCTGAATTAGCAGGAAGGTCTGAGGTTACCTTTAAAACCCCGTCTATAGTTGCTGTAAAAGCGAACCATTCCCCGGCTGTTGCTGCAGGTTCTCCATCACAAATGAGTGTGGGAGCTGTTCCGTCAATTGCCGTAATAGTAGTTGTACCTGCGGTTACTGCTTGCGCAGAGGCACAATCGTTTTGTGCATAGCTTATAAAGCTAAAAGCAAATGCACAAATAAAAAGTAAAGTAATTTTTTTCATAATGATGTATTTTTTAGAATTATCAAATTAAGATAATAAAAAAAACAATACGTTTTACATTTAATGTTTTGATTTCTAGTGGTTTGTTTTTTTTATTAAAAAAAAAGCCAGCACATTTAAATGTGCTGGCTTTACTTATAATATAGGTTTTTATTCTACTGCTTTAAAACTTTAATTGTTTTAGAAGTGTTACCAATAAAAACTTTAACTAAATAAACACCATCAGTTAAGCTACTCATGCTAATAGATTCTGTTTTGTTAGATAATTTTTTATTTACTACTTGCTGTCCTAAAATATTGTAAACTTCAATAGAAGAGAAAGCAGCGTTAGCTGAATCTAATGATAATTCTTTTGTGTTTTTATTATAGAAATGAGACATTTTTTCTAAATCGAATTCATTAACACTTAATAAAACAGTTGCGTTAATTACTGCATCGTCAATAGAAATAAAATCCATATCAGTAACATTATGATGTCTAAATGTTACATAAACAACAGGCGCGCCAGAAAGTGCAGAAATGTCTACAGATTTTGGAGTTGGAGCTCCTGTGTTACCAGCATCACCTAACGTTTCAGATAATTCTACTGTATTTGGGTCTGTAGGAATTAAGTTAATGTCATTGGTAGTACTAACGTAAACAGAATAATATTCTTCATCAAATGAAGCTGCAGGAACTTGCGTAATATATTCTAGAGTAACAACACCTCCAGCAGTAGTTAAATCGATAGCACTAGTAGTTGCCCAGTTGTCTGGTGTCAAAGGTGAGCCTTGCCAAGAACGAGAAATTAAAGAAACTGGTGTTACAGGTACAGGAGGTGTACTATCGTCAGTTACCTGGAATAAATCTCCCCAAAAGTTACCATCGCCATCTGCATCAACTAAAGTCCAATCAGAGATGTCCTCATCGTTAAAGTCGTCAGACCATATTGTGTTTTGTTGCGCTTTAGCTCCAAAAGATAGAACAAAAGCAAAAAGAAAGAGTAAAGTAATTTTTTTCATGATTTTTATTTATTTTAATTAATTAACTAAGATACATAATTTATTTTCAAAACTAAATTTGTAATCGATAAAACGTATTTTTTTTCAGACGAGTAGTTGTTTTATTTTATGAGATCTATTGGTTTGGCTTCAGCTTTTATTTTGTAATTTTGAAATACTTATAACTAGACCTTTATACTGTTGAAAATTACCGAAAAAATAAAGCAACCCATAGCCTTCGAAATGGATATTTTCGAGCAGAAATTTAGGTTAGCGATGTCTTCTAAAGTGGCTTTGTTAAACAGAATTACGCATTATATTGTAAACAGAAAAGGAAAGCAAATGCGTCCTATGTTTGTGTTTTTAGTGGCTAAAATGGTGTCTAAAGGAGAGGTTAAAGACCGTACCTACCGTGGTGCTTCGGTAATAGAACTTATTCACACAGCAACTCTAGTGCACGATGATGTGGTAGACGAGAGTAATTACCGCCGTGGTTTTTTCTCTGTCAACGCGCTTTGGAAAAATAAAATCGCCGTGCTTATTGGAGATTTCTTGTTATCTAAAGGTTTATTATTGTCTATTGATAATAATGACTTCGATTTACTTAAAATTATATCGGTTGCTGTTCGAGAAATGAGCGAAGGTGAATTGCTTCAAATTGAAAAAGCAAGAAAGCTAGACATCACCGAGGCTATTTATTACGAGATTATCCGCCAAAAAACAGCGACTTTAATCGCCGCGTGTTGTAGTTTGGGTGCCGCTTCGGTAAAACCAGAGTCTACAGATGTTGAAACGATGCGTAGATTTGGAGAGCTTATTGGGATGGCATTTCAGATAAAAGATGATTTGTTCGATTATGGTTCTACAGCAATTGGTAAGCCAGTAGGGATTGATATTAAAGAACAGAAAATGACACTGCCTCTTATTTATGTGCTTAATACGTGTACTAAAAAAGAAAAAAAATGGCTAATCAACTCGATTAAAAATCATAATAAAGATAAAAAACGTGTTAACGAGGTTATCGATTTTGTGAAAGCTAATGGCGGTTTAGATTATGCTGTGGCTAAAATGAAAGCCTTCCAAGCCGAAGCACTTCAAATTCTTGAGAATTATCCAGATTCAGAATACAAAGAAGCACTAGAACTTATGGTGAACTACGTAATCGAACGAAAAAAATAACACTTCAATACGCTGTCAGTCTTATTATCAACTATTTTTATTAAAAATAATGGAATGTTCAGGCAACCTTTTGTCAATCATCTGCGTCTTTATAAATAGAAACGACTAACACCCTCCTACTTGAAAGTTATTCAACTTTATAAAAATGAAAATAAGCTGATTCGTCACGCTATTAAAAACAATAGGGAAGCACAAAATGCTTTGTATGCGCAGCACGCACCTAAAATGTTGAGTCTTTGTAGATACTATATTAAGGACCGTCACTATGCCGAAGATGTTATGCTGAATGGTTTTTTTAAAGTGTTCACGCATTTAAAAAGTTTTAAAAATGAAGGCAGTTTTGAAGGTTGGATACGACGAATAATAGTTCGCGAATGTATTTCATATTTAAGACAGAAAAAAAAGATAGTGTTTCTAGTAGATGATATAGCGGGCGCTTATGATTCCGAATACACCTACAGTACAGATTTAGATGTCGAGCATATCCAAGAGTTAATTGATGGTTTGCCGCAAGGGTATAAGATGGTTTTTGGGCTATACGCCATTGAAGGTTTTAAACATTATGAAATTGCGCAGCTTTTAAATATTACTGAAGGCACCTCGAAATCGCAACTGTTTAAAGCACGAAAACTACTGCAAAGTCAAATTAAAGCATTAAATATTACGAGCTATGGCACCACATAAAATAGATAATAAATTAAGCGGGGCGATTGAAAAGAGAACGATCGCGCCTTCTGAGCAGAGTTGGGAAAGACTCAATGAGCGATTAGATCAACAGCGTATAAAAAGCGCTAAAAAGCGGTATTATTTAATGGCTTTCGCTGCGACCTTTATTGGCGTTTTATTGTGTGTTACGCTCATTTTTAAGAATGAAGAGACTGAAATTATAGTTGATACTATTGAAACGTCTACAGAAAGTAAAACCGCTGAAAATAACGCAAATACTAATCATATTAAAAAAAAAGAACTTGAGCATAATGAGGTAGAAGAAAAGGCTAAAAAAACGGCGCAAAATGAAACGGCGAGAAATCGCGTCGCTGAACATTCAAAAAAAACGTCACATGCAGCACAATATAATTCAACTAAAAATCAAAAGGAAAGATCAGAAACGCTTCAAAAAAACACAGTTAAGAATACTATTGCGGTAGTCGAGATAAAACATTCAATACTAGAAAGTGATGTTGTAATTGCTAAAGAGAGCGGCCTGTTCTCACCTCAAGAAACAGAGAATTTACTTGCGGCAGCGCAGCAAAAATTAGCACTGCAACAAAAAAGTTATACACCGAAAATTCTAGATTATAACGGTTTGTTAAACGAAGTAGAGGACGACTTAGAAGAAACGCTTAGAGATAAAATGCTTAAAACAATAAAATCTAGTTATTACACGGTAAAAGGAGTGGTGGCCGAGCGCAACGAATAACAGGGTGTTACAGCTCAATACATTTTCATCAATACAATCAATCAATCAATCAATCAATCAATCAATCAATCAATCAATCAATCAATCAATCAAAAAACGAACACTTATGCACACTATTATTAAACACGTAACGGTCCTGATTTTATTATGTTGCGGACTTCAATTGTACGCACAAGACACCATTAAAAATCCTGAAAAAGATAAAGCAATACATAGCTTAGAGTCTTTAAAAGAAAGCATTCGTGCCGAGGAACGCGACGCTTTAAGAATAGAAGTCATAACGGTAAATGAGCGTGTTTTACATAAAGAAATCTCATATAAAGAGGCGGAAGACCTTAAAGAAGCCGCCGCCATTAAACGCGCTTTAAATATTGAAAACCGCATCCGTATTACCGAAAACAGAATGGAATATTTCGAGCGAAATAAAACCGATACTATTTCTTTTGAAAATTCCAAAAATATGTTTTCGGTAACCATAGGAGCAGGAGAAAAAGGGCTAAAAATTAAAGGCAAATCGAAACCAATTAAATATGATATTCGCACAGGAAATCAGTTTTTGTTCGCTATTGGTTTAAATAATGCCATTATAGAAGGACAAGACTTTAGCGATTCGCCATACAAAGTAGGGGGCTCGGGCTTTGTAGAATTGGGTTGGTTATGGAACACCCGACTATTTAAACACACCAACTTTGCGAGAATTAAATACGGCTTGTCTTTACAATGGAATAAATACGAGATTAAAGACAATAACTATTTTGAAGATAATGACAAGGTAACAACGTTAGAAGATTTTAGTTATAACCTTAAGAAAGCGAAATTTAGAACCACGAGTTTGGTAATTCCTGTTCATTTTGAATTTGGACCTTCACAGAAAATAGAAAAGAAAGATCGTATTCGTTACATAAATAATGACACCTTTAAAATTGGACTTGGCGGTTTTGCAGGTGCAAATATAGGAACGATTCAGAAATTAAAATATGAAGAAAATGGCGATGCTATTAAGCACAAAACGAAACGCGATTTTAATACAAATACTTTTATTTATGGGCTAAGTGGTTATATTGGTTACGACGATTTTAGCGTGTATATAAAATACAACCTATCAGAAACCTTTAAAAATCAAGAGGTGAAACAAAATAACATTTCTCTCGGTTTACGCTTAGATTTGGATTGAATTTGAATAGTTGCCAATAGAAAAGACGTCATTTAAATGCTATGACGTCTTTTTTGTTTGTCGTCATTTTTTATTAATTCCTTATTTTTGCGGCCTTACGGACGTCCCTTTTTTTCTGTCTTTCAGCTTTTTTATCGGTCTTTTCTTTAGCGTCTTTAAAGGCATCCTTAAATTCTATATCATCATCGACGACACCTTTAAAAGCCTTAATCCAGGCGTTACCAAAAATGTTTCCAATGGTTTTCCAAACGCCAACATCTACGGTATTTAAATCCCCCTCAATTGGTATTTTTGTAGCTAAAGTATCTGTACTCTGGTTTTTTAGTACAAACTTGAAAAAACTAACAAATCCTTCCCAAAGCACACCCAGGAAACCATCTTCTTTACTTATTAATTTAGAATTGGTTAATAGAGGTTTCATATAGCCTTTTAAATAACCATCGGCAATTGCCACTTCACTATAGAGTCCAAAAGTTCCACTTTTAAAATCTATACCGGCGTAATGTCTAGTCAAATCGTTCAAGGCTGTAACATTGGCGTCTTCTAAGGCGAAAGAAATATCGATATCTGGGATTTCTTTAAGGAGGTTAGCACTGCCGTTTAGCGAGACTTTGCCTTCGCCAATAGAGACTGCTGTGGCGCTAATAAGCGACGGCAAGACCCTGCCTTTTTCTTTCATGTTTCTTAAATTGTCGGCAATGAGTTCTAAAGTATTAAATTGTAAATCTATATTTGGATTCGCTTGCAATTGTACAAATGCAATTTTACCATCGTGAATTTCGAAATGGTTAATATTTATAGGTACTAAATCGGTTAATGCCTTGGTCCAATCGTCGACATTTGGTTCTTCACCTTCGGTTTCCTGATCTTCTAACACATATATAATTTCGGGGCTAGTCATTATAATCTCAGAGACCACTTTGCCATCAAAAAGAGAATGCCATTCAATTGATATATCATTTTTAGGAAATTTTAAAAAAGGAACCTGTGTTTTCGCCGTCACTTTATTCAAGTATAACCCATTAATAACATAGGCACCGCGAAGTAATGAAATATCTATATCTTCGACGTGACCGTAATAACCAGGGAGGTCTGCTAACACCTCATTCACATAATTTTTAACCAATGTGGGCAGGTATATTCTGAAAGCAATAATAGCAACTATAAGTAGCGCAGGAATTATATATCGCTTTTTTTGAATCGTTTTCTTTTCTTTTTAGTTGTCATTAATCGTGGTTTTATGGTATTAAAGTTAAAGAAAGTTAGTAAGTAATGCGGACTATTTAAATGCGATTTAACAAAATTAAATACTTAAATTTGTAATTCTAAAACCTCTTTTTATTGATATCTAAAGCCTCCATAGAACAAGTTTACGAAACAGCCAGACTTGAAGAAGTTATTGGTGATTTTGTGCAATTAAAAAAATCTGGAAGTAACTTTAAAGGCTTGAGCCCTTTTAGTGACGAGCGTTCACCAAGTTTTATGGTGTCGCCAGTAAAGCAAATATGGAAAGATTTTTCTAGTGGAAAAGGAGGAAATGTAGTGGCTTTTTTAATGGAGCACGAGCATTTTACGTATCCGGAGGCCATTAAATACTTAGCTAAAAAGTATAGTATTGATATTGAAGAAACCGAGCAGTCTGACGATCAAAAAAAAGCGGAAGATAAACGCGAAAGTTTATATTTGGTAAGTGAATATGCGAGTAACTATTTTCAAACGACGTTGCATAAAACCGATCAAGGTAAAGCAATTGGTTTAAGTTATTTTAAGGAGCGTGGATTTACAGACGAAACCATAAAAAAGTTTGATTTAGGATATTCTATTGATGAATGGCAAGCCTTTACAGACAACGCCTTAAAAAAAGGATATAAATTAGAGTTTCTAGAACAATCGGGTTTAACTATTGTTAAAGGAGAGAAACGGTTTGATCGCTTTAAAGGGCGCGTAATGTTCCCTATACAAAGTATGAGTGGTCGTGTTTTGGGTTTTGGGGGTCGTATTTTAGGAAATGATAAAAATGCTGCAAAATATTTAAACTCTCCGGAAAGTGAATTATACTACAAAAGCAAAGTGCTTTACGGTATTTACCACGCGAAGCAAAGTATAGCGAAAGAAGATAATTGCTATTTAGTAGAAGGATATACCGATGTCATTCAGTTTCATCAAACAGGAATCCATAATGTCGTGTCCTCTTCTGGAACGGCGCTATCCAGCGACCAAATACGATTAATAAGCCGACTAACAAAAAATATAACCGTCCTTTTTGATGGTGATGCCGCCGGAATGCGGGCGTCGTTGCGTGGTATAGATTTAATTCTGGAACAAGGAATGAACGTAAGAGTCTGTACATTTCCGGTAGGAGAAGATCCAGATAGTTTTGCCAGACAAAATACGTTAGGCGAATTAAAAACGTATTTAGACGAGAATGCTAAAGATTTTATTCAGTTTAAAGCTTCGGTTTTATATGAAGACTCTAAGAACGATCCTATAAAAAAAGCGGAGACCATTAGAGATATAATGAATAGTATCTCTAAAATTCCTGATCGTATCAAGAAAGAAATTTACATTCAGGAGTGCGCGCGTATAATGGATATTAGAGAACAGGTTTTGTTTAGTTCATTAGCACAACTAAATAACAAAAATGCAAAAGAGGCCGCACCAGACTACAATAAGGATCCTAGGGCTTTTGATGTTATAAAAAATGAAGAGCCGCCTCAAAAAGTAGATATTCAATATGTTTTAGAGCGTAAAATTATCGAGTTGCTCTTATTATACGGTAATAGAACGGAAGATTTTGAGGATCTTATTTTAAAAGAAAATGAGAAAGGGGATCTGGAATTAGAACCGGTAAAACATCAAGTTAAAGTATTCGAAAAGATCTTTTTAGATTTGCAAGAGGATGAAATGGAATTTTCTAACGACCGATTTAAAAGCTTATATATTAAAATTATCGAAATTTTAAATCAAAATCCTAATTTTGAAGTCGATACCTTTATCAATGCTGTCGATCATGATATGGCACAAGATGTTACGTCAATATTAATGGAAGAAGAGCGCCACTCGCTATCGGACTGGGAACGTAAAGATATTTTTCCTAAAAGTAAGTCAGATACTGTGGCACAACTAGTAAGCGAAACTATTTTAAGTCTGCGCTGCCATTTAATAGACCGTAAAGTACAAGGGTTCCAAACCCAAACACTTCAAAATAAAAGTGAAGTAAATAGAAATGTTTTGGAAGAGGTAAAGGATTACTACGGATTAAAAATATTGTTATCTCGTAAGCTTAATCGCGTGTTATAAGCCTATGTTTTTTGCTTGGGTGACTAAGTCTATTAAATTAGTAACATTTAATTTTTTCATTAAGCGGGCGCGGTAAGTGCTTACCGTTTTTTCGTTAATAGACAATTCTTCGGCGATGTCTTTATTTCTTTTTCCAATTGATAATAACTTTAATACTTCGACTTCTCTCGTCGATAATTTTTTATAAAAAGCATTGTTGTTCTTAGATTTGGATACTTGCGATAAACGCTTAGCAATGGACTCACTTAAATAAAGTCCTCCATTTTTAACCTTAATGATGGCTTCTTTAAGAGATAATACATCTAGCGTTTTTGGTATAAAACCATCGGCGCCCGCTTTTATCGAACTTAACGCGTACACACTCTCTGGAAGCGCACTAAAAATAATAACTTTAATTTCTGGGAACTCCTTACTTAACCGTCGCAGCGCGGTAAGTGCATTTAATTTTGGTAGATCGATTTCGGTTAAAATAACATCTACTTTTGTTTTTTTTATAAAATCGAATATGGCTTCTCCATCTCCAACCGATCCCATAAGTTTTATCTCTCGGGAAGGAGCGAATATCAATTCCAATCCTTTTCTAAGAACAGGGTGTTGATCAACGACCAATAGCTTGACCATAATATGCGTTTTTTAGGTATGATATTTAATAATAATCATACAGTACTTTGATTAATAGCATAGTAAAGATACTTTTTTTTTGAATAATAACCAGTATTACTTATAATTATTAGGAATATGGCAAATGGGTATTGCGTTTATTTTATGTTTATTAGCCGTGTTTAATCGTTTATAAATAGAAAAAATGTCTTGTTGTCTTCCCGAAAAATCAGAAGCTAATTTACCCTTTTCGTCCTGAGTCATTGCCCATTCCAATTCTGGGTAAGAAGCGCCTATTTGGTCCTCATCACTGCGCTCATCTCCAAATAAACCATCGCTGGGCGCGGCTTTTAAAATGGATGTTGGTACTTTTAAAAAGTCTCCAATGGCGTACACCTCGCTTTTCATTAAATCGGCAATCGGACTTAAATCCACGCCGCCATCACCATATTTTGTGTAGAAACCTACGCCAAAATCTTCAATTTTATTTCCAGTTCCGGCGACGAGCAAGCCCAATAATCCCGCGTGGTAGTACAAGGTGGTCATTCGCAAACGAGCTCTTGTGTTTGCCAATGCCATATTTACAGTGGCTTGGTTTCCTTTAAGAGATACTTCGGTTTTAAATTCTTCAAAAACTGGGGTTAAATCGGTTCGTGTATCACTTACCTTAGGGTAGTTTTCTTTTAGAAAAGAAATGTGTTCTTGAGCGCGAGACACGTGACTTTCGGCTTGGTGAATAGGCATTTCAATACATAAAACATCTAATCCTGTTTTTGCACAAAGTATAGAAGTTACAGCCGAATCTATTCCGCCAGAAATTCCGACAACAAAACCGTTAACTTTTGCGTTATTAGCATATTCTTTTAACCAATTTACGATATAATCGACTACTTTTTCTGTTTGCATTATTAGAGAATTTATGACAAAGAATAGTACCTTTGCAACACAAAAGTAAACGAAACACTTAATTAATAAAAATTAACAGCGTCTAACTTTACGATGAAAATATATCCATACATTCTCTGTGTTTTTTTTCTGATTTTATCGTGTAATAATGATACTAAAGAAGCACAAGAAATAGATAAGATTACAATTGATTTAAAGATCGATCGTTTTGATGTGGCTTTTAATGAAGCTTCTAAAAATAATTTACCAGAACTAAAAGCAAAATATCCTTTTATGTTTCCCGAAACTTTCGACGATTCTTTTTGGCAAGAACAATTAAAGGATACTATTCAGCAAGAATTAAGTACAGAAACGGTAAAGGCTTTTAGAGATTTAAAGGCTGAAGAAGAAGAGATTAAGAATTTATTTAAGCATCTTACCTATTATTTTACAGAGTTTAAAACGCCTCGTGTAATTACAACCACTTCTAATGTAGATTATAGAAATAATGTGATTGTAACCGATACGATTACACTTATTTCTTTAGACACGTATTTAGGAAGCGAACACTATTTTTATGTAGGGATTCAAGAGTATTTAAGAGCCGATTTTAACCGCGAACAAATTGTGGTGGATATGGCCGGTAAATATGCCGAAAAATTTATTTTTCACGACGAGAGAAAACGACTTATCGATGATATGATTTATTCTGGAAAAGCACTCTATTTTAAAGATCGCGTGATACCTTTTAAAACCGATGCCCAGAAAATAGGCTATACGACAGAACAATTAGAGTGGGCAAAAGCAAATGAAGCTTACATTTGGCGCTATTTTGTAGATCGCGAATTGCTGTTTAGTACCGATACGAAATTGGCTAATCGCTTTATTAATTCGGCCCCATTCTCTAAATTTTATTTAGAAGAAATAGACAATGAATCGCCCGATAAATTGGGGCAATATATAGGCTGGCAAATCGTGAAGTCTTATATGGAAAACAACGAGGTTACTTTTAATCAACTATTAAATAAAAGTAGCGAAGATATTTTTAATAACGCAAAATTTAAACCGAGTAGATAATGACAAATATAAAATCTGAAATTACGTTAAACGTTGAATTAGATGAGAATCGTGTTCCAGAAAAATTACACTGGACAGCGAAAGATGGCGGAATTAATAACGAAGAAGCAAAAGCATTAATGTTATCTGTATGGGATAGTGAAGCTCAAGAGTCTTTACGTATCGATTTATGGACGAAAGATATGCCTGTAGATGAGATGAAAGTGTTTTTTCATCAAACATTGGTGGCGATGAGCGATACGTTTCAACGCGCTACTAAAGACGATAAAATGACAGCAACAATGAAAGATTTCTGTGATTACTTTGCTGAAAAATTAGAGATTAATAAGAAAGAGTAATTAGTACTTTTCAGCGTAAAAATAAATGAACCTTGAGTCTTAACACTTGAGGTTTTTTTAGGCTTTTATTTTACCACTCGTTTATTCTATTGGAGTCTAATTTAACGAAAATAAAGAGTAAAATGGTAAAACCCCAAAGTCCAGAACCTCCATAACTAAATAAGGGTAGAGGAATACCAATGGTAGGTATTAAGCCCATAACCATTCCAATATTAATCATAAAGTGAATAAAGAATATAGACGCGACAGAATAGCCGTAAACGCGACTAAATTGTGATTTCTGTAGCTCAGAGAGGTGTAAAATGCGTATAATTAATAAAACAAAGACGAGCACGACCCCAAAGGTGCCAATAAAACCCCATTCTTCACCAACGGTACTAAAAATATAATCGGTGTGCTGTTCGGGGACAAACTTACCCGTAGTTCGTGTACCTTCTAAAAAGCCTTTTCCATAAAAACCGCCAGAGCTAATTGCTTTTTCAGATTCGTTGAGGTTATAGGCCACTGTTTGACGCATTTTTAATAACTCGGCAGGATCTTTTTCTAAACGCAGCCAAATACTAATTCTATCTTTTTGATGAAAGGGTATAATATTATTATAAGCATAACGTACAACAAATGAAAACAAGATCGATACGACAACTATAAATATAGGCTGTAGTATCGCTGGTTTTTTACGTCGCGTAAAGTAGTATACTAAAACAGAAATGATAGCTATTATTGCCGTAATTAAAATACCGAATTTCAGGGTTAACATACCAATAATAATTACAAGCATCGCAATAATTAAATACACTTTAGGTAGACCCTCGCGATACAAAACAAAGAAAAATGAGGCGTATACTAACGTACTGCCGGTATCATTTTGAAGCAAAATTAAAATCGCTGGTATCGCAATAATGGCAAACACTCTAATTTGATCTTTAAAATGTTTAATGTCTGTATGTAAATCACTGATATACTTGGCGACTGCCAAACCAGTGGCTGCTTTGGCAAACTCACCTGGTTGAAAGGTCATAATCCCTAAACTGTACCACGATGTCGAACCATTGATGGTTTTTCCGAAGATTAAAACACCCACTAGCGACAGTAAGGCGATGATATAAATGACACTCGAAAAGCGTTCATAAAATTTAGCATCTATAGACAGAGTTACAATAATTAAAACTACGGATAGCAGTATAAAAACAAGTTGCTTACTATAAGGATCTTGAAAATTGAAATACTCTAAAGTGGTGCCAGTATGTGACGCCGATAAAATATTTAGCCACCCAAAACCCACTAATAAGAAAAACAGAATTATTGTAATCCAATCAAATTTAAAATGTCTGTCGGTTTCTCTTAACATGGATTATAACTTCTCGTTGTTGTCTTCGTAAATTGTAAGTGCTTCTTTATCTACTGGAACCACTTGAAGCTGTGTTTGTCTATTGATACCAAAAGCTTCGCCAGATTGCGGTTTTGCATACTCGTTTTCTAAACTATGAGTTAATAACCACTGTTCTAAATCGGTTCTTGAAATGGTGCCTTTTATAAATTTTTCTATCATTAAACTGGCAATTTTACCTGCAAAACGACTTCCCCAGTATCCGTTTTCTACAAAAACAGCAATGGCGATTTTCGGGTCGTCTTTGGGCGCAAAAGCCACAAAAATAGAGTGGTCTGTAAGTTGTGTGCGTACACCATCAATAGTCGTAAAATTTTCTACAGTACCTGTTTTTCCACAAATATCTATGCCATCAACCTTTAAATAACTCGCTGTACCCTTCTTATACACTTGATACATCCCTTCAACTATAGGGTCGAAGTGTTTTTTATCGATTGTAGTGTAGTTTGGTGTGCTGTATTTATCAGGAATAGTATCTTTAGTTATCGATTTTATAATATGAGGTGTAAAATAATGACCCCTATTGGCAATTGCAGCCACTACATTAGCTAACTGTATAGGGGTTGTTGCCACTTCTCCTTGACCAATAGCGTTGGAAATGGTATAGGTGGAATAAAACGTGTTGGGGTAGATTTTGCTGTAGTATTCTCTATCGGGTATACGTCCAGGTTGGCCAACACTTAAATCGTTATTTAAATAACTGCCCAGTCCAAAACTTTTAAGATGCGTACTCCAACGATCGATACCTGTTGATGCATCTCCGTTTTTATCTAAAATACGGCGGTAGGTAGACGCAAAATAGGCATTGCATGAGTTTTCAATAGCACTCACCATATCGTGGCGCGTTCCAGAAACACAATGACATTTCATAAAACGATTACCGTATTTATAACCGCGATAACATGTTATTTTTTCTGAAGGATCAATGACCGCTTCCTGCAATGCAATTATTCCTGTTAACAATTTAAAAGGAGAGCCAGGCTCGTAAACCCCTTGTAAACTTCGATTGAATAATGGTTTTGCTATCGTGTCGTAATATAATTTAGTAAAATTTTTAGAGCGCTTACGGCCTACTAGAGCATTGGGGTCGTAAGTGGGGGCAGAGATCATTGCCAAAATCTCACCAGTTTGGGGCTCGAGAGCAATAATACCACCGCGTTTATTTTGCATTAAGAGTTCGCCGTAGGCTTGTAACTTGGCATCGATAGTTATTTTTATATCTTTTCCCGGTTCGGGTATCGTGTCGTGCGTTCCGTTTTTATAGGGGCCAATATTTCTATTGAAACGGTCTTTCTGAATAAATTGAATTCCTTTTTTTCCTCTTAACACAGTTTCATAAGAAGATTCTACACCTTGCTTCCCAATTAAATCACCCATTTTATAATAAGGATCATCGTCTATTATCGCATAGTTTACCTCGCCAATATCGCCTAAAACATTGGCTCCAATAGTAGTTTCGTATTGTCGTAGCGATCGTCTCTGAATATAAAACCCTTCATACTTACGCATTTTTTCTTGTAAAATGGCGTAGTCCTCTTTAGATAATTGTGATACAAAAACAGAGGGTAGACGGTACGAGTAGTTTTTAGCTTTATCTAGTCGTTTTTTAAACTGCTCATTGTCTATTTTAAGTAATTGGCAAAACTCTAAAGTGTCTAAAGGTTTTACTTCGCGAGGAATGACCATTACATCATAAGAGGGTTGGTTGGCCACTAGTAATTTGCCATTTCTATCGTATACAAAACCACGTTTCGGGTAGTTGTAGACTTTTCTAATGGCGTTATCGTCAAACAAACTATAGCCGTCTGAAGAGTACACTTGAAGGTAAAATAATCTGGCAGTAAAAAGCAAACCAACAATGACTACGGATATAAAAAGTAAAAATTGTCTCATTTCTTTTTCTTTCTACTAAAAATTATAGTTATTAAAACACAGAGGAGTGTAGTGAATATACTCGAGTATAACGTATTTTCTAGTATTAAAATTATCTTGGAAAAGTTAAATATTTCCAAAGAAAAGAATATAAAATGATGAATTATGGTAAGAATAGAAATATAGGTAATTCTTTGACTTAACTCTGTGGTGCTAAATTTTATAGACTGATGGTCGTAAAGCGTCCCAAAGCTAAACTTTAAAGCTACTGGTCTAATGTATGCAATAGCTACAGAAGCTCCAGCATTAATGCCGCCAGTGTCTAAGAACATATCGATACTTAAACCTAAAAGAAAACTTAAAAAGAGAAACGTCATTCGGTTGTTTTTCACGGGGAATAACAAAATGAATAAGATATAGAGATGCGGATTAATATATCCTAAGAAATTAATATTGCTTAATACTAAAACTTGTAAGAATAGCAAAACAACAAAACGGACGGTGTTTACAGATAGTATACTAGTCATTTCTGTTGTTTAAAAGGGTTTTTAGGGTGTTTTTATTTGTGTTTTGTATAATATAAACGTGTTCTAAATTTGTCATATCATTAAATAACTCCACGGTTATTTCATAATAATTTTCGGCAGCATCCAGATTAAATTTTGCTATTGTTCCCACCGGAACGCCTTTTGGGAAAATCACCGAACGCCCAGAAGTTATTATGGTATCTCCAACAACAACCGGCGCAATTTGCGGTATTTCTGTTAGCTGAATATATTTTGGTGACTTGGCATTCCAAGAAATGGTTCCGAAATGATTGGTCTTTTTTAGCTGTGCACTAATGCGCGTCGTTGTATTTAATACAGATAAAACCGTAGCGTTATGTGCGCTAGTTTTTTCTACAATACCTAAGATACCTTTAGAGGTAATTACTCCTAAATCTTGCTCTAAGCTATCCGCTTCCCCTTTATTAATTAAAACAACGTTATTGGTTTTAGAGTAGCTATTTCTAATCACTTGTCCAGAAATAAATCGGTAGGTTTTATTAAATCGCGTGCTATCTATAAAAACGGAGTCTCTTTGGTCTTTAGAATTATACAATAAAGATTTTAAAGTATTATTCTCTTCTTGTAGCAAAATATTTTGTTTTTTAAGCCCAAAATAGTCGCTAAAATTATTGGATAAATTATAAACGCCACCAGTTATAAAATTGGCAGAATTAACAAATTTGCTCTTGTGAAAAGAATGCGATTGAATAGTAAAACCCAAAGACACTAGAAATAGAAATAGAAACAGTAGAAACGATTTGTTTCTAAGTATAAAGTTTACTATTTGTTGCATTTAAATGTTTAGGTTTATTTTATCAATATACTTTTAAATTTAGCTAGATTTTTTAAGGTAATACCTGTACCACGAACGACAGCTCTTAACGGATCTTCGGCAATGTAAACCGGAAGATCTGTTTTTTGCGATAAACGTTTGTCTAGACCACGAAGCATACTACCACCACCGGCTAAATAAATACCAGTGTTGTAGATATCGGCAGCTAATTCTGGAGGTGTTTGCGATAAGGTTTCCATTACGGCATCTTCAATTCTAAGAATAGATTTGTCTAAAGCTTTAGCTATTTCTCGGTAAGAAATTTGAACCTGCTTTGGTTTTCCGGTTAGTAAATCACGGCCTTGAACGCTCATGTCTTCTGGCGGAAGATCTAAATCTTCAGTGGCAGCACCAATTTGTATTTTTATTTTTTCAGCAGTACGCTCTCCAACATAAAGGTTGTGTTGCGTTCTCATATAATAAATAATATCGTTTGTAAACACATCACCTGCAATTTTAACAGATTTGTCACAAACAATACCGCCTAAAGCAATAACAGCGATTTCGGTAGTTCCTCCACCAATATCAACAATCATATTTCCTTTAGGTTGCATAATATCTACGCCAATACCTATTGCAGCGGCCATAGGTTCGTGTATTAAATACACTTCTTTACCGTTAACACGTTCGGCGCTTTCTTTTACTGCACGCATTTCTACTTCTGTAATTCCAGAAGGAATACAAATTACCATACGTAAAGCCGGTGTAAATAACTTCTTTTTAAGTGCCGGAATATTTTTAATAAACATACTGATCATTTGCTCCGAAGCATCAAAATCTGCAATAACACCATCTTTTAGAGGCCTTATTGTTTTTATGTTTTCGTGTGTTTTACCTTGCATCAGATTGGCTTCTTGGCCAACTGCAATTATTTTTCCAGAAATGCGATCGCGCGCAACAATAGACGGTGCATCTACAACAACCTTATCGTTGTGTATAATTAACGTGTTTGCAGTTCCTAAATCAATAGCAATTTCTTCTGTTAGGAAATCAAAAAATCCCATGCCTTGTGTGTAATTATTGAAGTTAGTATCGGTCTCGAATTTACGAGAATGTAAAAGTAGTAAAAGTATAGAAAATAATGTACTTTATTAGTTATACTTCTTTATATAAATTTTTAATATGAAAAGGATTCTAAAAAAATGACTCGTTTTTTTGTTATTTTATTTCATTTGAAAACATAAAAAAAGCTCCAATGTATAAATTGAAGCTTTTTTGTTTCTTTAATATCTAGTACTCCCCGAAGCTTAGCCTTGGGCTTAGTATTCAAAATAATTAAGTTTTGCAAAGAATCAAGATTAAAAAGGCCTAGTTTCTTGCAATACCTCGGTCTTGACTTTACTGCGGCTATGACTTTAGCTCGAGAGCGTTTATTATATTTCTTAGTGTTTAAAGTGACGTGTTCCGGTAAAAACCATAGAAACGTTATTGCCGTTACAGTAATCGATACTTAATTGATCTTTAATAGAACCTCCGGGTTGAATCACCGCAGTTACACCTGCATTTTTAGCAATTTCAACACAATCTGGAAATGGAAAAAAAGCATCGCTGGCCATTACACTTCCGTTTAAATCAAATTTAAAAGATTGCGCTTTATGAATGGCTTGGTTTAAGGCGTCAACACGGCTTGTTTGTCCCGTTCCGCTAGCACACAATTGTTTGCCTTTTACTAAAACGATGGTGTTAGACTTTGTGTGTTTGCAAATTTTAGAGGCAAAGATTAAATCGTCTAACTCAGTATCAGTTGGTGCTTTTTCTGTAGCTTTTTTAGTGTCTTCTTTTGTATCGGTAATAGTATTTCTGTCTTGAACTAGCACACCGTTTAAACACGTTCTTAGGGTTGTTTGTGCTAATTTAGCGTCTTTTAAAACTAATAAAATTCTATTCTTTTTTCCTTTTAATAACGCTTCAGCGTCAGTAGAGAAAGACGGTGCAATAACCACTTCGCAGAATAGTTTATGAATTTCTTTAGCAGTTGCTGCGTCTATTTCGGTATTAGAAATTAACACACCACCAAATGCAGAAACAGGGTCGCCAGCTAAGGCATCGTTATATGCTTCTAAAAGGGTGTTACGTTGCGCTAAACCACACGCATTATTATGTTTTAAAATGGCAAATGTTGGCGCGTCGTTTTTAAACTCGTCCATTAAATTTACAGCAGCATCAACATCCAAAAGGTTATTGTAACTTAATTCTTTACCGTGAAGTTGTGAAAACATAGCGTCGAAATCTCCATAGAAAAATCCGCGTTGGTGTGGGTTTTCTCCATAACGCAATACTTTTCCTTCTGTTTCAGATACTTTTAATGCAGGGATGTTTTCCTCGGTATTAAAATAATTGAAGATTGCAGAATCGTAATGAGACGAGATGTTGAATGCTTTAGCAGCAAAACGTTTTCGGTCTGCTTCCGCTAAGTTTCCTTTTTTATCGGTAATTAATTCTAAAAACTCAGCATAATCATTTACTGAAGAGACACAAATTACATCAGCATAGTTTTTAGCAGCCGCACGAATTAAAGAAATCCCTCCAATATCGATTTTTTCGATACTATCTTGAGTACTTGCACCCGAAGCTACTGTTTTTTCAAATGGATATAAATCTACAATAACAACATCTATTTGTGGAATGTCGTATTCAGTCATTTCTTTAACATCACCTTGGTGGTTTTGGCGGTTTAAAATACCTCCAAATACTTTAGGGTGCAATGTTTTTACACGACCACCAAGTATGGACGGGTACGAGGTAACGTCTTCTACAGGAATGACTTTTATGCCTAAATCGGTGATGAATTTTTCGGTTCCACCAGTAGAATAAATAGTGACACCTTGTGCATTTAATTTTTTAACAATTGGTTCTAAACCCTCTTTGCTAAATACAGAAATTAATGCAGATTTAATTGTTTTGTTATTGCTCATTATAGTTGTGTTAATAAGCGGTCAAATGTAATGAATTCGCGCTTTAATTGAAATAAAAATAAAAAGTGTTTTTGAACTAAATACTGTAGTTATTAACAAGCGCGATTAGGCTTCTAATAACGCAGATACTTTAGCGCAAACAAACTCTAAAAAGCGCTCATCGGCTTCGGTAAAAGGGTCTGGCGTGTTCGAATCGATATCAATTTGTCCCATATTTTCGCCATGTACAAAAATAGGAATGACAATTTCGGCCTTTACAGTAATACTACAGGCAATATAATTATCTTGAGCGGCAACATCGGCCACAACAAAATTTTTATTACTTATAGCGACTTGTCCGCAAATACCTTTTCCAAAAGGAATAATGTCGTGGTCTGTCGGCTCCCCAACGTATGGGCCTAGTTTTAATTCGTTTTTGTCTCCGTTTTTAAAATAAAAACCAACCCAATTATAATGTGGGATAGTCGTTTCTAGAAGTTGGCAAATGGCTAATAATTTGTCATTTAAAGCCGTGTTTTGCTGAGAAATAATAGTGTCTACTTGTGGTTTTAAGGTGCTGAACATGATAAGTATAAAAATTTTGGTAAAAGTATTTAAAAAGGCTTAATTTCAACCTTTCAAAACACATAAATAATAATCTGTTTTTAATAATTTAAGTGAAAGCACTTCTGCTAAAATATAAGTCTGTATTACAATTTATCCTTACATTTTTGATGGTGTATTTCGTTCTGTCTTTTTCTTACAAATTGTATTTAGATTTCTCTGAAGGTTCACCCTATTATCCAGATTATTTAACCTATCAAGTGGCAGAGCAAATCAAGGGGTTGCTAAATGGTTTAGGGTATAACACAGTCGCTTTGCCGCATCCTAATGAAGCGTCCATACAACTTGTTATTAACAATCAGTACGTAGCACGTATTATTGAAGGTTGTAATTCGGTGAGTGTTATTATCTTGTTTGTGTCGTTTGTGGTTGCCTTTTCAGGAACAGTTAAAACCACTATAACATATTTGTTCGTTGGTGCTTTAGTGGTGTATTTGGTTAATTTAGTACGCATCGTTATTTTATCTATTGGTTTATACCGCTATCCAGAACATAGTGATTTTTTACATAGCGTTGTTTTTCCAGCTCTTATTTATGGCATTGTCTTTTTATTATGGATGCTTTGGGTAAATCGCTTTTCGAATATAAGAAAACGTAATAAAGAAGACTATCAAAAAACATCTGATGAATTATAAAAAATACATTCTACTCTTTATACTTTTTTCATTATTGGCACTTATACGCTTCTTTGAAAACGAATTATTTTACGATCCGTATCTCGCCTTTTTTGATAATAATTATTTATACATTGATTCTCCGCGACGCGAAATATTTAAACTAACAGCTTTTGCAACGTTACGATACGTAATGAACGCCATTATATCGCTAACGATTCTATATGTGTTTTTTAAGGATAAAAGTATCGTTAAGTTTTCTGTACTCATTTTTATGGCCTCCTATGTACTACTGATTTCATTGTTCTTATACTTTGTAATTCATCCAAGACAAGAAGATTATTATGTATTTTTTAATATCCGTCGTTTTTTAATACAACCACTGCTGTTGTTGTTGCTATTACCAGCATTTTATTATTATAAAAAAAAGATGTAGAAGTTAAAATACTACAGACGTAATCGAGAGTTACTTTTAGAACTCATTTTTGTTGAAATAACCGAGTGCATTTACAAACCTAAAATAGATTACATAATGGCATAAAAAAAACGCTTCAATAGCTATTGAAGCGTTTTTTGTAGTTATACAGGTTTTGATATTACATCATTCCTGGCATACCACCACCCATTGGCATTCCGCCGCCAGCTGCTGGAGCATCCTCTTTGATATCAACAAGAGCACATTCTGTTGTTAAAATCATTCCGGCAACAGACGCTGCATTTTCTAATGCGACACGTGTTACTTTTTTAGGATCGATAATTCCTGCTTCAAACATATACACATATTGCTCAGATTTAGCATCGTAACCAAAGTCGTCTTTACCTTCCATTACTTTAGCAGCTACTACGCTTCCTTCACCACCAGCATTTTCAACGATAGTTCTTAAAGGAGCCTCAATAGCACGAGCAATAATTTGAACACCTGTAGTTTCGTCTAAATTATCTGTTTTTAAGTTTGCTAAAACAGTTTTAGCTCTTACAAGGGCAACACCACCACCGGCAACAATACCTTCTTCAACAGCAGCCCGAGTAGAGTGTAAAGCATCGTCAACTCTATCTTTTTTCTCTTTCATTTCTACTTCAGAAGCAGCGCCAACATACAATACAGCAACACCACCAGCTAATTTAGCTAAACGTTCTTGTAGCTTTTCTTTGTCGTAATCGCTAGTTGTAGATTCGATTTGAGATTTAATTTGGTTTACACGATTTTTAATCATGTCTTTTTCTCCGGCACCATTAATAATTGTAGTATTGTCTTTGTCTAGAGTAATACGCTCGGCCGTACCCAACATCTCTAAAGTGGCATTTTCTAGCGTAAAGCCTCTTTCTTCAGAAATTACAGTTCCCCCAGTTAAAATAGCAATGTCTTCTAGCATAGCTTTACGACGGTCTCCAAAGCCTGGTGCTTTAACAGCAGCAATTTTTAGTGAGCCACGTAATTTATTGACTACTAATGTAGCTAATGCTTCACCATCAACATCTTCTGCGATAATTAATAATGGTTTTCCAGATTGTGCTACGGGTTCTAAAACCGGTAGTAAATCCTTCATAGTAGATACTTTTTTATCGTAAATTAAAATGTATGGATTTTCTAAATCGGTAATCATTTTTTCACTATCGGTAACGAAATAGGGAGATAAATAGCCTCTGTCAAACTGCATTCCTTCAACGATATCTACGTAAGTATCTGTTCCTTTTGCCTCTTCAACAGTGATAACGCCTTCTTTTCCAACTTTTGCGAAAGCATTAGCGATTAAATCACCAATTAATTCGTCGTTGTTGGCCGAAATTGAAGCGACTTGTTTAATTTTTTCTGAAGAATTTTTAACCTCTTGGCTTTGTTTTGCAAGGTCTGCAACAATAGCAGCAACTGCTTTGTCAATTCCTCTTTTTAAATCCATTGGATTAGCACCGGCAGCCACATTACGTAACCCTTCTTTTACAATGCTTTGCGCTAAAACAGTAGCGGTGGTTGTACCGTCTCCTGCTAAATCGTTGGTTTTAGAAGCGACTTCTTTAACCATTTGAGCACCCATATTCTCTAAAGGATCATTAAGTTCGATTTCTTTCGCAACCGAAACACCATCTTTAGTAACTACTGGAGCGCCAAATGAACGACCAATAATAACGTTTCTTCCTTTAGGTCCTAATGTAACTTTTACTGCGTTTGCTAGTGCATCTACACCACGTTTTAATCCGTCGCGAGCTTCAATATCAAATTTTATATCTTTTGCCATGTTTTGTTTTTTTTATAATTCATATAAAAAGCGCATGCCGTATACTAGAATGCGGCTAATCATATTTAAAATATTAGTAATTTATTGTGTGTTTAGGAACAATCGGGTTTAGATTATTGCCATAATATCTTCTTCTCTCATTATAAGGTATTCGCTACCTTCTAATTTAAGTTCAGAGCCAGAATATTTTCCGTAGAGCACGGTGTCTCCAACTTTAACTGTTAAAGGTTCATCTTTTTTGCCATTTCCTACAGCTATAACGGTTCCTTCGTGTTGTTTTTCTTGAGCACTGTCTGGAATAAATAATCCGGAAGCTGTTTTAGTCTCTGCAGGTAAGGGTTTTATTAAAACGCGGTCTGCAAGCGGCTTGATGTTTATTTTACTCATTGTTATATTTTTTATTAATTAGATTAAATTTGTGTATAACTAATCAAGCGAAAAATGTGCCAATAGAAGGTAACTGACAAACTTTCAGAAACAAAAAATGCCAACTTAAAGAAGTTGGCATTTTGTAATAGTATAGAGAGAGAAGTGTTCTATTCTGAATCTTCTGTCGTTGTTGATGTTTCTTCGGTAGTTGCTGGAGTTGCAGTATCGTTAATTGGTGTCATTGGTACAGTTTCAATAACTTCAGAAGTATCTAAAGCTCTAGATTCTGTAGTTGTACCACCGCGATTAATTGCCACGTTAGATAATAAAATTAATACGATTAAGATGGTTGCAAGGGTCCAAGTACTTTTATCTAAGAAATCGGTTGTCTTTTTAACACCACCTAATTGCTGTGTTCCACCTCCTCCAAACGAAGAAGACAACCCTCCTCCTTTAGGATTTTGTACCATTATTACTACGACTAGTAGAAAAGCTACTAAGACTATAAGTATTAAGAAAATTGTAAATACTCCCATTATTGTTTATTATTTTGTTCTTGTAATTGTTTTATTGCCTTAATTTGGTCTGCAAAGAAACCACTTTTTTCTGGATATTTCAAAATTAAAATATTATAAGATTGAATTGCTTTTTTAAAATTGCCTTGTTCGACATAAATTCTTGCCAAAGTTTCCGTCATTAATGCTTCTGGTTGGATCATTTGTGCTTGGGCTATATTCTGGTGAGAACTCCCCGCAGTTGGCGCTTTTAGCTTAGGTTTTTTAGCGATAAATTGCTCGATTAAATCAAATTTCTTGGCCTTGTCTAGCGCGTCCGAAGTTTCTGCATTTTTATTTAAAAATAGCGGTGTTTTTTTAGCCTTTTTAGGGCTGTTTTCTATAGTTTTTTTAGTAATTTCTCTTTCAATTGGTTTGAATTTAGATAGGCTTAGCCACTCGTTAAAGGAATGTGTTTCGTTTTTATTAAACTGAAGAGGTTGCCCAATGTTTAAAACGTTTTCGGTAACAGTAGTAGCTGTTTCTTCGGTAACTGAAGTTTTTCTAATTACTGCATCAGCGCCTTCTTCTCGAGGTGTATCGTTGCGCGTCGTATCGTTGCTCTCGCTTTCTATTATTTTAGGCTTTTCGGTGTCTCCTTTTTCATTATCGGCCGTTTTGGGTTGAAAGAAATTAGCGTCTAGCGTATTTGTGGTATTGGTGATTTCTTGCTGAAAGTCGCCTTCTGAAAATCCTTTAGCACTTATAGCTTTAGCAGCGGCGGCGGCGTCGGTAGTAACAAATAGATCGCTACTATCTAGCTTATGGTGTTTTATAAATTCTGATGTTTTGTTTTGCTCAAATGTTTCAGAGGTGATAAAATCGAACAGGATACTACGGTCGGTAGTATAGGCGGCGGTTGCTTTTAAAACATGATTGTATTTAAAGCTTTCAACGTTTTTAAGTCCTTTTAAATATAAAGCACGCGCCGATTGAAAATATGGAAACGTATTAATAATAGTCTTTAACGCTTCGGTTTGTGAGGCGTTAACCTGCGTGAGGTGTTGTAATAAATATGTAAACTCAGATGTGTTCATTTTACTTACCAGTTCGCTAAAGATGCATTAAAAATGTCTTGTGTTATACGTTCAAATATTTCTTCGAAAGCGGTTGTTTTTGTGCTACCTACTAACTGAGCGCTACCCTCATAGTCTTTATAAAAGGAGAATGCTCTTTCAAAATAGTCATCTTCTTTATTTTTATTGTAAAAACGCACATTTACACTAATTGTTAATCGGTTTTGTGCGGCGGTATTATTGGCGGTTGCCGTCGTTGGCGATATGCGATATTCGGTAATTTCACCTTCGTAAACTAAATCACCATTTGACGATACTAGGCTTAAGTTGGTTTGATTTTGAATTAAATCTGCTAAAGTATTAGTGAAATCTCTATCTAAACCAGGTTCTATTAATACGGCATTATTCTGAAAATAATTAACTTGGTAGGTTTCAGCATCGCCAGTATCGGCACCTGTAAAGGAGTAAGCGCCACAACTTAAAACCGTTATAGTTACTGTTAAAATGAGAAAATGTTTTACGTGTTTCATAACAATTTAAAACCTAATTATTAGTGCGGTGTAAGTTAAAATATAATAACGAATTATAAATCGAATTGTTTTATTTTACGATATAAGGTGCGTTCGCTAATGCCGAGTTCGTCTGCTGCGAGTTTACGTTTTCCATGATGGCGTTCTAACGATTTTTTAATTAATTCTAATTCTTTATCGTGTAGCGAAAGTGTCTCTTCTTCCTCTATTTCTTCAGCAAAATGATATTTGTCGGGAGTAATTTCTTGATCGTCTTCTTTTTGTTTTTGCGGAATTGCCAGAATTTGTAAATCTTCTAAAGCGTCTTCGTAATCTTCTGTATCTTCCTCTTCCGTACCATAAATTTTATCTATAAGTCCTTCATTTGTTTTCTGAACATCTTTGTTGTTTCCAGACTTCATAAGTTCCATAGTTAGCTTTTTTAAATCATTTAAATCGGCTTTCATATCAAATAAAACTTTGTAGAGAATTTCGCGTTCACTACTAAAATCGCTTTCAGATTTTGTGTTTTTTACAACGGCTGGTAGATTCGCGGTCGCGCTTGGTAAATAGGATCGCAAAGACTCGGCAGTAATAAGTCTTTTTTGCTCTAAGACAGAAATTTGCTCGGCAATATTTCGCAACTGTCTAATATTTCCACTCCATCTAAATTTAAGCAATATAGTGACCGCTTCGTCAGTTAGCTTAATGGTGGGCATTTTATATTTTAAGGCAAAATCGCTGGCAAATTTTCTAAACAATAAATGAATATCTTCTTGCCTATCGCGAAGTGGCGGCAAGTGAATATCGATAGTACTTAACCTATAATAAAGGTCTTCTCTAAATTTTCCATTCTTTATGGCTTCAAACATTTGCACGTTTGTAGCAGCTACAATACGGACATTAGTTTGTTGAACCTTACTAGAGCCTACTTTTATAAATTCGCCATTTTCTAGTACACGTAATAATCGTACTTGTGTTGTTAATGGTAATTCTCCAACTTCATCTAGAAAAATAGTTCCACCATCGGCAACTTCAAAATAACCAGATCGTGCTTGAGAAGCGCCCGTAAAAGCGCCTTTTTCGTGACCAAAGAGCTCACTATCTATGGTGCCTTCAGGAATTGCACCACAGTTTACGGCAATATATTTACCGTGTTTACGGTGAGATAAAGAATGGATTATTTTAGGAATGCTTTCTTTTCCTACACCACTTTCTCCAGTTACTAAAACCGAAATGTCTGTTGGCGCTACCTGTATCGCTTTTTCTATAGCTCGGTTTAAAACAGGACTGTTACCAATAATACCAAAACGTTGTTTTGTTGCTTGTATAGATTCCATAATTAAATAAAAATAATACTAATTAATGTAATTAAAAACCTCAGATTGGGTTACTGTGGTGTCTTCGCCTAAATCGTAAAAACTGTTTTTAGTTGAAATTCTATCTGTTGCTATGTAGTTTATTGTAAACTCGAAAGTCCCTTCTGCTGTTGTCGTTGCAATCCAATTATTCGCGCCATGAAATTGTGCGACAATACTCCCGGCTTGCGCGTCGTAATCGTCGTTTAAAAAGCTAAGCATATATTGATTAATAAACCCTTGTTTTAACGGGTTGGTTGCTGTGTCGTAAGCGTAAGTAGACGTGGTGTTTGTTTCTCCAGTCATAATAGACTCAGCGCAATTACCACCAGTGGTATAGGTTAGTGTTTCTGCTTGAATACTTAAACTATCTTCAAACGTTTCCTTTCTAATCAAGTTCGTGTTACCGTCAAATTCAAACGTTGTCGTTAATCCGTTATCAGCATCTGTTCTGGTTACAATGTTTCCATTGTAAGTAAAAGTATAGGTGTAATCGTCGGCATCATCTTCAATAAAATTATACACTATTTGAGAGATGTTTTGCCCGTCGTAAGTTATAATGGTTTCGTTAGTTAAAGTTGAACCTTCATACGATTGCAACGCGGTAACATTTCCCAAAGCATTTGTAATAATAGTGGTTTGCGTGGTAGATGTCACTCCAAAAAATGTTGTCACGGTAGTAATTCCTGACGCTTTTCCGTTGGTAAATGTAAAGTTGGAGTCCGTATTAATGGTGCCGAATAATGGCACCTGTGCAGCGACATTATACGAATAGGTTGCCAACGTTAAATCGTCGCTTCCCGTACCAGGGTCTACCGGAATTGTTGGGTCTTCGGTACCAATTGCAAAATCAGGATCTAAGGGCTCGTTATTGCAACTTGTAAAGGCAATAGAAAAGCTTAAAAGGAATAGAATTTTTTTCATAGTTTATTGTTTTTTAGAACGTCCAATAGCGTCACCTTTAAGTGTTGCTTTGGTACAATCTGTTATAGTTACGTTTACGAAATCGCCAACATTGTAGGTTCCTTTCGGAAAAACAGCCACGATATTTTTTTCGGTACGACCCGACCAATGGTCTTTCGATTTTTTAGATTCGCGTTCTATTAAAACTTCAACCGTTTTTCCTAAGTTTTCGCGCGTTCTAAATTCGCTGTGTTTAAGCTGAAGTTCTATAATCTCACTTAATCGTCTGCTTTTTGTAGCTTCCGGCACATCGTCTTCCAATTTACGTTCGGCTAGTGTTCCCGGTCTTTCTGAATACGTATACATATAACCAAAATTATATTTTACATAGTCTAATAAGGACAAGGTATCTTGATGATCTTTCTCAGTTTCCGTTGGAAAACCAGCAATCATATCTTGAGAGATGGCGCAATCTGGAATAATAGATCTAATATTATCTATTAAAGTAAAATACTCTTCTCTAGTGTGTAAGCGATTCATTTCTTTTAGAATACGATCGCTTCCGCTTTGTACGGGTAAGTGAATGTGGTTACAAACATTGTCATATTTTGCCATTGTTTTAATAACATCTAGCGACATATCTTGCGGGTTAGACGTCGAAAAGCGAATACGCATTGTAGGCTGTGTTTCCGCACAGATAGACAATAACTTAGAGAAATCTACGGCCGTTGCTTTTTGCATATCTGTAGCTTTAACGAAATCTTTTTTTAAACCGCCACCATACCAGAGGTAGCTATCTACGTTTTGGCCTAGAAGAGTAATTTCTTTGTAGCCTTTATTCCATAAATCATTGACTTCTTCAATAATACTTTGTGGTGCTCTACTACGTTCTCTACCCCTTGTAAATGGTACCACACAAAAGGTACACATATTATCGCAACCGCGAGTAATAGATACTAAGGCACTGACGCCGTTTGTATTTAAACGCACAGGGGAAATATCGCCGTAAGTTTCATCCTTAGATAGTACAACATTGATGGCATCGCGGCCCTCTTCAACCTCGGCAAGTAAATTTGGTAAATCTTTGTAAGCATCGGGGCCAACAACAAGGTCTACAATTTTCTCTTCTTCTAAAAATTTGCTTTTTAAACGCTCGGCCATACAGCCTAAAACACCCACTTTCATTTTTGGGTTAATACGTTTTACAGCATTATACTTTTCTAAACGTTTTCTAACGGTTTGCTCGGCTTTGTTTCTAATCGAGCAGGTGTTTACTAAAACTAAATCGGCTTCTTCAAGGTTTTGCGTCGTGTTGTAACCTTCTTTAGTTAATATTGAAGCCACAATCTCGCTATCGCTAAAATTCATAGCGCAGCCATAGCTTTCAATAAAAAGTTTTTTAGTGTTTTGTTCTTTATCTTGTAAAACAAGAGTTTCTCCTTGTTTTGTTTCGTCTATTATTTTTTCCATAAGTATGTATTAAAAATACTCAAATTCAACCTGTTTGCAAATATAGGTTTATTAAACGGTGGTGACAAAGTGACAGTGTTATTATTTTTCCCTCATAAAAGTTAAATTTTTGTGCTATTAGGTTTTTTAAATTCACATATAATAAAGATAATAGTCTTAGAATAGAGAATTTTTGTGCTGTTATATTTAGAATTATACCATCGATTCTCGGGTGGCTAGTATAGTGGGAAAAAGTGCGGAATATGGGGTTGGTTTTTATTGTAATGGAGTGGAAACGGAAACACCCTAAAGGTTATTTTTATAAAATATAGACCTAATAATTATTGTGTTTAATAGAGCGGTTCTATTCTTAAATAGGATAAAAATTAGGTGGATGTATTTTTTTTGATATACATTTGTAACCACAAAACACGAAGAATGGCGAAGAATTTAGTAATAGTAGAGTCCCCTGCAAAGGCAAAAACAATAGAAAAGTTTTTGGGTAAAGATTTTAAAGTTGAATCGAGTTATGGACATATTTCCGATTTACCTTCAAAGGAATTAGGGGTAGATGTAGAAGGCGATTTTGAGCCAAGATATGAAGTGTCTGTCGATAAAAAAGCGGTAGTTAAAAAGCTGAAAGATTTAGCAAAGAAAGCTGAAATGGTTTGGCTAGCAAGTGATGAGGATCGCGAGGGTGAGGCCATAGCTTGGCATTTAGCCGAGTCTTTAAATTTGGATAAAGCCAAAACAAAACGCATCGTTTTTCATGAAATTACTAAGACTGCTATTCAAAAAGCAGTAGAGAATCCTAGACAAATAGATTATGATCTAGTCGATGCACAACAAGCACGTCGTGTATTAGATAGAATTGTAGGGTATGAGTTGTCGCCGGTATTGTGGCGAAAAGTAAAAGGAGGGTTGTCTGCGGGTCGTGTACAATCGGTTTCTGTGCGTTTAATTGTAGAACGTGAGCGCGAAATTCAAGGATTTAAAGCGGAAGCGTCGTACCGTATCGATGCTGAGTTTTCTAACGAAGAAGGACAATCGTTTAAGGCGAAACTGCCAAAATCGATTCAAACCAAAGAAGAAGCAGTCGCGTTTTTAGAAAAAAATGCAAATACTACTTTTAAGGTGGTTAACTTAGAAAAGAAGCCCGCTAAAAAATCGCCAGCAGCACCGTTTACCACGTCGACCTTACAACAAGAAGCATCGCGAAAATTATACTTCTCAGTAAGTAAAACGATGAATATGGCACAACGTTTATACGAAGCCGGTTTGATAACTTATATGAGAACCGATAGTGTAAACTTATCTGATGAAGCACGAAAAGGTGCCGAAAAAGAAATTATAAAAGCCTACGGAAAAGAATACAGTAAAACACGTAATTATAAAGGTAAAGTTAAAGGCGCACAAGAAGCGCACGAGGCCATTAGACCAACAAGTTTCGAAACACATTCGGTTAGTTTAGAACGCGATCAAGCGCGTTTATACGATTTAATTTGGAAACGTGCTATTGCTTCACAAATGAGTGAAGCACAATTGGAGCGTACCAATGTTAAAATTGAAGCTGCAGCACATAACGAAACCTTTACAGCAAATGGAGAGGTTATTACTTTTGATGGATTTTTAAAGGTGTACTTAGAAGGTACCGATGATGAAGATACCGAGCAAGAAGGAATGTTACCGGCAATGAAGGTAAACGAAACCTTACTCAATAATTATATCACGGCAACCGAGCGTTATTCTCGAGCGCCCTACCGCTACACTGAAGCATCTTTAGTTAAGAAGTTAGAAGAATTAGGTATTGGTCGTCCGTCTACTTATGCGCCAACTATTTCTACCATCCAAAATAGAAATTACGTAGAAAAAGGAACAATTGACGGTGTAGAACGTAATTACACACAATTGGTTTTAAAAGCACATAAAGTAAAAGATAATGCGCTTACCGAAAAAGTAGGTTCGGATAAAGGAAAATTAGTACCAACAGATATTGGTATGATTGTTACCGATTTCTTAGTGAATCATTTCGAAACGATTTTAGATTACAGCTTCACCGCAAATGTAGAAAATCAGTTTGATGATATTGCCGACGGTAAAGCCGATTGGAAAGAGGTAATGAAGTCTTTTTATAAAGATTTCCACCCTAAGGTTATCGACGTTCAAGAAAATGCCGATAGAGAATCTGGAGAACGTATATTAGGTGAAGATCCAACTTCGGGTAAACGCGTAAGTGTGCGTTTAGGGAAATTCGGACCAATGGTGCAAAAGGGAACGGTAGATGACGAAGAAAAACCAACCTACGCTAGTTTAAGTCCGGACCAGCAATTAAATACTATAACGTTTGAGGAAGCGATGGATTTATTCCAGTTGCCAAAAACGTTAGGTGATTATAAAGGAGAGCCCGTAGAGGTTAATAATGGCCGTTATGGGCCATATGTTAAGTTCGGTGACGCTTTTGTATCGTTACCTCGTGGTACGGATCCGTTAAGTATGGAATATGACGGTGCTATTGAGCTTATTAAGGAAAAGGAAAAAGCAGACGCTCCTATATATATGTATAAGGATTTACCGGTGCAAAAAGGAAAAGGGCGTTTCGGACCATTTATTAAATGGAATGATATGTTTATTAACGTGAACAAAAAATACGATTGGGATAATTTATCCGATGAGGAAATAGTGGAATTGATCGAAACCAAAATTCAAAAGGAAATTGATAAGGTTATTCATAATTGGGAAGATGAAGGTATTCGCGTAGAGAAGGCGCGTTGGGGACGTTTTAATATCCTTCAGGGTAAAGTAAAGATAGAATTGCCTAAAACAACTGATGCGCCGGCGTTAACTTTGGAAGAGGTACAAGGTATCATCGAAAAAAACGCGCCTAAGAAAAAAGCGGCTAAGAAAAAGCCAGCAGCTAAGAAACCGGCTGCTAAGAAACCGGCAGCAAAGAAAACGACCACCAAAAAAGCGGCAACTAAAAAAACAACCGCAACGAAAACCACTACAAAAAAATAAATAAATGAATTTTAGTTTCCTTTCACCTGTATCAGATTCAGTGCTCGCTCATAACGAGCTATTATCCATGCAAGCACTAGGGCGGAAATTAAGAATACACTCAGCGCAACACGGTATTCCAGATTTAACTGGAGTCTCTGTTGCGCTTATTGGTGTTTTAGAAAACCGAAATAGTGTCGATTATATTGGCGAAGATCACGATTTTAACGAAATCCGTAAAGCATTCTACGCGTTATACCCTGGAAGCTGGACTGTTACCATTGCCGATTTAGGCGATATACAACGTGGCGAAAGTGTAGAGGATACATACTTTGCTTTAAAAACGACAGTCTCTATATTAATTGAGAAAAAAATAATTCCTATTGTCATTGGCGGAAGTCAAGATTTAACTTATCCGTTATATCGGGCTTACGACGAATTAATGCCTATGGTGAATATCGTTAATGTGGATGCTAAATTCGATTTAGGCGATTCAGCGAAACCAATTAAAAGCAATAGTTTTATTGGTAAAATAATTTTAGACGAACCGTATAATTTATTTAACTACGCCACCATTGGATATCAAACGTATTTTAATTCTCAAGAAGAAATAGATTTAATAGAGCGTTTGTATTTTGAAGCTTATCGCTTAGGGGAGGTTTCTAACGATATAACTATTGTAGAACCTGTAATGCGCGATGCAAATATTGTGAGCGTGGATTTAGGGGTCTTAAAAGCTTCAGAAGTGAGTTTAAAACAACGGCTGTCTCCAAACGGATTAGACGGCAAAGAAATTTGTGCTGTTTCTCGCTATGCAGGTATCAGCAATAAGGTGTCAACATTTGGGATTTTTGATTATAAAGCGTCTTACGACGATGAAATGACCGAACTTTTAATCGCCCAAATGGTCTGGTATTTCATAGAAGGATTTAACTATCGTGTTAAAGATGATGACTTTATAACTGGAACTAATCACCAGAAATATATTACATTAGCAGACGCGCACGAGCTTGTTTTCTACAAAAGTATTAAATCTGGACGCTGGTGGATTGAAATTCCTTTTTTAGCAAATGTTAATAATAAATTAAAAAAGCACACGTTATTACCTTGTACACATCAAGATTATTTGGACGCGTGTAACAACCTAATACCAGATAGATGGTACAAAGCATTTCAAAAAAACAGCGTGTATTCGTAAACCGAATGTTATTCTTTTTTAACATTTTCTTAATCGATTAATGGTGTTTTAACACGATAAAATGTCGTTTTTATGCTAAAAAAGTTGTTTTTTAAATATTATATAAATATGTTTACGCTCTTGAAAAAAATAAGAGCAATTAATTAACCTTATAGGTATCAATAAATATGAAGAAATTTCTACTAATAACGGCAGTTTTGACACTTTTAGCAAGTTGTGGTTCTAAAGACAAGGGTCAGCTAGTTGGTGTAAAAGGAAAAAAATGGCATCCAGAAAAACCTTATGGTATGACATTGGTACCAGGTGGTGCATTTATTATGGGTAAGGCCGATGATGATTTGGCTGGTATTCAGGATGCTCCGGCAAAAACAGTTACAGTAAGAGCTTTTTACATGGACGAAACGGAAATCACGAATAGTGAGTACCGCCAGTTTGTAGAATGGGTTCGCGACTCGACAATTAGAACAAAGTTGGCTATTTTGGCTGATGAGGTTGGTGAAACAGACCCAACAAGCCCAGGAATTGGCCAGTTTGCTTTTAAAGGCGCTAATGAAGAGGATATGAGTGTCTACGAAAAGTATATGTTCGATAACTATAGCGGTTTGGGAGAAACAGGTTACGAAGGCAAAAAATTAAACAAAGACATTGATTTGGTTTTTGACACCGCCGAATATCCAGATGAGTTTTATGCTGAAGTTATGGATACAATGTACCTTCCTATAGAAGAGTCTTATAACGGACAAAGAACGTGGGATGTAACGAAGTTTAAGTTTCAGTACACGTATATGGATATTCAAAAAGCGGCTAAAAACAGAAACTTACGACGTAAAGACGTTATAATGAAAGAAGAAGTAGCTATCTATCCAGATACAACAGCTTGGATTAGAGATTTTGCTTACTCTTATAACGAACCAATGCACAATGATTATTTCTGGCACGATGCTTACAGTGAGTATCCAGTAGTAGGAATAACTTGGAAACAGGCCAAAGCATTTTGCCAATGGAGAACCTTAAAGCATAACTCATATAGAAAGGAGAAAAAGAAAGCTTTTGTAAACTCTTATCGTTTGCCATCTGAGGCAGAGTGGGAGTATGCAGCAAGAGGTGGTTTGCAAGCAGCAACATTTCCTTGGGGTGGGCCGTATGCCAAAAACGATAGAGGTTGTTTTATGGCTAACTTTAAACCATTACGCGGTGATTACGCAGCAGATCAAGCATTATATACTGTAGAAGCAGATGCCTACGAGCCAAACGATTTTAACCTTTATAATATGGCTGGTAACGTTTCAGAATGGGTAAATGCATCTTACGATCCAGGATCTTACGAATTTGTATCTACTATTAACCCAAGTGTCAACGATAAAAATAACCAACGTAAAGTGGTTAGAGGTGGTTCTTGGAAAGATGTGGCCTACTTTTTACAAGTAAGTTCAAGAGATTATGAATATGCAGACTCATCAAGAAGTTATATTGGTTTCAGAACCGTTCAAGATTATATGGGAACTGAAGTTACAGCTAACTCTAGACGATAATTTAAAATACCTACTTAACTATTAATAAATTAACTTAACTACTAAAAATTAAAACACTTAGAAATTATGGCACAAAAAGGAAAACTTTCAACAATGAACATGGTCTACGGGCTTGGAGCTGCAATTGTAATTCTTGGAGCATTATTTAAAATCCAACACTGGCCTTATGGATCACTTATCTTAACAATAGGTATGGTTGTTGAAGCTATCGTATTTACGCTTTCAGCTTTCGAAAAGCAATCAGGAGATTTAGATTGGTCTAAAGTGTATCCAGAATTAGCTGGAGGAGAAGGATCTTTAAAGAAACAATCAAAAAATGAAGACCCTAAAGAAGCAGACGGACTTTTATCTAAAAAATTAGATAACTTATTAAAAGAAGCTAAAATTGATGGTGAATTAATGGCGAGTTTAGGAAACAGCATTAAAAACTTTGAAGGCGCTGCAAAAGGAATTGCTCCAACAGTAGATTCTATGGCATCAACTAAAAAATACGGTGAGCAAATGTCATTAGCTGCAGCTCAATTAGAATCTTTAAACAGTCTTTATAAAGTACAAATGGATAGCGCAAGCCGCCAAGCTTCTATTAATGAAGAAACTGTAGAAAATGCTTCTAAATTAAAAGAGCAAATGCAATCGTTAGCATCAAACCTTTCATCTTTAAATGGTGTTTATGGTGGTATGTTATCTGCAATGAATAAAAACTAATTAGTAATTAGTACACTTAATTATTAACAAAACAAACTAATTAGACATGGCAGGAGGAAAACAGTCCGCAAGACAGAAAATGATTAACTTGATGTATTTGGTATTTATCGCAATGATAGCAATGAATATGTCAAAAGAAGTATTATCGGCATTTGGTTTAATGGAAGCAAAGTTTGTAGAGTCTAACGAGGCTACTACAGAAAAAAACAGCGCACTATTAGAGAATTTAGAAACTAAAGCAGAAGAGAAACCAGAAGATTTTGCAGTACCGGCAACTAAAGCAAAACAAGTAAGTATTGTTTCAGATAAATTTTTCAGATATATTGGAGGATTAAAGCAGGACTTAATAAAAGCGGGAGATTATGAAATAGATCCTAAAACCGGTCAATTACCTTTCGAATCTATGGATAAAACAGATATCCTAGATGAAAAATGGTTTACAGGAGATCGTTTAACAAAAGAGGGTGAAGCCGTAATTGCAGAGATCGAAAAGTATAAAAAAGAGATCTTAGCTATTTTAGGTACAGATGTGAAATACAAAAAAGCGATAGAAAGCTTTAACAGACGTTTTAGTATTGAACCAGAAAAAAACGCTGATGGTAAACAAATTGAATGGTTAGATCACCATTACAAAGGGTACCCAGCAATTGCTTCTTACACGAAACTAACAGCAATGCAAAATGATGTTAAAGTAACCGAAGCAAATATGTTTAACCTTTTCTTAGGTAACACATTAGATGCCGCAGTATCTCTTAATAAATACCAAGCTATTGTATTGGCTGATAAATCTGCATTTTTTGCAGGTGAAAAATTTTCAGGGAGAGTAGTAATAGGAAAGTACGCTAACGTAACACCTTCTAAACTAGTTGTTCAAGGTAGTGAGGTAGACATTGCGAACGCAATAGACTCTACGGGAGCTGCTAAACTAGACTTTAATGTTGGTAATGTTGGTGCTCATGAAATTGAAGGTAAATTTACTTTTTTAGAAGATGGTAAGCCTTTAGAAATTCCTATTAAAGCAAATTACGTGGTAGTTCCACGTCCAAACTCTGCAACTATTTCTGCAGATAAAATGAATGTTGTATACCGTGGTGTTGCTAACCCAATGACGATTTCTTTCGCCGGTGTTCCAGATAATAAAGTATCTGCGAGTGGATCAGGTTTAAAGAAATCATCTAAGGCTGGAGCTTATACAATGGTTCCAACTTCAGGAAGAGAGGTTACTATTAATGTAAGCGCAACTCTTGATGATGGTTCTAAAGCGTCAGATAAGAAGACCTTTAGAATTAAAGATATCCCAACACCTTCTGGTCAGTTAGCTGGAAAGTCTGGATCTTTCAAATTACCTAGAAACAACGTTGAAATTGGTACAATTGGAGCAGTCTTAGAAGACTTTGATTTCGATTTACCTTTAACAGTGACTGGATTTAAAATGAAAGTACCTGGGCAACCAAGTGTAACGGTTTCAGGAAACAAACTTAGCGGTCAAGCAAAAGCGGCGTTAAGAAAAGCAAAAAGAGGAGCTGATATTCAGATTTTTGAAATTAGATCACGATCTAATGGTCCAAAAATAAAACCAGCAGCACCAATTATTATAGAGTTATCTAACTAATCAAGCAACTTTGTAATTAAAAACAATTAAATTATTTTTAGAATGAATTATAAATCTTTATTAACAGTTATTTTGGGTATGTGTTTGTCTTCAGGAGCTTTTGCTCAGGCTAACATATTAAATGCCAAAGATCCAGATGAAATTGGAGTAAGAACTGAAGAACAAAAAGCGCTAGATAACGACAAGCCGTTAGATTACGGGTACGTTGACGATAGAGATATTATGTTCGCTAAAATGACTTGGGAAAAAGTAGTACTAGACGAACGTGTAAATTTTCCGTTATATTACCCTGTAGATACCAATAATATTGGTAGCAACAGAAGATCACTTTACGATGTTTTAATAAAGGCTATTGCCCAAGGGAAAATTGAAAAAGTATATAACGATTCTTATTTCACCGGTTTACGTACGCAAAAAGAACTTAAAGACATTACGACTAAAGTGGATACGCTAGAAATAGGGTACGACCAGTTTAATGCCGATGGTTATGTAGATCCTGAGTATATTACAACTCGTAAAATTTCTTCTTTTGATGTGAGTGCTTACTTAATAAAAGGGCTTTGGTATTTCGATAAACGTCAAGGAGAATTAAAGTATAGGCTTTTAGGTATTGCTCCGGCAGCACCAGATGTTAACTTTATTGACTCTAACGATGAATCGAATAAATTACCAAATCCATTATTTTGGGTTTTCTTTCCCGATGCTAGAAATGTTTTACACGAAGCAAAATCGTTTAATACAAAAAATAGTGCCGTACCGTTTTCTTTCGATCATATCTTAAACGCTAGACGTTTTAGTGGAGTGATTTATAAAGAAGAAAATGTATATGGAGATAGAACAATAGACGAGTACGTTGCAGAGAATGCTTTAATGCAGTTATTAGAGTCTAAAAGAATAAAAGAGAAAATTAGAAATTTTGAATTAGATATGTGGTCCTACTAATTTAATAATTATAGTTAATAAAAACGCTCACTTTTTTAAGTGAGCGTTTTTTG
This sequence comes from Bizionia gelidisalsuginis, assembly GCF_008086185.1. Taxonomy (NCBI): domain Bacteria; kingdom Pseudomonadati; phylum Bacteroidota; class Flavobacteriia; order Flavobacteriales; family Flavobacteriaceae; genus Bizionia; species Bizionia gelidisalsuginis. The sequence continues at coordinate 132,498 of NZ_VSKN01000009.1, forward strand.
TTTTAAGACACTTTCGTCATTTTATATTATATCTTCGCGGTTATGAATGTAGATTATATTATTGTAGGGTGCGGTCTTGCTGGTATTTCCTTTTGCGAGCAATTAATTGCGAATAACAAATCGTTTGTAGTGATGAATAATCATTCTCAGCAAGCCTCTTTGGTTGCTGGTGGGGTTTACAATCCAGTCGTTTTAAAACGCTTTAGCGTAGTCTGGAAATCGGTTGAGCAATTAGCTGTTGCTTTACCAATGTATAAAGCGATAGAAAAGCGGTTGGATATAAAACTAGACTATAAAATTCCTGTTTACCGACGGTTTACCTCTCTCGAGGAACAAAATGATTGGTACGCGGCTTCAGATCAATTAGAGTTGTCTCGATTTATGTCTACAACGCTTCAAAAAAATACTAACGCTTCAGTAAATGCCGACTTTGGTTTTGGTGAAGTTCTTGAAACAGGTCGCATTGACACCAATGTTCTTATTGATAGTTATACTCAGGATTTAAAAGCGAATGCCCAATTACTTGAAGAAACGTTCGATTTTGAAGGGCTTACTATAAACACTTCAGCAGTTAGCTATAAAAATATTACCGCTAAACATATTGTATTTGCTGAAGGTTACGGGGTTGTAAATAACATATTTTTTCCTAGAGTGTCTTTAAAAGAAGCTAAAGGCGAATTATTAACTATCCACGCTCCAGCACTTAAAATAGATTACATTTTAAAAGCGAGTGTTTTTATTATTCCAAAAGGGAACGATTTATATACGGTAGGTTCTACGTATAATTGGACGGATAAAACCAATGCAGTTACTGAAACTGCAAAGGAGCAGCTTTTAAGCAAGCTAAAGCCCTTAATTAATTGTCCGTTTAAAGTAGTAGAACAATCGGCGGGTATACGTCCAACAGTTAGCAATAGGCGTCCAATAATAGGAAGTCATCCCGAATATAAAAATGTTCACATTATAAACGGATTAGGAACACGTGGGGTTTTGATTGGTCCTTATGTCGCAGAAAAGTTATACGAGGCGATAGAAAATAAGGGAGCGATTGCTCAAGAAATTGACTATCTCCGATTTATTTCTTAGCGTTTTTATCTAAAATTTTATCATAACTCATAAAAATATTTATCCATATATTTCTAGATAATCGCATAATTATTGGCATAAAGCCAATGAGCGTTACTACAATTGCGACAAAAGCAGTGGTTAAAGAACTTCCTATAAAAAGGTAACTAATAACAAATGCAGCAACAGAGAATGCAATACCTAAACCATAACTAACATACATAGAACCTATAAAAAACGAGGGTTCTATTTTATATTTTGTATTACAATGGCTGCATCTATCGTGCATCTCAAAAACATCATTTAACTTATAGGGATTGGTGTTTTTGTACATAGACTCGTTATGACACTTCGGACAAACGCCTTTAAATATTCCGTATAATTTAGATCCTTTTTTAAACATAATATTTATGTACTTTTGCATTTTTATAAACTAAACGCGATTTAATTCGAAAGTTAGAATAAAGTGTTTTTTTTTAGTCAAAGAATTCTTCAATTAAGGAGTCAATCTTTCGGGAAAAACATATTTTAATTATAGCTTGAAGTAAGCTCACGTTTAAAACACAAACTTAAGTTTTATTAATCTAAAACTTGGTAACAATAGTTGCAAATTTATGCTAAACATACATAACTTATCGATATCATTTCAAGGGGTCTACCTCTTTGAAGACATTACATTTAAACTCGGTAATGGTGATAGAGTGGGGCTCATAGGAAAAAATGGGGCAGGAAAATCTACAATGCTTAAAATATTGTCTAAAGACATGGAACCCGATACCGGGCAAATAGCTTCGGATAAAGAACTTAAAATAGGTTTCTTAAGACAAGACATCGATTTTGTGTTAGGGCGTACTGTTTTAGAGGAGGCTCACCAAGCCTTCGTAGAGATTAAGGAATTGGAGGCTAAAATGGAGCACATTAATACCCAATTGGCCGAGCGTACCGATTACGAAAGTGACGTGTACCACGATTTTATGGTGGAACTTAATGAGGTACAGCACCAATATGAGATAATCGGAGGTTATAATTATCAAGGGGAAACCGAAAAAATTCTTCAAGGATTAGGATTTCAAAGAGAAGATTTCGATAAACTAACCGATACGTTCTCTGGAGGATGGAGAATGCGTATAGAATTAGCAAAGTTGTTACTTCAAAATAACGATGTATTACTTCTCGATGAGCCAACAAATCACTTAGATATCGAATCTATTATCTGGCTAGAAGGTTTTCTTAAAAACTATTTTGGTGCAGTAGCTATTGTATCGCACGATAAAATGTTTTTAGATAATGTTACGAATCGTACTATTGAAATTTCTTTAGGGCGTATTTACGATTATCCGAAACCATATACGCAATATTTAGTGTTGCGCGAAGAGTTAAGAACGCAACAATTGGCATCGCAAAAAAATCAGCAAAAGCAGATTGAGCAAACCGAAAAATTAATTGAAAAGTTTAGAGCCAAAGCAAGTAAAGCGACAATGGCGCAATCTTTAATAAAAAAGCTGGATAAAATAGATAGAATTGAGGTTGATGAAGATGATAATAGTGTAATGACCTTAAATTTTCCTGTTTCTATAACGCCAGGTAAAGTGGTTATTGAAGCTGATGATCTCTCTAAAAGATATGGTGAAAAGCAAGTACTCTCGGGAGTTGACTTATTGATAGAGCGCGATGTTAAAACCGCCTTTGTAGGGCAAAACGGACAGGGTAAATCGACATTGGCTAAAATTTTAGTGGGTGATATTGAGCACGGTGGCTATCTTAAATTGGGTCACAACGTTCAAATAGGGTATTTTGCACAAAATCAAGCAGAATATTTAGACGGTACCAAAACCGTTTTAGATACTATGATTGATGCGGCAAATGAAACCAACAGAAGTAAAGTACGCGATATTTTAGGTTCGTTTTTATTTCGCGGGGATGATGCAGACAAATATGTAAGAGTATTATCTGGAGGGGAAAGAAACCGTTTGGCACTAGCAAAATTAATGCTGCAACCGTTTAATGTGCTTATTATGGATGAGCCTACTAACCACTTGGATATTAAATCTAAAAACGTACTAAAAGAGGCCTTAATAAAATTTGAAGGCACCCTAATTCTCGTCTCTCACGATAGAGATTTTCTACAAGGATTAACCTCAACACTTTACGAATTTAAGGATCAGAATATTAGAAAGTATTTAGGGGATATCGATTATTACCTAGAGCAACGTAAAGTTGAAAATTTACGAGAAGTGGAAAAGCGAACGGTTGTAAAAGAAACACCTAAAGAAACCAAAAAACAGAGTTACGGCGACCAAAAGAAACTAAAATCTCTTAATAATAAATTGAGTAATATTGAGTCTAAAGTAAATCAGTTAGAAAAAGATATCAAAGCAATCGACGTTGAATTAGCAACTAATTACGACGAGGTCGTTTCAGATCCTAAGTTTTTTGGTGTTTACGAAGCTAAAAAAGAAAAACTGAAGACTTTAATGGAAGACTGGGAGAATGTTCAAGAAGAATTAGAGAAGTTATATTAGAAAGAGCGGCTATTTAACAGTGTTTACAGGTAGGTTAGAAGTTATTAGTAGCCTATTAAAAGCTATGTTTTTAACATTATTTGTGTCGTTCGTCGAAAAAACTTGTAGTTGGTCATATTTCAAAGTATATTTGATATATAATTAGTCTTAAATCTAACCTTATGAAAACTATTAAATTAACCTTGCTTTGTTTGTTGGTCTCTGCCTTTGCAGTCGCAAACATCTCTTCATTAGAAAAAGAGGCATTATTAGCTATATATAGTTCTACACAGGGTGAGCAGTGGACAAATACTTGGGATCTCTCTGAGCCAGTAACTACGTGGTACGGAGTGACTGTAGAAAATGATAAAGTTGTTGCTTTAGATTTACAATTGAATAATCTAACGGGGACATTACCTCAAGAAATAGGAAATCTTAAATATTTACAAAATCTAAATCTGGGTTTCAATAAAATCGCGGGAACAATTCCTGCTTCACTCGGGCTGTTAAGCAATTTAAATACATTGGAATTATTTTTAAATACGTTTGAGGGAACTATTCCTTCAGAGTTAGGAGATTTAAAAAACTTAAAGAAATTAGCGTTGTATAGTAATTCATTATCTGGTTCTATTCCGACGTCTTTAGGACTATTGAATAAACTTGAATCTTTAGAATTGGGAAGCAATTTTTTAACTGGAGATATTCCTGTTGAGTTAGGCAGACTAATACTACTCAAAAAGTTAAGTCTTATCGATAATAAATTACACGGGTATATTCCAACAGAACTTAGCGATTTAAAGCAGTTAGAAGAGCTAATCTTATCCGAAAATAAATTGGTAGGTCATTTACCAATTCAACTAAATAACTTATCAAAACTTAATACATTAATGATTAGCGATAATATGATGGCTCGTGAATATGTTAGTGTTATCGATAATAAGGTTGACGTTAAGAAAGCTATTTTAAATATAGAAGACACTTATGTTGTAGAGAGAGATTAACACTCTTTTACAAATTGCTATTATAATACAACAAGAGCCAGCTATTTAGTTGGCTCTTTTTTATGCTATAAATTATGTACGAATACTTATTTCAATGCCCATATTGTTGGGAAAATATCTCTATGCTACTTGATCCTAGCGAGTCTAAACAGACTTATGTAGAAGATTGCGAGGTGTGTTGTAACCCAATACAGTTATCTGTAATTTTTTTTGACGGTGAACTTATTGGTTTTGAAGCGGTTAATATAGAACAGTAAAATTTTATTAAAAATAGGCTTGTTATATCTAAAAAGGTTTGTATCTTTGCAGTCGAACAACGCGGGATAGAGCAGTAGGTAGCTCGTCGGGCTCATAACCCGAAGGTCACTGGTTCGAGTCCAGTTCCCGCTACTAGTAAAGCTTCACAGAAATGTGAAGCTTTTTTTGTTTATTATAGTAAGGTACGCCGTCTTAATTCCATTCTAGAATTTCAATTAGAGTTAAAAAAATACGGTACAAGCTCTAATAGGTTGTATATTTGGAATAATTGAAAATTCTGTGTTTGATTTTATAATTTAATAAAATTTGAAAACAGAAGCAAATTGTTTGGAATAAGAACACAAAAACAATCCATTTGCTTAATCCTAAGCTCGTAATTAACTGGAAAGGATTTTTCGGTTAAATAAAAGTGTTTTCTCAAAATTAAGACTAAATAGGTACTACAATCTTTCGTTTTAATAGAGCGTATTCTATATAGCAGGTTTGCTATATCTAGAGAGTAGAAGTCTGTACTGTATGTTTTAAATCTAGGGCTTTGTTTATACCAAAAAATGGACCCCGATTATCTTGAGAGAACCTCTGATTATCACTAATATTGTGATTTTCAACACATAAACTGCAAATTATAAAACTATTTGATGATAAAATCTAGGCTATTTGCCCTTTCGGCGCTGTTATTCATTACTTATACTAATTCTATAGCTCAGGTTCAATCTGCCGGTGAAATGGCTGTAAACTTAGAACTATTCAAGGATCAAGGAATATTTTTGGGGAGTGACATAAATTAGGCATATAATTTAGTAAGTCTAAACAAGAAAAACTTAACATCTCTTACGCCTGTAAACATCGACCTGAACTCTTTGATTTTTGCATTAAAAGATTCCGCGGAAGCATTGGTGCTCCTGTTGTTAAAATAATTCAAAATTGGTTTGTAATGGATTTGTATAGACCTTGCAATGGTATTGAAGGACTTAAAATTTGAGTTTTCTACTTCGTTATACCACTGAGCCAATTTTAGTCTTGCTACATCTTTATTCGTATTGTTTTCATATATATAACTTAGTGCTTGAGCTAACTTATAGGCTTTTTCAATAGTTGGATGAAGCTTAAACAATATTTCTGCTCTTTCTATTTGTCCTGCAGTCCATTTGGTCTTTGGTTTAAATAGCAGATATCGACTCCTGGCCAGCAACTGTCTATGGGTATCTCCGTTAGCGAGAAGTTCTGGTCTATGCGTTTTTTCTGTTTTTCTAGCTTCTTCAATA